>JADKCI010000004.1:0-300000 GCA_016714645.1 Chromatiaceae bacterium | reverse complement strand
GGTCGACGACAACCAGGTCTCGCGGAGAATCCTGACCGCGATGCTCAAGCGCCTCCATGTCAGCATCGCCACCGCGGCCAGTGGGGCGGAGGCCATGAACATCCTCGGGACCGCCTCGCCCCCCTTCGACCTGGTGCTCATGGATTGGCGCATGCCTGGCATGAATGGCGACGAGGCCACCCAGCGCATCCAGGGTGATCCGACTATCCGACCCAAGCCCAAGGTGGTGATGGTGACGGCCCATGGCCGCGAGGATGTCATCCGTCTGGCGGAGCAGGCAGGGGTCGAGGGTTTCCTGATCAAGCCCGTCACGCCCTCCCTGCTGCTGGATACCCTGATCTCGGTCCTGGGCCGCGGGCGCCTGCTCGGCCGCCAACACAGACCGACCCCGGTCCCGACCCCGGCCAAACGCCCCTCCCCGAGTACGATGGCCGGGGCCCGCATCCTCCTGGTGGAGGACAACGACATCAACCGTGAATTCGCCACTGAACTCCTGACCAGCGAAGGCATGACCGTGGCGGAGGCCGTCAACGGCCTGGATGCCCTGGATAAGGTACGGACGGAGGACTATGATGCCGTGCTCATGGACATCCAAATGCCGGTGATGGACGGCCTGGAGGCGACGCGCCGCATCCGCTCGCTAGCGGAGCAGCCCGGCGGCGAGCACTTCGCCCACCTCCCGATCATCGCCATGACCGCCCTGGCCATGGCCGGAGACGCGGATAAGAGCAAGGCCGCTGGCATGAACGACCATGTCACCAAGCCGGTGGACCCCGACCTGCTGATGGCAACGCTGCACCACTGGGTGCGGCTGCCCGCGCACCGGGCCAGTGCCGGAGCCTCCCCTACCCTGCCAGCCTCCGACCCGCCCACCTCCGACCCGATAACGGATGAACCCGACGAGGTGGATCTGCTGGCCAGCCTAGCGAGCCTCGACACCCGGGCCGGTATCCACCGTATTGGCGGCAAGATCGATGCCTATCGCCGACAGTTGTTCCGCTTCCGCCAGCACTACCCCGATGCGGTCCAGGAGTTAGAGCAACGTTTGACCGATCAAGGCATAGCCGAGGCTCGGGCCTATTGCCATGCCCTCAAGGGCGTGGCGGGTAACCTGGGCGCCCTGGCGCTTTTCAACCAGATCGCCACCATCGATAACCAATTCAAGCAGGACCAGATGCCGGACACCGCCGCTCTGGAGGCACTGCGGGATCGGTTGGGGGAGGTCATGGCGGATATCGATCGCCTGGCCGCCGTGGCGAGACCCCCCGGCAAGGCCACCCTCCTGGAACCCCGGCAGGTCCGGGAACTCCTGGGGCGCCTGGACCAGGCCCTGGCGTTTGACCTGGGTGAAGCGGAACCTCTGCTGGAGCGAATGACCGCTGGGGTCGTGGGCACGCCCCTGGCGGCGGAGATCGCCGAGCTCGGCGCGCGGGTGGACCTGTTCGAGATTGACGCCGCCAGGCAATCGCTAGCAGGCTTGCAACAGCGGCTGGAGTCCGCATCCTAGAGAACATCATGACCCTTCAGCCAAATCAGCGTCCGAGCATTCTGATCGTCGATGACATGCATCAAAATTTGCATGTCATGATGCAGATACTGCGCGATGACTATGCCATTGCCGCCGCCACCAGCGGCGAGAAGGCGCTTGACCTGGCCCAACGCGAGCCCCAACCCGAGCTGATTCTGCTGGACGTCAAGATGCCCGGCATGGATGGCTATTCGGTACTGGCCCACCTCAAGGCCAACCCCCTCACCACCGAGATCCCGGTCATCTTCGTCACCTCCCTGGCCGAGACGGAGGACGAGGTGCGGGGACTCCAGCTCGGGGTCGCCGACTATGTCACCAAGCCGGTAAATCCCGATCTGTTACGCCAACGCGTGCGCACCCAAGTGGAATTACGCAACCGGCGGCGTGGCCCTGCCTACGGTTGGCAGCCGAAGGATGGCGGGGAACAGGCCATCACCCTGGCCCACGCCTCCTTGGTTGCCGACCGCCCGGCGCACCTGCTGGTGGTGGACGACATCCCGGACAATATCCACGGCCTGATCGAGGCCCTCAAGGAAGAGCATCGCATTCTGGTCGCCACCTTAGGCACCAAGGCCCTGGAAATCGTCACTGGCCCCACCCCGCCGGACCTGGTTCTGCTCGACATCCTCATGCCGGGCATGGACGGTTACGAGGTCTGCCAACGCATCAAGGCCTTGTCCTATGGCCAGCGCATTCCGATCATCTTCGTTACCCAGGTCGATGCCACCCAGGACAAGGTCAAGGGCTTCGCTATCGGTGCCGCCGACTACATCACCAAACCCTACAACATCGACGAGGTGCGCGCCCGAGTGCGCACCCACCTGGAACTCGCGAACTTGCGCAACCGGCTCGAGGAACGGGTGACCCAACGCACGGCCCTGCTTCAGCAGAGCGAGCAGCGCTACCGCATCCTCGCTGACTACTCCCCCAACTGGGAGTACTGGCGGGCCCCCAACGGGGGCTACCTCTATGTCTCACCCGCCTGCCAGGCCGTCTCCGGCCATCCCCCGGCGGACTTTTTCGCCGATCCGGACCTCATGGAAAAGCTGGTCCACCCCCAGGACCTCGAAGACTGGCACGCCCACCTCGCCAACCTGTCGAGGCCGGAACCCGAGTCGCGACTGGTCCGGATCCTGGATCGTAGCGGTAACGAACGCTGGCTTGAACATGTTTGCAAGCCCGTATTCGACGCCGAGGGGCGTTTTCTGGGGCGGCGGGGGTCCAACCGCGACATCACCGATCGGCGCCGCGCCGAACAGGATCTGGACTACTTCCTCCACCGCGATCCCCTGACGGGCTTTCCCAATCGCACCCTCTTCATCGAGTTATTAAATCTCGCCATCCAGCAGAACGAGCATGCCCAGAAGGAATTTGGCCTCCTCTTACTGGACCTCGACCAATTCAAGACCATTAACGAGAGCCTGGGCCATGACGCTGGCGATCGCGTCCTGCTGGAGGTCGGCAACCGGCTGCGCGCCCTGCTCCCGGACATGGACACCGTCGCCCGCATTGGCGGCGACGAGTTCAATATTATCCTGCAACAGGACGCCAGCCTCCCCGGCATCGTCCAGCTGGCCCAGCGCATACTTGAGGCCATCAACCACCCCATTCCGGTGGATGGCAACAACCTCTTCATCGGGGCTAGCATCGGCGTGGCCCTCTATCCCGCCAATGGTCGGGATGCCGCCTCCCTGAGGAGCAGCGCCGACGCCGCCCTCCATCTGGCCAAGGCCCAGGGCCGGGGCCTGTTGCGCTTCTCCTCCCCGGAGATGACCCAAGGTGCCAGGAACCGCCTCAACCTGGAGGCCGATCTGCGCCATGCCATTGACCATGGGGGCCTGTGCCTGCACTTCCAGCCGCAGGTGGACCTGCGCCAGGGCGGCATCCTCGGCCTTGAGGCCCTGGCGCGTTGGCACCATTCAAAGCGCGGCTGGATCTCTCCCGCCGAATTCGTTCCCCTCGCCGAGGAAAGCGGCCTGATCGCCCGCTTGGGGGATTGGGCCCTGCGCACCGCCTGTCGCCAAATCCGACAATGGTCGGAGACGGGTCTGCCCCATGGACCGATCGCGGTCAATGTTTCCATGATGCAGTTGAACCGCGGCGACCTAACCAAGACCATCGCCGGGATTCTGGAAGAAACGGGGGTCACGCCCCGCCAGCTGGTCCTCGAGATCACCGAGAGCGTCATTATGGGTGACAGGGACCAGTCCATGCAGGTCCTAGCCGAACTCAATGCCCTCGGCGTGGGCGTGTCCATCGATGACTTCGGCACCGGCTATTCCTCCCTGGCCTACCTGCAGCAACTCAATGTCAGCGAGTTGAAGATCGATATCTCCTTCGTGCGCAGGCTGACTACCGACCGCAACAGCGTGGCCATTGCCAAGGCCATCATCGCCCTGGGCCATAGCCTCGGCCTCAAGCTCATCGCCGAGGGCGTGGAAACCCGGGGCCAGGCCGAATGCCTGCGCGATCTAGGGTGCGATGCCATCCAGGGCTACTGGATCTGCCGCCCTGTCCCCGCCAAGGAGATGACCGCCTTTCTCGCCGCCTTCCGCCCCTTGGATCTCGGCAGGGAAATGGAGGGCAAAGACGGTGATTGAATCCCGGTTGCCGCCGACCGGAGGTGCCCGATAGGCGCCAGGCGCCTCCCGGGGTTCCTGGCACAAGGGCCGCTTGTCATGTCCAGGGCGACCACCTGGCCTCCGGCTGGTGCTTGCCTTCGCGATTCATCGATATCACCGACCCCAAAGAGATGGCTGAGCACCGTTAACGAAACCTCTGGCTGGCCCAGTCCGCGTGACCCAATCCCCCGCGCTAGATAGGCCGCCAGTTGGCCGGGTAGCCGTACTCGGCGGCATGGGCCGCCAGGGCGGCGAGGAAGGCCTCGCCATAGCGCTCCCGTTTGACCGCGCCGATGCCGCTGATACGGCTCATCTCATCCAGGTTGCGGGGACGGTACCGGACCAGGTCCCGCAGGGTGATATCTCCGAAGATGACATAGGGCGGCAGATTCTGCTGCTGGGCCAGGGCGAGGCGCAGGGCGCGCAGGCGCTCCCAGAGGGCGCTGGCCTCCAGGTCGCCCTCGAAGCCGGACTTGCGCCGCCCCCGTTCCTGGCGTCCCCCGGCGGCTCGGCCCTCGGCAGGGTGGCCCCCAACCGCACGGCCCCGGGATGAGGGATCGCGCCGCAGCCGGACCTCGCACTCGCCCCGCAGGACGGGGCGGCTCTGCTCGGTGAGCTGGAGGGCACCGTGGCCCGCCAGATCTACCGTCACCAGGCCGGCGGCCACCAGTTGCCGATAGACGGACTTCCATTCGTCCGCGCTCAGTTCCTGGCCGATGCCGAAGGTGGAGACGCGATCATGGCCGAAACTCTTGATGCGAGGACTGTCCTTGCCGAGTAGGACTTCGATCAGATAGTTGGTGCCAAACCGCATGCCGGTGCGAAAGATACAGGACAGGGCCTTGCGGGCGGCCTGGGTGCCATCCCAACTCTGGACGGGTTCGAGACAGGTGTCGCAGTTGCCGCAGGGCCGCGCCTGTTCCTCGCCGAAGTAGTTGAGCAGCACCTGGCGGCGACAGGCGGTGGTCTCGCAGAAGCCGAGCATGGCGTTGAGCCGGTGGTGCTCGACCCGCTTGAAGCGCTCCTCGGCCTCCGAGGTCTCGATGAAGTGACGCAGGGTGACCATATCGGACAAGCCGTAGGCCAGCCAGGCATTGGCCGGCAGACCGTCGCGCCCGGCGCGGCCCGTCTCCTGGTAGTAACCCTCGACGCTCTTGGGCAGATCGAGGTGGGCGACGAAGCGCACGTCCGGCTTGTCGATGCCCATGCCGAAGGCGATGGTGGCGACCATGATGACCTGATCGTCGCGCAGGAAGGCGGCCTGATTCCGGCGCCGGGTCTCGGCGGGTAGGCCGGCGTGGTAAGGCAGGGCGCGAAAACCCTCGCTGCTCAGGAAGTCGGCGGTCTCCTCCACCCCGCGTCGCGACAGACAATAGACGATGCCCGAATCACCAGCGTGCTCCTCGCGCAGGAAGCGCAGCAACTGGCGACGCGGCTGGTCCTTCTGGACCACGCGATAGCGGATGTTGGGCCGATTAAAGCTGGAGACGAACTGCTCGGCCTCCGCCAGGCCGAGACGTTCGACGATCTCCTGGCGAGTCAAGCCATCGGCGGTGGCGGTGAGGGCGATGCGCGGGATCCGCGGCCAGCGCTCATGCAGCAGGTTGAGCTGGATGTAATCGGGCCGGAAGTCGTGCCCCCACTGAGAGACGCAGTGGGCCTCGTCGATGGCGAAGAGGGCGACGCGACTTTGGTCCAGCAGGGCCAGAAAACGCTCGCTGAGCAGCCGCTCCGGTGCCACGTACAGCAGGTCGAACTGGCCGGACACCAGGCCCTGTTCCACCGCCCGCGCCTCCCCCGCGGTCAGGGAGGAGTTGAGAAAGGCTGCCCGCAGGCCGAGCTGGTGCAGGGCGTCCACCTGGTCCTGCATCAGGGCGATGAGGGGCGAGACGACGATGCCGGTGCCGGGCCGCACCAGGGCCGGGATCTGGAAGCAGAGGGACTTACCGCCGCCCGTGGGCATGAGGACCAGGGTATCACCACCGGCGATGACCCGGTCGATGATCCGCTCCTGGGCGCCACGAAATTCCGGATAGCCGAAGACCTGGCGCAGCAGGGCAAGGGGACTGGCCGGCCCCGCTGGGGTCATCGCCGGGGCCCAGGCCTCATTTCAGGCGGCCCAGCATGCGGACCAGGTCCATGGTGGCGGTGAAGACATCCTCCTTGCCATGCCCCTGGCAATAGGCATGAATACGCTTCAGGGCGCCGTTGATATCCGCCCCCACCAGCACATCCTTGCCCATGGAGAGGTTGAGCCCGGTAATGAAGCCGGTGAGCCAATCCTCGTAACGCTGGAATTCCAGGTCCTGGAGGGCGTCCCCCGCCGCGCGGCCGTCCGCCGCCGCGAGAAAGGTCGTGCAGGACTTGACGCCATAGCCCCAGATCGGCGGCAGCTTGGTAGCCTTGGCGCCGATCCCGAGGCTGGGGGCGAGAAGGAGGGGCATCAGGACGGCAAGAGGCAGGAGATGGCGAGACTTCATGGCATGAGGCCGGGGCTGAGGGGAATGGGGGACTATTCTGCCCTTTCGGACCGGTGGCGGAAAGGCCGGCCTCTTGGTCCGGCTGCTCGCCCCGCCAGAAAGATGCGCAACACCTGCTCCGCCGTATCCGCAAGCAGTTCCTCGGCGCGGGCCATGGCCTCGGCCAGGGCGAGCGGGCCGGGGCAAAGGCTGACCGCGGCGCGGATTCCCACCTCGGCGAGGCGTTCCAGGTCCGCCTCCAGAGCACCGGCCAGGGCGATACAGGGAATGCCCTGCCGCCGGGCACGGGCCGCGACCTGGGCGGGGGCCTTGCCGGACAGGGTCTGGCCATCCAATCGACCCTCCGCCGTCAGCACCAGGTCCGCCCCAGCGAGCCTGGCATCAAAATCCAGGATGTCCAGGACCAGCTCCGCCCCGGGCCGCAAGTGGGCGCCACAAAAGGCCCGCAAGCCGAAGCCCAGGCCCCCGGCCGCGCCGGCACCGGGCTGATCGCGTCGCGGGTCCGGCCAGGCCTGATCCCAGCCCTCGATCAGATCAGCCAGATGGGCAAGCCCGACATCCAGCGCCATCACCTGGGCGGGAGTAGCTCCCTTCTGAGGACCATAAATGGCGGATGCACCCTGGGGACCCGTCAGGGGATTGTTCACGTCGCAGGCCGCCAGGATGCGGACTCGGGCAAGACGCGGGTCCAGGCCCGACCCATCGATGCGGGCCAGGGCGGTCAAGCCGGCGCCATTCGGAGTCAGGGGTTGGCCATCGCCGTCAAGAAAGCGCCATCCCAGGGCGCTAGCCATGCCGATACCGCCGTCGTTGGTGGCACTCCCGCCAATACCCACCACCAGGGTCTCGGCCCCCAAATCCAGGGCCGCGCGCATCAGTTCCCCCGTACCCAGGCTGGTGGCGAGACAGGGATCACGCTCTTCCTCCGTCAGCAAGGCCAGGCCGCTGGCCAGAGCCATCTCTATCAGGGCCAGGCGCCGTCGCGGCAACCAGGCCAGGGCCGCCGCGACGGGGGCAAGGCGTGGACCCGTCACCTGGACGGGAATCCGCTCCGCGCCCAGGGCCTGGATCGCCAAGGCCAGGATGCCATCACCGCCATCGGCGACGGGAATCTCCACCAACTCGGCCTGGGGCGCCACGCGCCGCAAGCCCCGGGCCATGGCCCGGGCAGCGGCACTGGCGTCGCAACTGCCCTTGAGGGCATTGGGAGCTATGATAATTTTCATGGCATTAGCGCTGATAAGAGGGCAATATTCAAATACATCGGGTAGCTCAACCAAGGTGATCCAGGCTCCTGTTCATTATCCCTGGCCGCGGGCTGCTGGAGATAGCTAACATTCGACACCCTCGCCATGAATCTGCGCGACATCAAATACATCCTTGCGGTTGCCGATACCCGCCACTTCGGCCGGGCGGCGGATCGCTGCTTTGTCAGCCAGCCGACCCTGAGCGGCCAGATCAAGAAGCTGGAGGAAGAACTGGGGGTGACCCTGTTCGAGCGCACCAACCGCTCCGTGGATATCACGCCCATCGGGGAGGCCATTCTGGGCCACGCCCGCCTGCTGCAGGAACAGGCCGATGCCATCGAACGGGTCGCCCGTGCCCATCAGGATCCCCTGGACGGTCCGCTGCGCATTGGCGCCATCCCGACTCTCAGCCCCTATTTGATGCCCCTGATCCTGGTGCCCCTCAAACGCCAGTACCCGCAACTGCGCCTAGTACTGTCCGAGGAACTCACCGAGTCCCTCCTCGGCCGCCTGCAGCGCCATGACCTGGACGCGATCCTCATCGCCACCCCCGTCGAGCAGCCGGACCTGACCGTGATCCCCCTGTTCGACGAGCCCTTCTGGCTGGCCCACCACCGCGATCACCCCCTCTATACCAAGGACGAAATCACGGCCCAGGATCTGACCGAGATTGACCTGCTGCTCCTGGCGGAGGGCCATTGCCTGACCCATCAGGTGCTGGAGGTCTGCCACCTGACGGAGCGCCCCCAGCGGGGCGAGATGGCGGACCTGCGCGCCGCCAGCCTGGAAACCCTGCTGCAATTGGTCAGCGCCGGCTTTGGCTGCACCCTGGTGCCAGCCCTGGCCATCCGCGGGAGCTGGATGACGGACACCGGCATTGTCGCGCGCCGGCTGGAACTGCCCGATGCCTTCCGGCGCATCTCGCTGGTCTTCCGCCGCAGTTTTCCCCGGGTCCAGGCCCTGGAGGCCTTCGCCGGTATTCTCCTGGACCATCTGCCCAATACGGTGCGGCGCCTGGCGAAACCGGGAGCCCCTTTCCCGAAGGCCGCCGTGACGACGGCAGCCCTCGGCGAACGACCCGCGCCTCCCTGATAAATAATAGCTAACATTCAATTAGTTAATATCTAAACACCCAGCAGACCCCAATTTGTGGCCCATCCGCGACATGTCGCGAAAACGTAATGAACGTCAAGGGCTTGGCATCGCTTGCCGCACCTGGCTATAATCCGACAACTTGATTCAGCGAATAGAGGCGGTTCCCGTCCAGAAAGGAGCCGCCTTTTTCTTTTTTTGCTTGGAGCGGGTTTCAGCATGAGTGATCCCTTGATGGCGACCTACCGGCGCCTGCCGGTCACCTTCACCCATGGCGAGGGCGCCTGGCTGTGGGACGAGGCGGGCAAACGCTATCTCGACGCCCTGTCGGGTATCGCCGTATGCGGTCTTGGCCACGCCCACCCGGCGGTGCGCGACGCCCTCTGCGAGCAGGCCGGCAGCCTCATTCATACCTCCAACCTCTACCAGATCGCCGCCCAGACCGAGCTCGGCGCCCGGCTGACGGCGTGCGCGGGCATGGACCGGGTCTTCTTTGGCAACTCGGGGGCCGAGGCGAACGAGGCCGCCATCAAGCTGGCCCGCCTCCACGGCCACCATCGCGGCATCGAGCGACCCGCCATCCTGGTCATGGAGAACAGCTTTCATGGCCGCACCCTGGCCACCCTCAGCGCCACGGGCAACCGCAAGGTCCAGGCCGGCTTCGAGCCCCTGGTGCAGGGCTTCGTGCGCGTCCCCTACAACGACCTGGGGGCGGTGGCAACCGCGGCGGCCAATCGCCAGGACATCGTCGCCGTCCTGGTCGAGCCCATCCAGGGCGAGGGCGGCATCAACATCCCGGCCCCGGACTATCTGCCACGCCTGCGCGCTATCTGCGACCGCCAGGGCTGGCTGCTGATGCTGGATGAGATCCAGACCGGCATGGGCCGCACGGGCCGCCTCTTTGCCCACCAGCATACCGGTATCCAGCCCGACGTCATGACCCTGGCCAAGGGGCTGGCCAATGGCGTGCCCATCGGCGCCTGCCTGGCGCGCGGGGTGGCGGCGACGGTGCTGGGTCCCGGCAGCCACGGCTCCACCTTCGGCGGCAACGCTCTGGCCTGTCGCGCCGCCAGCGTCGTGCTGGAAATCCTCGAACGCGACCACCTCGTCGACCGGGCCGCCCGCCTGGGCAAACAATTGCAAGCGAGCTTCCGCCAGGCCCTGGCCCGCCAGCCCGGCGTCCGCGACATCCGCGGCCTGGGACTTATGATCGGCATCGAACTCGACCGCCCCTGCGCGGAACTGGTGGGCCAGGCCCTGGCGGCCGGGCTGCTCATCAATGTCACCGCCGAGCGCGTCATCCGCCTGCTGCCGCCCCTGATTCTGGAGCGGGACCAGGTGGAGTTACTGGTCGATCAGCTCGCCCGGCTGATCGTTGCCTTCCTGGCCACGCCAGCCCCCAAGGTCGCCGGAGGATAACGCACGTCATGGACCATCCCCGCCAGCCAAGACATTTTCTGAGCCTTGCCGATATCACGGCCACCGAGGCCCGCGCCCTGCTCCAGCGCGCCACCGAACTCAAAGGGTTGCTGCGGGCCGGCACGCTTTACGCCCCCCTGACCAACAAGGTCATGGGCATGATTTTTGAGAAGGCCTCCACGCGCACTCGAGTCTCCTTCGAGGCGGGCATGGCCCAGTTTGGCGGCCACGCCATCTTCCTCTCGCCCCGCGACACCCAACTGGGACGCGGCGAGCCCATCGCGGACAGCGCCCGGGTCCTGTCGCGCATGGTGGACGTGGTCATGATCCGCACCTTCGCCCACCAGATCGTGGAGGAATTCGCCGCCCATTCCCGGGTGCCGGTGATCAATGGCCTCACCGACCGCCTGCACCCCTGCCAACTGCTCGCGGACATGCAGACCTGGTTCGAGCATCGGGGCGACATCCAGGGCCGCACCGTCGTCTGGATCGGGGATGGCAACAACATGTGCCTGTCCTACATGGAGGCCGCCCGCCTCTTCGATTTCCAGTTGCGCCTGGCCTGTCCCGCGGGCTACGAGCCGGACGCCAGGCTACTGGCAACGGTCGCCGACCGCTGCATCCTGCTGCGCGACCCGCGCGAGGCCGTGGCGGGGGCGAACCTGGTGGCCACCGATGTCTGGACCAGCATGGGTCAGGAAGAGGAGCAAAAGGCGCGGGAGCAGGCCTTCAGGGGCTACATCGTCGATGAGGCCCTGATGGCCCTCGCCCATCCCGAGGCCCTCTTCATGCACTGCCTGCCGGCCCACCGGGGCGAGGAGGTCGCGGCGGAGGTCATCGATGGGCCCCAGTCCGTGGTCTGGGACGAGGCCGAGAACCGGCTGCACAGCCAGAAGGCCCTCCTGGAATTCCTGCTGGTGGAGCGGCATTGAGCCCCTGGGTCATGAAACGCCTGCTGGCCCTGCTCCTCTGCCTCTTCGCCGCGCCGATGGCGATGGCCGAAACCCGCTATGTCACGGACCAGTTCGAGATCCCCCTGCGCGCTGGGGAGAGCCTCAAGTACAAGGTACTGCGCAGCCTGCCCTCGGGCACCCCCCTCGAAGTCTTGAGCAGCAATGCCAAGTCCGGCTATTCCAGAGTCCGGACCGAGGACGGCCGCACCGGCTTCGTGGCCAGCGACCGGCTGCAAGATGAGCCCATCCCCCGCGACCAGGTGGCCGTTCTGGAGGCCAAGGTCGCCGACTTCCAGGAAAAATTCGACAAGCTGCCGCCCTCGCTGAAGGAGGTTCAGGCCAGCCTGGAGTCCGCCCTGGCCGACAAGCACCGCCTGGAGGAGGAATTACTCAGTATTCGCCAGGCCGCCGGCGATGCCCCGCGCATCCTGCGCGAGCGGGGCGAACTCCGTCAGACCGTCGCCGACCTGACCCGCCAGGTCGGCGAATTGGAACAGATCAACCGCGAACTCGACCACGAGAACGCCCAACGTTGGTTCCTCATCGGGGGTGGCGTCATCTTCGGGGGCATCCTCATTGGCTTTTTCCTGCCCCAGGTGCGTCTGGGGCGCCGGGGACGCGGATTCGAGTCGCGGCTGTGACCGCATGAACCATGCGGTCCGAATCCGGTCCGCCACCCCTCAATGCAATTCCACCTCCAAGGTCAGACGCTCCGGCTGGCCCTCCGCGCTTAACCGCTCCACCTCGACTGGCAGCTTCTGGCCGGGGAGGCTATCGATAAGGGCGAGGCGGATATCGGCATAGATGGCGACCTCCTTGCCGCCGACCCGGACGATGCGATCCCCCTCCTTGATCCCAGCGGCGGCGGCCCCGCTCTTGTCACCGAATCCCTGAACCCCGACGCCCGACCCCTGGCCATCGGTATCCAGCAGGACCCCGAGCCGCCCAGTGGCGGGTAGCTCCAGGGGTTGCGGAAAGAGCAGATAGTCAGCGGCCTTCGGGTCCATCTCGCGCGGCCAGCCATTGAGGAGGATGGCGGAGGACGCCGGCAGGCGCCGCAGAAGGCGTTGCGGGATACCCTGACCGTACTCCAGGTGACCCTGACCCGCCAGCACCACCAGCCGCTTGCCGGGCTGGCCCTCCAGATAGGCCGCCGCCCGCGCCGCCATACCCTCGTCCCAGAGGAGCTGCACCAGGAGGAAATTCTCGAAGTCCTTGCCCTCCTCCATGGGATGCCTGTCAAAAACCTGCTTGATCCGCTCCCGATAGGCCGGGTCGTCCCGATCCATGTCCACCGGCACCTGGGCCCGTTGCCCCTCGTCCAGGCCATCCAGACCCTCCTTGCCGACCTTGGCGGTGATCGCCCCATCCAGATTCAGGGCGATGACGGGGATGCCATGCTCGCGGGCAAAGCGCAGGATGGGCCGGTAGAGGCGGTAGTCGAAGCGCCAGCGCTCGAAATAATCCGTGCGCCGGAGCATCTCCTCCTCGTTGATCTCCCCGGCGATGTAGGCATCCAGGGCGGGCTGGAAGGGCTGCTGGAACATTTCCATGCCGATGGCCAGGTCCAGGTCCTGCTCATGCAAGCCACGAATCACGGCCAGTTGATTGAGGTGATCTTCATAGCGGTCGTGGGACTCGCCCACGAAGACGAGGCGGCGATCGGCCAGCTTGGTCACCAGGGCATCCAGGCTGGTGAGGGTCGCGGGATCGACCACGCGGGTATGGGTGTCGGGGATCTCGTCGGGAACCGGGGGGGCCGTCGCCTCCTCCTGCGCCAGGAGGGGATGCGCGAGGCAAAGCAGCAGGGCACCAAGGGCCGCCGAGCAGGGGTTCGGATTCATGGCAGACATGGGCTTCTCTGTGGGGTAGGTGGCAGTAAGGGCACGGGGCCCTGTCAACCGGGAGGCTCCTGGGTGCGGTTAACCTCGTCGGTCCCGGTTAGAGCGCGAAAAATTCCCGCAGTTTCCCCAGCAGGCCTGAACGTACCTGCTCGACAGTCTGGGATGCTGTATCGGGGGTCCATTGGTCATTGGCAAGCTGACGTTGCGCGAGCAATTCGCTGAGACGGCTGAGAATCTCGGGATTATTCCTCACCAGGGAGGCAAAAACCTGCTTGGTGATCTCTACCGTCTCGACTTCATCCACGGCGACGACCATGGCGGTACGCTCCGCCCCGGTAAGCAAGGACATTTCACCGAAGCAATCACCAGGGCCAAGCCTGGCGACGATGGTTTGCTGGCCATTACGCGTGATCGACACCTCGACGTGGCCACGCACCAGGAAGAACATGGACTCACCCACCTCGCCCTGGGTAACGATGCGTTCGGTGTTGGCGAACAACTGAACGGGACTCTCGCGCACCAGGTTGTCAATCTCGGCCTCGGAGAGAAAGTCCAGCAGCTCGTGCGAGCGCAAGGCCTGGGCGGCAACCCCGCGGGTCTGGAGCGACGGATCCTGGCGGACGGCCCGGTGCAGGACCCTCTGGGGGTAGGGCATGACAAAACCCTCGCGCTTTGCCGCATACCAGGCATGGGAGCGCACCTCGCTCAGGACCCGGTTCATGAGGGCATGATCCTCGATCCAGACCTTGATCTCATAACTAATCCCCGAGTCCAAGAAATCCTTGAGTAAAACCACGGGGGCCGGCTCCACGCACACCCCTGGAACACTCAGGGCGGCTGCCCTCAAAACCCTCTGCGCCCGCAAGGGCGGGAGGTCATAGTGCAGACTGATGGTTGCCTTCACCGCGTGACGAGGGGTGGGCAATTGAAAATTAGTGATCGCCTGCTTCGTGATATCCGTGTTGGGAACATCGATCAGGACATCGTCATTTGTCAGCAACAGGGTCGAGCGCCAGGAGAGTTCAATGACCTTGGCATGGGTGTTATTGATGAGGAGCCAATCACCCGGTTGGAAGGTCTTCTCAAAATGCAGCGACACCCCGGAGATCAGGTTGCCCAAAAGATCCTGCATCGCCAGACCGAGAATGATCGCCATGATCCCGGAGCCCGCCACCAGGCCCGGTACCTGGATGTCATAGACGAATTGCAGCGCCAGGATCACGGCCAGGATCAGGATCAGGATGCGGACGGTATCGATCAGGATCCGCGACCCGGCCGCCTTGAGGTCGGTATCCGGCTTGCGTCCCCAAACCATCCGGACAAAGAGGGTCGTGATGGGGAAGGCCGCGAGTATGGTCACCGCCGCCGTCAAATGGCGGGTTAAATCGCTCCGCCAGGTCAACTCCGATCCCTCTCCGAGCAACCAGTTCAGGCTGATCAACAGGCCCGTCGCCATGGCGAAGAGGTGGAATACCCACCGAAAGCGCACATCGCGCCAGCGACGCAGAGCCCGGGCCATGAGAATGAGCAGGAGATAAATGATCAGGGCCCCACCCAGCAGGGAGATCATTTCAGCGGCCGAGGGAAGGATATGGGTCATATGCGGATGTGGGAGTGTATGTGGTTGACGAGAGATGGGAGGGCAGGCATTCCCGGGCCATGATCGCATCCACCAGGTTGATGTCAAGGTGGCCCGGGACGGGGGACCGACATCGGGGTTCGAGCGAAGGGCTACTTCGAGGCTAGCTTGACCTGAACGGTTCGCTCGCCCTCCCGCATCCGCCGCCAGTAAAATTCGACCAATGCATCATGAGGATAACGCTCATGGAGGGCAGCGAATCGCATCTCGGCGCCAGGATCGCCGATCGCCAATAAGGCATAGGCCCGCGCATATTCATCCAAGACGGCATCCGCCTCGCCGCCCAGGGCCACCGGGTTGAACACCGCCAGGGCTTCATGCTTCCCCTTGACCACCACCTGTCCCATGGGGCGAAAGCGCAAACCACCGGACCCCGCCTGGCTCATGGTCGCCCCGCTGACCGCGACGTGGGTACCAAAGTAGGCGTTCAATCCCTCCAGTCGCGAGGCTACATTCACCACATCGCCAATGGCCGTGTACTCGAGCTTAGCCTGGGACCCGAAGTTGCCTACCGTCGCCTCGCCGGTATGGACCCCGATCCGTGTGAGGCCAAAGGCCACCGGCTGACCATCGGGATCGGTGACCTCCCGGCGGAACCTCTCGGCGAAAACATCGAGCGCCAAGGCGCATTGGACAGCACGCAGGGCATGATCCGCCTGGGTGACCGGAGCGCCAAACAACACCATGATGCCATCGCCCAGATACTTATTAACCGCCCCGCCGTGTGCCATGATGATCTGGGTCATGCCATCCAGATAACCACTCAACACAGACACCAGGCTGGTCGGCGGCAGCAACTCCGAGGTCGTGGTGAAACCCGCCACGTCGGTGAAGAGTACGGTGATGTCCCGGCGCTCGCCGGTGAGGCCCAGCAAGTCGGGATTCGCCATCAACTGTTCGACCCAGTCTGGATGCAGATAACGGGCGAAGGCGCCGTGAATGAACTCCTTTTGGCGCCGCTCCCGCCGGCTGACGAGGGCGTGGGACCACCAGGTCGAACCCAGCATCGCCAGGGATGGACCCGCCAATGGCCACAAGGCTCCACCCTGGTGGTACCACCAGAAGCCCAGCGCCCAATAGCCCAGGACACTGCCCAATGCCAGGCCGACACTCACCCAGGCCGCCCTGTCCAGGCGAGCCAGGAGCGAGCCCAGCAAGGCAGCGAACCCGTACACAGCCAAGACCACCCAGGTTGGCACCAGCCGCAACCAGCGTCCCTCCAACAACTGCGCCAGCCCATGTGCATGAATCATGACCCCGGGCAAGGAGCCATCCTTGCTACCCAGCAAGGTGGTGAAGGGTGTCTTCCAGATGTCCTCGCTGCTGGCCCGCAGATCCGCGCCGACCAGGACAATCTTGCCCGCCAGCCAGTCCGCCGGCAAGGCCCCAGCCAAATGCGCCGGGTAATGCTTGAAGGCACTGGCCAGATCATCCGCTGCCGCATCCGGGGCTAGCCCGCGATAGCGTAAGGGGATTATCCCTTGGGGAAGGGCCACTCCGGCCAGGGCGGCGGCCATTCCCGGTAGCGGACGGCCATCCGCTGCCATCCGACCTGGAAAAAGGGTGCGGATCACGCCGTCCACATTGTCGAACGGCAGATTGGCGTAAGCCCGGCGCAAATCGAGTGTAAAAGCATCCAGATACTGCTGTTGTTCTGGGGTGATATGCTCCTGATCGGCGTAGGCGACGAACACCGGCACGGTGGAATCGCGCAACGCCTGGAGCAAGGCCTGGTCGGCGGCGGCTTCGGTAGGCTGGTCAAACAAGATATCCAGACCGATGGCCTTCACCCCTTTCTGATTGAGCAGGGTCACCAGTTCGGCAAGGAAGGCGCGGCTGACCGGCGAGCGGTAGGCAAAGGTACTCAGGGTATCGTCGTTAATGGTGAGCACCACCACCTCATCGGAGGCTGGCTGACGCGGGGTTACCAGGGCTACCCGCAAGTCACCGAACCAGTTTTCGATGTAGCGCAGAGGTCCCTGGGCTACCAACAACCAGGCCATGAGCGCCACCCCCAGGGGCACGGCCACGAGTGGCAACCATTCTTGGCGGCGGATCATGATAGGGCGAACCTCGACAAAGCCGGGTGGAGCGAACGCCCTATGGCCCCAAGGCCCTATGGCGGAACGGTGACGATGTCGGCATGATACGGGTTAGCCAAGGTATATTTTCGCCGGCATTTCCCGCGAACCGCGCGGATCGGTGAGGCATTAACGGGGGAAGGGTCACGATGAGCAATGATTGGCGGCGGAAAATTTCGAGGCTGCTTGCGGCCGGGGTCCTGCTGACAGGGGCGTCACTGGCCGTGGCGGCACCATGGGTCGTGGTCACCGCCGAACGGACCTCCTATAAATCCGGGGCCCTGCTGGATGACAAGACGCCGATAAAATTGGGTGAGGGCGCGCAACTGACCCTGCTGGCGGAGGATGGCAAGACCCTCAAGCTGGCCGGCCCCTATGCGGGCGTGCCGGGTAATAGCGGTGACAAGGGTGCCCAGACCAACAATCTGACCGCGATCGCCAGCCTGCTCCAAGGACATCGCCAATCCACCTCCACCCTCGGGGTGATGCGGAGCTTTGGTTCCGATGCGGCATCGCCCGACCCGATTGATGTGGACAAGTCGGGCGAGCACTGCCTGATCAGTGATCCGGTCGTGCTGCTACGCGACAACATCGCTAAAACGGAAGAAATCGCCCTGGTTGACGAACAGGGCGCCACCCTTGCCACCTTCACCTGGCCCGCCCGTCAGGCCGAGTTGCCGGTCCCGGCCCGCTATTTCCAGGATGGCAAGCGCTATCGGTTGCAACGGGGAGATAAGCCCGTCAGCCTGCTAGTTCACAAGGCGGCGACAACGCCCATCAATCCGGCGGCACTGGCGGCCTGGATGGTCAAACAAGGCTGCGAGGCACAAGCCATGGGGGTGCTGAGCAAGTTATAGCCCTACCCTTCCGGCCTCCCACCACCAAGGCCGTGCCTTGCAAAGGCAAGGCGTGATGAGTCTAAGTTAGGAGTCCCGTCTTCGCCATGACAATGAAGCCACGGACTAAATGCATCACTGGATCACCCCGGGGAGGGCCCATGTCCCTTAGATGGCTTGTTCTGACGCTGCTCCTGATGACAGGCCTGGGCTTGCAGGCCCAGCCCCTGATAGGCCATGAAATTGACGCGAGCCTGGCGCCGGCCCAGGGAACGCTGGCCGTCACGGATACCCTGAGCCTGCCGGAAGGCCAGGACGACTGGACCTTCGCCCTGCACCAGGGCCTGCAACCCCAGGTCGTGGCGGGGGAGGCGCGCCTCGAAGCCCTCGGCTCCCGGGACGGCAGGGAGGTCTTTCGCTTGCGCCGGCGCGGCGCCGGGCCTATCACCCTGAGCTATGCCGGCTCCCTGGTGGGCGACTTGCGGACGGTCGAGGAAGGTATGGGCCGCTCACGGCAATGGACTCGCGGCATCATCAGCCCGGACGGGGTGGTCCTGGATGGCAACAGCGGCTGGTATCCCCGCTTCCCGGACAGCCTGCAGCACTTTTCACTCCAGGTGGCGCTGCCCCTCGGCTGGACCGCCATTGCCCAGGGCCTGGGACCCAACCGCGTCGCGACCGCCGATGGCGCCCGCGTGACCTGGCGCGAGGACCAGCCCCAGGATGACATCTATCTCATCGCCGCCCCCTTCGTCGCCTATAGCCAGCCGACGGCCCACGGCGAGGCCCAGGTCTATCTGCGCAATCCGGACCCGGAGCTGGCCCAGCGCTACCTCGACGCCACGGCGGATTACCTGGCCTTCTACAGCGACCTCATCGGCCCCTACCCCTACGCCAAGTTTGCCCTGGTGGAGAATTTCTGGGAGACGGGCTACGGCATGCCCTCCTTCACCCTGCTGGGCGCCCAGGTCATTCGCCTGCCCTTTATCCTCACGAGCTCCTATCCTCATGAGATTCTCCACAATTGGTGGGGCAACAGCGTCTTCATCGATTACGGGACGGGCAACTGGAGCGAGGGCCTGACGGCCTACCTGGCGGACCATCTGCTCAAGGAACGGGAGGGTCAGGGGGCGGCCTACCGCCGCGACAGCCTCCAGGCCTATGCGGACTATGTCGGCGCGGGCGAGGACTTCCCCCTCAAGGCCTTCCAGGGCCGCCACGGCTCGGCCTCTCAAGCCATCGGCTATGGCAAGAGCCTGATGCTGTTCCACATGCTGCGCCGCGACCTGGGGGACGCCGCCTTTCGCGCCGGCCTGCAAGGTTTTTATCGCGACAATATCTTTCGTTCGGCGGGCTATGACCAGCTCAGGCTCGCCTTCGAGCAGGCCAGCGGTCGGGATCTGCAAGGCTTTTTCGAGGCCTGGACCCAGCGCGCCGGGGCACCGGAACTGACCCTGACCGGGGTGACCCTGGAGCCCACCGCCGGCGGCTTCCAGCTCCGGGCACGGGTGGAACAGACCCAGCCCGAGGCCCCCTTCACCCTGACCGTACCCCTGCTGGTCCACATGCAGGATGGCGGCATGATCCAGCGGCGAATCCTCCTGGACGGGCGCGCCGCTGACTTCGTGATCGAGCTAGCCGCGCCGCCCCTGCGCCTGGCCCTGGACCCCGATTTTGATCTCTTCCGCCGTCTGGCACCGGGGGAGAACCCGCCCAGCCTGAGCAGTCTCTTTGGCGCCCCCCGGGGCCTCATGGTCCTGCCCGCGGCGGAGGCCGAGGCGTTGGCCAGCGGCTATCGCCAGCTTGCCGAGAGTTGGACGAGGGACGCCCCGGGATGGGAACTGGTGAGGGATGACGAGATCGAGCGGCTGCCGGAGGACAGGCCCGTCTGGCTGCTGGGCTGGAAGAATCGCTTTGTGACCGCCCTGACGGCCCAGCCCTTTGGCCTGGATTCCGAGGCGCACCGCCTGGAAGTGGCGGGCCAGATGCTCGCGGGCGACGACCTCAGCCTGGCCCTGGTCCGGGAGGTGGCGGGCCGCCCCCTGGGCCTGATCGCGACCGCCAACCCCGCGGCCCTACCGGGCCTGGCACGCAAGCTGCCCCATTACGGCAAGTACGGCTACCTCGCCTTCACCGGAGACGAGCCCAGCAACCGCCTCAAAGGCCAGTGGCAGGCGGGGGAGTCCCGGCTTCAGGTCTGGTTCACGACGGAAAGGCCGGCCCTGGCCCCGGCCGCGGCACCCGCCCTCGACGCGGGGCGGCGGGGGAGCAAGCAGCGGTAAGGGTCTCTGGCACACCACCCGCGCCGGTATCCGGGACGACATCGACCTCGATACCGGAAGACGCCCCCTTATCCCCAACCCCGACCGGGGCCTAATGTCCCGCCTTCTCGTGGGCGATGGGCTTGTCGGAGAAGAGGTAGTCCCGCAATTCATGATCGAAGGCCGGATCCCGACGCCGGATCCACTCCAGCACCATGGCGGCGTGTTCCTTTTCCTCGTCGCGGTTGTGGGCCAGGATGGCCTTGAGTTCGCTATCCTTACAGGCATCCACGCGCTGGTTATACCAATCAACGGCCTCCAGTTCCTCCATTAGAGAAAGGATGGCCCGATGCATGTCGCGCGTGGTGTCGGAGAGTTCCGCGACGGGTTCATGATAGCCTTCGTTCGCCATGGGTTTGACTCCAGTCAAGCGGTAATGGGGCAAGGAGTTGATCGCGATTCACCGGCCCTAGGTCCGGTGACGGTCTGTAAATATGGGTGGGGTCGGGCCGGCGCGCAAGCCCTTTTCCGCGGAAGATAGGCCTGTTCTGTACGGATCGAGAGCCCCCGCACTCGCGCCACCGCGCTCGCCCGTTCAAGGATCGGCCCATGGGCCGCCCTAATCGCCGCGAAGGGCATGGCAGCCGATGCCCCGTCCGCAGCCACTGACTCATAATCCCGCGCCACCGTCGGGTGCGACGGGCTCAGGTCCCGCGCCGACGCCTGCCAATGCGCCCAGTCCACTGCATTGACCCAGGCCACCCCGGCCAGCTCCAGCCGTATCCGTATCGCATCGGCCGCCTGACGCACCTGCCAGCCCTTGACCTCCGGCTTGCGCCCGAGCGCCGCCAGATAGGCATCCACCTCAGGGGCAGACTGATCCGCCAGTTGGCGCCCCGGTTGGGCCGCGATGTATGCCTCGGCCCGTAGCACAAGCCACCGGTCGAGGCGTAGCTTAGCACCTGATTCCAATATCTTTTCAGCGTACCGAGCCCAGAAGGCGCGGACCTTTTCCTCATGGGTTGACGGGGTGTCGGGCATAGCGTAGTCTCGGGCGCGCTGAACAGGGGTCCGGGGGCCACTGCGGGGACCCGCAGACACTGTGACAATTTAGAGACTACACGGAATCTGTCTAGTCTTGTTCACATAGCCCGGATATTTCATAAACCCGCTCGGCCGCCAATACCCCAGTCGATGCGCCCCGATATGAACGCCGCCGGGCGCGGCGAGGGAGTTCGGACGGCGCTGGATGGTGGAAAAATCGTGCAGCACTGGGCTCCATCCATGGGGCTCTACCAGATTTGCCGCTCGATGGGCAGGGTACGGCCTGCCCGAGGAGAGCATCGCCGTGATCGGCTTGGTGAAGCACCCCTTCTCGGGGTGGTGTCGGACGTCTAGGCGGGTGCCGCCCAGGGCGGCGCGCCGAAGAGTTTTGCGGTGACGTGCTGCAACAATGCCTTGACTGGACAACTTGAGGGCAGGTGCAGGCGCACGCGGTCCTTGTACGGCACCACGCGCACGGCGAGCTTGAACAGCTTGATGATCACGGTGGAGGGTTGCGCGTTGGCCAGCTCGGTACCGGCAAGGACCTCGGTGCGAAGGGTTTGGTGCAGGATATAGGCGGCGCAGGAGAAGAACAGCCGCATCTGATTGGCCAAGAAGCTGCTGTCGGAGGTGCGGTCGCTGGCCAGATCGTTCTTGATCATCTTGATGAAGTTCTCGTCCTGACCGCGTGCGCAGTACAGATCGCGGTAGACGCACTCAGGACTGGGCAGGTCCAAGGAGGTAACGACGAAGCGGGGATTGTCGCCGCGGGCCATCACTTCGGCCTTGAGGATGGTGCGGAACTCACCGGGCCAAGAACCAGCGCGGTAGTCGATCTCATGGTAGGTGCGGGTACGCTCTGGCGCGCTGGCTCGGCCATCGCCAAGGCCATCAACTCCGGGTTGGAGAAATGCCCATCGCCGCGCAGGATGATGCGCGTCTGCGGCCAGGCGGCCCGCAGTCGCTTGAGCACGCGCTTGAGGATCATCGCGTTCTCTGCACCGGTGGGGCGCTTGCCGGGGCGCAGCACCGCGGTGATGAACTTCCCCGACAGGCCCTCGAAGATAAACAGCGGCAAGTAGCAATGGTTGCCGTAGTGATGATGGTAGAAAGCGAACTCCTGCTGGCCGTGGGTAGCATCCTCGGAGTGGTCCATGTCGAGCACCATCACCTGGGGCGGCTGCGGGTAGCTGGCGATGAAGGTCTCGACGAAGGCCCGGGCGATGCGGTAGAGGTCGCGTGCGCTAACCCCGTTCTCCAAGCGCGAGAAGGTCGGCGCGCTGGCCAGATCCATCGCCGCATCGAGGGGTTTACGCTCCAGCCCAAGCTTGAACAACGGATCATGGCGCAGCGTATTGGCATCGTTGCCGTCTGCGTAGGCACAGGCGATCTGGTAGACCCGCTGCGCGATCAACTCGCGCATTGGATGGGTGACATAGGACGGGTGGCGCTGATCGTTGATCGCTGCGCTCAACCGCTCGGTCAGACCGATCTGCCGATCAACCCCACGCAGGAGCATGGGGCCAAAGTCAGACGACAAGGCGCCGCCATCGAAGTCGCCGCGCACCGAGACCGGCGACAGGGGAAAGCGCAACGGTTCTGGGATAGACCGACATCGGCGACCTCGTTTAGCTTCTTCCGGACCGTCCTTAGAGGAACGTTAATTATATCATATGGTTAAACGCGGATCGCTCCTTTTTATGAATAATTCGGGATAGATGTCTACGTGAACAAGACTAGACAGATCTGTTAAGTAACAGTTGGGCGTCGCAATGAACTCCCCATTACGCGGCAGGCTCTATGAGACACAATGAATGGCATAGAACACACCGAACAGGCTGGCTTCGTGCCGCTGTCCTTGGCGAGAACGATGGTATCGTTTCTACCGCCAGCCTTACCTTGGGCGTAGCAACAGCAGGCGCGGGGACTCAGGCTATCCTGATTGCGGGAGTTGCCGGCCTTGTCGCCGGCGCTATGTCAATGGCTGCTGGGGAATATGTCTCGGTCAGTTCACAAGCCGATACCGTACGCGCGGATCTGGCTCGGGAGAGCAAGGAGTTGGCTGAGAATCCCGAGCAGGAACACGCGGAACTGGCGGCCATTTACGCTAAGCGCGGGTTGGATGAGACACTGGCCTCGAACGTTGCCACCCAATCAGGGGGCGCCCCCCGTGATTGCGTCTGTCACACGCGTCACTTTCTGGGGGGCGTTGGCAATGGCATTGACCGCTGGAGTGGGCGCCCTTTTTGGGGTAGCCGCCTGAGATTCATGGTGTCAGGGAACGCGACACCCAACCCTTCATGCACCACCAACTTCCGGGAGAAGGTAACATGCCAGCAGGTATAGTTCGACTTCATCGCGTCTTGCGCGCCACGCCAGAGCGTGTTTATCGCGCCTTCCTTGATCCTGATGCAATGGCCAAGTGGACACCACCGAATGGGTTCACCGGGAAAGTGAGCCACATGGACGCCAAGGTTGGCGGGTCCTACAAGATGTCATTCACGAACTTCTCCAGCGGTCAGACCCACAGCTTTGGCGGCGAGTACCTTGAACTCGTCCCAAACGAGCGGTTGCGGTACACGGACAAGTTCGACGACCCCAAGCTTCCCGGCCAGATGATAACGACGGTCACACTGACCAAAGTGTCGTGCGGAACCGAACTGCGGGTCGTACAGGAAGGGATACCTGAGGTCATCCCTACGGAAGCCTGCTACCTGGGCTGGCAAGAGTCGCTGGCGCTCCTGGCCATGCTCGTGGAAGCTGAGATCCCGGACTAAGAAAGTGACGCTAGCCCCTCGCTCAAGCGGACCCTTCGCAATCCGCTTAACTGAAACGTTAGCCTAAGCACAACCGGCGCACGCCCATCTCTCATTAGGTGGTTGGTTCAAACTTCGAGGCCTCTCATGAAAGTACTCATTACCGGCAGCGCCGGCTTCATCGGCTCCGCGCTCTCCCTGCGTCTGCTCGCCCGTGGCGACCAGGTCATCGGCATCGACAACCTCAACGACTATTACGACGTGGGCCTAAAGCAAGCGCGCCTCGCCCGCACCCTGGACCACCCGCGCTACACCGACCTGCGCCTGGATATCCAGGACCGAGAGGCCATCAGTGCCGCTTTTGCCCAGCACCAGCCCCAGCGGGTGGTGAATCTCGCCGCCCAGGCCGGGGTGCGCTATTCCATCGAGAACCCCATGTCCTACGTGGACACCAACCTCACCGGCTTCGCCAACATCCTGGAGGGCTGCCGCCATTACGGGGTCGAGCACCTGGTCTTCGCCTCCAGCAGTTCGGTCTATGGCGCCAATACCGCCATGCCCTTTTCCGTCCACCACAACGTGGACCACCCCCTGAGCCTCTATGCCGCCAGCAAGAAGGCCAACGAGCTCATGGCCCACACCTACAGCCACCTCTACGGGCTACCGGCGACCGGCCTGCGCTTCTTCACCGTCTATGGCCCCTGGGGCCGACCGGATATGGCCCTGTTCAAGTTCACCCGCGCCATCCTCGCCGGCGAGCCCATCGAGGTCTTCAATTACGGCCACCATCGCCGCGACTTTACCTACGTCGATGACATCGTCGAGGGGGTGATCCGGGTCCTCGACCGCCCCGCCGCCCCCAACCCCGGCTGGGACGGCGCCGACCCCGACCCCGCCACCAGCGCCGCGCCCTACCGCATCTATAACATCGGCAACCAGCACCCGGTGGAGCTGCTGCGCTACATCGAGGTGCTGGAGGACTGCCTGGGCAAAAAGGCGGAAAGGATGCTGCTGCCCCTGCAACCTGGCGACGTCCCCGACACCTACGCCGAGGTCTCGGACCTGGTCCGGGACACGGGCTATAAGCCGGACACCGCGGTGGAGACGGGCATAGCGCGCTTCGTGGACTGGTATCGGGGCTATTACGGGGTCTAAAAGGGGGCCGGCTGGCCGTCGTCGCCGCTAGCCAGGTCGAAGACCGCTTCGAGACGCTCCAACAGGCCGCGCAACTCGCCGGTCATGAGGATGAACTCGGCGTCGAGGCGGGCGGCTTCGTCCTCCAGCCCCGGATCCACGCCCTCCTCGATCAGCTCATCGGCGAAGCGCAGACGCTTGAGGGACAGGTCCTCCTGGAGGACGAAGGCGAGGTTTTCCCGCCAGTCGAGGGCGAGCTTGGTGACCTGCTTGCCGGAGCGCAGATGGGTGGAGATCTCCTCGCAGGCCAGGTCATGACCCCGGCAGCGCACCAGGGCGCGCTCGTCCTGGGCGTCGCGCAGCTCACACTCATCCCCCAGTTCCAGGCCCATCGGTAACTCGCCTTCGATGACCCAGCGGGTCATAAGCAGTTCGGGCGGCTGGGAGGGACGAGGGGGATGCACGGGTAGGGAGCCCAGGGTCTCGCGCAGCAGATCGACCACCTCCTCGGCGGCCTTGGCGCTGGCGGCGTCCACCAGCAGCCAGCCGGACTGGCGGTCCAGATAGGCGCAGACCCGGCGCGAGCGGGTGAAGGCGCGGGGCAGGAGATCCAGCATGACCTCATCGCGCAACTGACGGCGCTCCTTGCGGCCGACGGTACGTGCCTCGCGATCCTCCATCTCGGCGATCTTTTCGTCCAGACTCTCGGCCACCACCGAGGCGGGCAGCAGCCGCTCCTGGCGGCGGGCGCAGACCAGGAGGCAGTCTCCCGCCAGGTGGGACAGGGCAGTGGCACCGTCGCCCAAGGGCGGGGCCCAGCCCAGGGTGGCCGTCTCCAGGGGGCCGCAGGGGCGGAAGCGGCGCTTTGCGAGCTGCTCCTCGATCCGATCCGCTTCAACCGAGGCTGGATCATCCAGCCTGAACAATCGGACATTCTTGAACACGGCGCTTACTCCCGGCAAAGGGAGCGGATTATCCGCGCCTCGGCGCTACTTGCAAGCCCGGGGAGGGGTTAGGTGTTGAATCCAGACCCGATCGCCTCCTCTTGTGGCATCCTGCAGCGCTCAAACTCGGCGATGACCTGGGCGCCGAGCAGGAGGATTAAAGCGGCGACCTCGAAGGTAAGGAGGAGGACGACGGCGCCGGCGAAGGAGCCGTAAATAAGATTCACCAGGGACAGGGTCTTGAAGTACCAGACCAGGAGGTGGCGGCTGATCTCCCACAGCACGGCCGCGACCAGCCCCCCCACGAGGGCGTGGCGGATGGCGATACCGCCCAGAGGCATGACCAGATAGAGGGCCATGAAGAGCAGCACCAGGCCGGCCTGGCCCAGGAGATAGAGCAGCGGGGCCGACAGGCCATCCAGGCCCCATTGCCGGCCTAAGAACTGCCATTGGGTTTGGGACAGGGCCTCGATGGCGCCGCTGGTCAGGGTGATGAAGAGGAGGCCGGCCCCGATCAGGGCAATGAAGAGGAAGGGGATCAGGGCCGACACCATGAAGTGGCGGCGATGGATGGCCACACGGTGGAAGAAGATCACCGACATGGCATTCTCCAGCAGGGTGAAGGCCATGGTGGCAAAGAAGATGAGGAAGACAAAGCCGAGCCAGCCGATCAGATGACGATTGACGAGAAACTGCCCTAAATGTTCGGTCATGGTGTCCGCCATGCCGGGCATGAAGAGGGCCAACTCCTTACGCACCGCCTCCAGCAACTGGGCCTCCGGGACCAGGTTCGAGAGCCCCACCAGCAACAGCAGGAAAAGCGGAATCATGGATAGGAGCATGTAATAGGCGACGGCGCCGGACAGCAGCATGCCCTGATTGCGCCTGAAGCCCCGGAGGACCCGCAGGGCGAAGGCCAGCGGCCCACAGGGCGAGGCTGGCGCATCGTCAGCCCCTCCACCCACCATCGGGCTCTCCCCCCGGGGCTCCCGGGGCCCCTGCCCCCGCGGAACAGACGGCTTCATCTGGGCATGGACACCGGCAGACGGCGACTGCCCCAGTCGCCGGGCCGAGCCTCGAAGACGCCCGCGCAGGGGGTGCCGCAGGCTGCGCAGCGACCCTCGGCGTCCAGGCCCCAGGCGCCCAATTGATACCAGTCCCGCTCGATGAGCAAGGCCCCGCAGCCCTGGCACCAGGTGCTCTCGCCCCGGCGGTCGTGGACGTTGCCGGTATAGGCGTGATGCACGCCGTTGCGCTTGGCGATATCGCGGGCGCGGGTCAGGGTCGCCATGGGCGTCGGCGGCACATCCAGCATCTTCCAGTCCGGATGGAAGGCGGTGAAGTGCATGGGGACATCCGGCCCCAGATGCTCCACGACCCAGGTAGTCATGGCCTCGATCTCGGTCTGCGAGTCATTGTGACCCGGGATCAGCAGGGTAGTCAGTTCCACCCAGACCGATGTCTCGTGGCGCAGGTACTCCAGGGTCTCCAGCACGGGTTGCAAATGACCGCCACAGAGGTGGTGATAGAAGTCATCGGTGAAGGCCTTGAGATCGACGTTGGCGGCGTCCATGGCGGAGAAGAAATCCTCGCGGGCACCCGGATTGATGTAGCCGGCGGTAACAGCGACATTGCGGATGCCCCGGGCCCGACAGGCCAGGGCCGTATCTCGGGCGTATTCGAGAAAGATGACGGGGTCGTTGTAGGTATAGGCAACACTCCGGCAGCCGAGTTCGGCGGCACGGCGGGCGATGGCCTCGGGGGAGGCGCTCACGGCCAGGGTATCGACCTCGCGGGATTTGCTCATATCCCAATTCTGACAGAACTTGCAGGTCAGGTTACAGCCGGCGGTGCCAAAGGACAGCACCGGGGTCCCGGGCAGGAAGTGATTGAGGGGCTTCTTTTCGATGGGGTCAACGCAAAAACCGCTGGAGCGCCCGTAACTGGTGAGCACCACCTCGCCACCCTGGCAGGCGCGCACGAAGCAGAGCCCGGCCTGGCCCTCCTTGATGTGGCAATTGCGGGGGCAGACATCGCATTGCACCCGACCATCCGCCAGGCGATGCCAGTAACGGGTGGGGTGGTTGGTGAGGGGAAGGGTCACGTCATTCACCTCGCGGTTGCACTGCCAGCGGCTTGCGGGCAGGGGGGTTGTTTTCGACCTAAAATAAGCATAGACGGATCACAGGCGGATCCCATCACTTCGAGGTACAAAACGGTGAGCGCTTTACGTCATCCCAACGTGGCCGGGCTCTTCTACCCGGCGGATGCGCGGACCCTGGAGGCAGAGGTGCGCGCCTTTGTGCGGGCGGGCCAGGCCCATGCCGGGGCGGTCTCAGCCCCCATGCCCAAGGCCCTGATCGCGCCCCACGCGGGTTATATCTATTCGGGTCCCGTGGCGGGCAGCGCCTATGCCCAGCTCCTGGCGGGGGCGGCGGGCATTCGCCGGGTGGTGCTGCTCGGCCCCTCCCATCGCCTGGCCTTCCATGGCCTGGCCTACAGCCAGGCACGGGCCTTTCTCACCCCCCTGGGCCAGGTACCGGTGGACCTGGCGGCTTACCAGGCCCTGGCGGACCTGCCTCAGGCCCGGCCCTACGAGGCCCCCTTCCAGGGCGAGCACTGCCTGGAGGTACAACTACCCTTCCTGCAAATGATCCTGGACGACTTCAGTCTGGTGCCTTTCCTGGTGGGCGAGGCCACGACGACGGAGGTCGCCGAGGTTCTGGAGCGCCTCTGGGGCGGCGACGAGACCCTGATCGTCGTCAGTTCGGACCTGAGCCACTACCTGGACTATGCCAGCGCCAGACGCCTGGACCAGGCCACCAGCCGGGCCATCGCCGACCTGGACCCCGCGGCCATCGGCGACGACCAGGCCTGCGGCCGCAATCCGGTCAAGGGGCTGCTGCGGGCGGCGCGGCATCACGGCCTCCAGGGCCGCATCCTCGACCTGCGCAACTCCGGCGACACCGCCGGTTCCCGCGACCGGGTGGTTGGCTACGGTGCCTTTGCCTTCGCCCCGGGAGGCTTCCATGAAGATCCAGCCCCTTGAGCCGCTGCTGCATGCGGAGCTGCGCCAGGCCCTGTTGGCGGTGGCGCGATGCTCCATCGCTTTGGGCCTGGAGGAGGGCCGGCCCCTGCGCGTCAATCTGGAAGATTACGCCGCCGAGTTGCGCGCCCAGCGCGCGGCCTTCGTCACCCTGCAGGAGTTTGGCCAATTGCGGGGCTGCATCGGCCACCTGGAGGCCCGGCAGCCGCTGGTCAAGGACGTGGCCGAAAACGCCTTCGCCGCCGCCTTTCGCGATCCCCGCTTTCCGCCGGTGACGGCCAGGGAACTGGAACGGCTGCACATTGAGATCTCGGTGTTGACGCCCCCGACCCCGCTGAGCTTCGGTTCCGAGCAGGAACTGTTCGCCCTGATCGAGCCGGGCCGGGATGGCCTCATTCTCGAGGAGGGCCTCGCCCGCGGGACCTTCCTGCCCTCCGTCTGGGAGTCCCTGCCCAAACCGGTGGACTTTCTCCGACACCTTAAGCGCAAGGCGGGATTGCCGGAGAATTATTGGTCGGACCGGCTCAGAGTCAGCCGGTACCGGACCGAGTCCTTTGGCGATGAAAACCCATCCTCCTGATTTTAAACCATAAAACTGAACAGGCCCGCCCCAGCGGCCCCCCGCTGGGGCGGGCCTGGGTCACAACCGGATGCCCAGCAAGCTGGGCCTGGGCCAGGACCTGGGGCTAAGAGGCCTTGGCCGAGGCACCGGCCAGGGATTCGCGGGCCTTGGGAGCCGGTTTGGGGGCCGCCGGGGTGACCGGCTTGCTATTGGGCTGGCTGAGCGAGGGCTTGGCCGGCTTGGCCACCAAGTTGCCCGCCGCAGCCTCTTTTTCGGCGTCCTCCTCCGGCGGCGGGCCCGCCATCCAGTCCTTGGCCTCCGCCTCGGACACGCTGTCCTTGGCCGGAGCCGCGTCCGCCGAAGCGGCGCGGTAGAGCCGTAGCCCGGCACTGGGGCCATCGAGGGCCGCCAACACCGGCTGGTCCTGACCGTAGAAATCCGCGCGGAAGTGTACCTGGCCCTTGTCGTCGGCCTCCGCGGTCCAGTAGGAGAGGATGACGGGCAGGGGCTGCTTGAGGCGCACCGAAGAGGGGCGCTTGGTCTCGAACACGGACGCGAACTTCTCCTTATTCCACTTAGGATCGTTGAGCAGCAACTCCGCCAATTCGATGGGCTTATCCACCCGTACGCATCCCGAGCTCAGGGTCCGGTTGGCCCGCTGAAAGAGCTGGCGATCGGAAGTGTCGTGGAGATAGACGGAGTGCTGATTGGGAAACATGAATTTGACCTGGCCCAGGGCGTTCTTGGGGCCCGGCGGCTGACGGAAGGTGTAGGGCAGGTTGTTGGGGGAGACATTCCAGTCCACCGCCTCCGGCTCCACCTTGTTGCCGCGGCGATCGATGATCTCCAGCCCCTTCTTGCGCACCGCATTGGGGTTCTGGCGGGCCTTGGGGACCACGTCCTCCTTGAGGATGGTGGGCGGGACCGTCCAGGTCGGGTTGAATTCGAGGTACTCGATGCGATCGCGGAAGATGGGAGTGGGTCGCTCGGGACGTCCCACGATCGCCTTGGACCGCCAGACATCCTGGCCCTCCCGATGGAGTTCGACCCGCTGGGCGGCGATATCCACCAGCAGATAATCCTTGGGCAGCTGGTCGCTAACCCAGCGCATCCGTTCCAGGTTGACCCGGATCTGGGCCACGCGCTCCTCGGCCGTGACGTTCATGGCTGCGAAGGTGGCCTTGCCGATCCGCCCATCGACTTCGAGGCTGTGACGCGCCTGGAAGTGCCGTACCGCCTTCTCCAACTCGGGTCCGTAAAAATTACCACTGGTGGACGCCGGGCCCTGATAGTCACCGGTGATCCGCAACCGCTCGCGGATGATGGGGACGCGGGCATCATGCATGCCCGGCTCCAGCTTGGGACCCGCGGGAATAGTGGGCCAGCCACCCGCGGCGGCGTAGGCGCGATAGCGCACCAGGCCCTCCTTGAGCTGGGCATAAAAACCGGGCTCCTGGCGCAGGGCGGTAACAGCGGCCTTGGTATTGGGCGCGGCCAGGGCGCGGCCGAGATCGGCGGCCAGGACCTCGCCCTTGGGTCCGTCATCGTGGTTCCAATTCTTGTCAATGGCACGGGGATCGACCTTGCCATAGCGGGAATGATGGATGAATCGCAGCAGGCCATCGCTCAGCAGAATCTCGGCATCGACGCGCTCCTGACCCTTGAGGGCCGAGGGATCGCCACCCGGGAGCAGCTTGTCCAATTCCGGGATATGGAAGTCCACGGGGCGTAGGCCGAAGTCGCGGCTGCGCTCCGCGAGGGCCTTGAAGTCGGAGACCTGACCAGGATTGACCCAGGCAAAGGCGTAATCGCGGGCGGCGTAGGCCTGGTTGAGCAGCTTGGGCGAGGCTAGTCGGACATCGGCCAGGACCGGCTTGGATTGTTCCTGGAGAGCGGTAAGCCGCTGTTGCAGCAGGTCGCCAGCCAGGGCCAGGGCGGGCAGCAGGAGGAAAACCAGGGCCAGGACCAGGATCAGCCGCCGCCGTGTCTGACCCAGACTTGTTACCGCCGCCGATTCAAAATGATTCCAGTACCACATTGGTTGTCTTCTCCAGCAAGCCAAGCTGCCATGGGGACAATAAATTTTTTGACCCCGGGTCATTTTAATCGTTCCGGGGGCCAGATGTCAGCAAAAATACGACGTTGCCATAATGCTACACTTTGAGTCCTCGCAGGCATTGAGCCTGACGGTGCCTCAGTCTACCCTCTAATAAATCAGAGGAATTTTTATAATCAGGTCGACAAGCCCGGGGCGATAGGAGAGCCATCTCGTGGTCACTTTGGCCGGGGCCAGATGTAATGTTGCGTGATAGAGACAACGCCGGACCCGGTCAGGCTGGAAAGACCCCCGTGGATAGATAGCGATCGCCCCGATCGCAGATGATGGCGACGATGACAGCTCCCGAGATCTCTCGCGAGAGGGTCAGGGCCGCGGCCAGGGAGCCGCCGGAGGAGATACCGCAGAAGATGCCCTCCCGCTCCGCCAGGGCGCGAGTCGTGTCCTCCGCCTCCTCCTGGGTAACATCCAGAATGCGGTCCACCCGGCCGGGCTCGTAGATCCTGGGCAAGTAGGCCTCGGGCCAGCGGCGAATCCCGGGGATCTTGGCACCCTCCTTGGGTTGCACGCCGATGATCTGGATGGCGGGATTTTGTTCCTTGAGGTAACGACTCGTCCCCATGATGGTGCCGGTGGTGCCCATGGCGCTTACGAAGTGGGTGACGGCACCCTGGGTATCGCGCCAGATCTCCGGCCCCGTGGTTTCGTAGTGGGCGCGGGGGTTATCGGGATTGGCGAATTGGTCGAGGATGCGGCCTTCGCCCCGCGCCTCCAGGGCGCGGGCCAGGTCGATGGCCGCCTCCATGCTCCCTTCGGCGGGGGTCAGGCGAATCTCGGCCCCATAGCTGCGCATCAGGGCGCGGCGCTCCAGGCTCATGTTCTCCGGCATGATCAGGATCATGCGGTAGCCCTTGATGGCCGCCACCATCGCCAGGGCAATACCGGTATTGCCGCTGGTGGCCTCGATCAGGGTATCGCCGGGGCGAATGTCCCCCCGCTCCTCGGCGCCCCGGATCATAGACAGGGCCGGGCGATCCTTGACGGAGCCCGCCGGGTTGTTACCTTCCAGCTTGGCCAGGATGCGGTTGTCGGTATCACCCGGCAATCGTTGCAGCCGCACTAGGGGGGTGTTGCCGACAAAGTCCTCGATGGTCGGATAGTTCATGGGCTGGATCTCGCCGCTTGCCGGCGGCCTCGCTGCGATGAGATGAAAGAATTAGCCTTTCTAGACGGGCAGCCAGGGGCTGGGGCTGTCCGCTTCGGCCAGGGTGAGGCGATCCGCGAGGCTGGCATCCACGGCCAGCAGGGCCTGGCGCGCCAGTTCCGGGCGATTGTTTTTGTCACTCAGGTGGGCCAGGAGCAGGCTGCTCAGCCTGCGGCACGGTAGGGAGGAGACCAATTCCGCCGCCTGGTGGTTGCCCAGGTGCCCGAAGTCGCCAGCCACGCGCGCCCGCAGGAAGGGGGGATAGGGGCCGCGCCGGAGCATCTCGCTGTCATGATTGCATTCGAGCATGAGGGCGTCGCACTCGCGGAGGCGGTCACGAATATGGGGGGTCACGCAACCACTGTCGGTCAGCAACCCCAGGCGCCGGCCGCCGCTTTCGAGGATGAAATGGCAGGGCTCGCGGGCGTCGTGGGGGATGGGAAAGGGCTCCACCCGGATACCCGCGACCTGGAAGCCGGGGCCCAGCCCGGAGATGAGATGGAGTTGCTCCACCGCAGATGCCGGTTGCCGGCCCCAGGTCCCGGGCGTCGCCCATACCGGGATGCCGTGCCGGCGCGCCAGGGCGGCGACACCCCTGATGTGATCGCTATGCTCGTGAGTCACCAAAATAGCGTTCAGGGTTCCGGGTGCCACCCCCAGCAAGGCCAGTCTCCGCTCGGTCTCCCGAACGGCAAAGCCGCAATCCACCAGCAGCCGGACACCCCCAGCCTCCACTAGGAGGGCATTACCCCGACTGCCACTGCCCAGGCTGGCAAAGCGCATGCCCGCCTCCCCGGAGGTCCTGGTCATCCCTGGGTCAGCGCATCTGATCCTTGACGAGGGCCAGGATGTTCTGGGCCGTGGTCGAATTGTCGCGATTACCCGCCTTGTCGAGCACCTGGACCCGGGTCTCCTTGCCGTTAGCAATGAGCCGGACCTGATACTGGGTCACGGTATCCACCTTGTCATCCCTCCAGAAGGCCATCTTGGAGAGGAAGCCCTTCTTGTGTGCTTCCTTGGAGGAGTCGTCGTACCGGACGTAATAAACGCCCTGGCTCATGTCCCGATCCTCGACGGCGAAACCGCTCCGATCCAGGGCGACGCCCACCAGGCGCCAGGCGTTACGCAACTCATCATCAATGACCAGGACGTTGCCCCCCTCCTCCAGGCGCGAGCCCGCGGTAGCGGCGGAACCGGAGGAGGCGGCACTGCTGCTGCCCCCCTCGCTGACGATCTGTTTGGCACGATCACGGGTGACACCGAGATACATCATGATGGAGCGCAGCATGGCGGCCTCCTTGTCCGGATCCGAGGGCGTCGCCTCCCACATGGTGTTGGAGTCCTCGGCGACCGTGTTGCGCATCAGGCGCTCCTCCATGCCGCGATGGGTCAGGAAGATATCCGTGGTGCCGGGCTTGGGGCCCGGCTCGAGGCGCAAGCGGTACTGGTCGCGGGTGCCGGTGGAATGGACGCTATCCAGCACCTTACGCATCATGTCGGAGATGGCATTACTCTTGATCTCGGCGCGATTCTCGATCCAGTCTGTGACCATGACGCCCGTGGTCGGGTTCTTCTCCGCCAGCAGAATGCCCCGTTCCCGCCAGAAGCTTTCCAGTCGGGGCCAGAGGGCCTGAGGCTTGGCGTTGATCTCGATCCAGCGCCGGTCACCCTCGCGGTGGTAGGTCACGTCCTTGACATCGGGCAGCACATCGCCCGTCTTGGCGATCTGACCCTTCTGCTTGCGCTCGCCCGCGTACTCGGAATAGGTGGTGGAGCCCCCCGCGTCTGGCACATCCATGGCGTCATCGAACTTGCCAGAGACCAGATCCGGCGGCAGTTCCAGGTTCTCGCCCGCCTCGCGCTGCTGCTTGTAAGCCAGGGTGTGATCCGGTAGATACTCATCCACGCTAAAACTGCTACAGGCCGTGACGAACGGCAGGATCGGCAGGAAGGCGGCGATGACTTTGCGTATGTGCATGGGCATGGGGGGGCTGCTTAGGTTTGCGGGATAAGGGGCGCCGAGTCCTGGGGGGGCGAATCAGTCGATGCCGGCCTGGCGCATGGCGATGCGCACCGCGGGTCGCGCTGCTTCGGTCAGCCAGGTTAGGGGCAGGCGAATACCGGTGGGGCTCAAGCCCATCTCCGCCACGGCCCACTTGACCGGGATCGGATTAGACTCCACGAACAGCTTGCGGTGCAGGCCATCCAGTCGGGCATTGATGGCGCGCGCCTCGTCCGCGTCCCCGGCCAGGGCCGCGGCGCATAGGGCATGCATCAGGCGCGGGGCCACGTTGGCGGTCACCGAGATGACGCCATTGCCGCCCTGGAGCATGAAGTCGCAGGCCGTGGCGTCGTCACCGCTGAAGAGGGCGAAGCCAGGCCGGCACTGGGACCTCAATTGCGCCACCCGGCTCAGATCGCCGGTCGCCTCCTTGATGCCGATGATGTTGGATATCAACGACAGGCGCGCAGCCGTCGCCGGTTGCATATCGCAGGCGGTGCGGCCTGGCACGTTATAGAGAATCTGCGGGATGTCCACGGCCTCGGCCACGGCCTTGTGGTGGAGATACAGGCCTTCCTGGGTCGGTTTGTTGTAGTAAGGCGTCACAAGCAGGGCCGCATCGGCGCCCGCCTCCTGGGCGCAGCGGGTCAGGCGGATGGCCTCGGTGGTGGAGTTGGCGCCGGTCCCGGCGATGACGGGGACGCGCCCGGCGGCGTATTCCACCACCTGACGGATCACGCGGCAGTGTTCTTCCTCATCCAGGGTAGCCGACTCGCCCGTGGTGCCGACAGCGACGATGGCATCCGTACCTTCCTCGATATGAAAGTCCACCAAGCGCCGCAAGGCCAGGTCGTCAAGGCGGCCATCCCCCTGCATGGGGGTGATGAGGGCAACGATACTACCGCGAAACATGGCCACTACTCCGAACCGCTGTGAAAAATTGAGGATATTATCCTGGCTATTCTGGCGAAAACAAGCCACTTGATTCTAACCGCTTAATTCGAGACCGGCGAAAGGGCGTGTTAAACTCTTTGTCAATAGGCCCTGGGAACTGGACGCAACACGCCATGCGGACCTGTCTCTGGACGCCAGCCGGCCCCCTACAAACCTCCAGCCTGCCCGATTGGATACCATGACCGCCCCAACCAAGAAGACCTATCTCGTCATTTCCGCCCTCGGCGAAGACCAGCCTGGCATCGTCAACCGCCTGTCCAAGGTTCTCCTGGACCAGGGCTGCAATATCGAGGATAGCCGCATGACGGTCCTCGGTGGCGAATTTGCCGTCATGCTCCTGGTCGAGGGTAAATGGAACACCCTGGCCAAATTGGAAATCGTCCTGCCGGAACTGGAGCGCCAGTTGGGCATGACTATCATCTTCAAGCGCACCAGCGAACGCGCCACCGGTAAGAACCTGCTGCCCTATGGCGTGGACGTGATCGCCATGGATCACCCGGGCATCGTCAACAATCTGGCGGAGTTCTTTGCCGAGCGCAACATTAATATTGAGGATATGTCCACCTCTTCCTATGCCGCCGCCCACACGGGGACGCCCATGTTCTCGGTGCGCATGACCGTGGGGGTTCCCGCCGACATCCATATCGCCGGGCTGCGGGAGGAGTTCATGGATTATTGCGACGACCTCAACCTGGACGCGGTGCTGGAGCCGCTGAAAGGCTGATCGCCCTACCCGGAGGTTTCCACCCATGACCACGATCCTCGGCCAGCCCCTTGGCGACCTGGAATTCAGCCTGACCGGCAACCGGAGGGCCCGCCTCTCGGACTTCCGCGGCCGCAACCTGGTGCTCTATTTCTACCCCAAGGCCAACACCCCGGGCTGCACCCAGGAGGGGCAGGACTTCCGCGATGCCTGCGCTGACTTTACCGGCCTCGACACCCTCATTCTCGGCGCCTCCCGCGACGGGCTCAAGGCCCAGGAGAATTTCAAGGCCAAGCAGGGCTTCCCCTTCGACCTGGTCGCCGACACGGACGAGGCCCTGTGCCGTCTCTTTGACGTCATCAAGCTGAAAAAGCTCTACGGTCGCGAGTCCCTGGGGGTCGAGCGCAGCACCTTTCTGATCGATGGCGAGGGCGTCCTGCGCCGCGAGTGGCGGAACGTCAAGGTCAAAGGTCATGTCCAGGCGGTCCTGGAGGCCATCCGTGAATTAACGCCTGGCCCCTGATCCAGCCAGCTCACACCCCTCAAACCCCCGAAGCCACCATGATCAAGCGCGACCCCGCCAAGCCCCGCCTCTTCGTCCTGGATACCAATGTGCTGATGCACGATCCCACGGCCCTCTACCGCTTTCAGGAGCATGACATCTACCTCCCCATGGTGGTCCTGGAAGAACTGGACCGGGGCAAGAAGGGCATGTCCGAGGTGGCCCGCAACGTACGGCAGGTCAGCCGCTTCCTCGACGGCCTGATGCGCGACGCCGACAAGGCGGAGATTGATGCCGGCCTGCCTATCCAGCCTCTGCGCGAAAACCTGGGCGGCCATGTATTGCCCGCTTCCGGCCGCCTCTTTTTCCAGACCGAGCAACTCGAGATCGGGACCCTCCTGGGCGGCGCCCTGCCCGGGAACAATCCGGATAACGCCATCCTCGGGGTCGTCCAGGCCCTGCAGCGGCGGCATCCCGACACCACCGTCATCCTGGTCTCCAAGGACATCAACCTGCGCATCAAGGCGGCGGTGCTCGGCATCCCGGCGGAGGACTACGCCAACGACCAGGTCCTGGAGGACGTGGACCTCCTCTACACCGGGGTCGTGGCCCTGGCGCCGGGGTTCTGGGATGCCCACGCCAAGGAACTGGATTCCTGGCGCGAGGAGGGTCGCGCCTTCTACCGGGTCCATGGCGCCGACGTGGCCGCCTGGTTCCCCAGCCAATGCCTTTACATAGAAGGCGAAACGGGCATCGAGGCCCTGGTCCGCGAGAAACCGGCCATCGACGAGGCCATTATCGAGGTCGTCCAGGACTACCGGACCCAGCGCCACAATGTCTGGGGCATCACGGCCCGCAACCGGGAGCAGAACTTTGCCCTCAACATGCTGCTCGACCCGGATCTCGACTTTGTCACCCTGCTGGGCACCGCCGGCACCGGCAAAACCCTGCTGGCCCTGGCCGCCGGCCTGGCCCAGGTCCTCGACAAACCCGTGTACAAGGAGATCATCGTCACCCGGGTAACCATCCCGGTCGGCGAGGACATCGGCTTCCTGCCCGGCACCGAGGAGGAAAAGATGACCCCCTGGATGGGGGCCCTCATGGACAACCTGGAGGTCCTCTCCCAAGGCGCCAAGGGCGGCGAGACGGGGGATTGGGGCCGCGCCGTCACCAACGACCTGGTACGTAACCGTATCCGCATCCAGTCCCTGAACTTCATGCGCGGCCGCACCTTCCTCAATAAATACATCATCCTGGATGAGGCACAAAACCTGACGGCCAAGCAGATGAAGACCCTCATCACCCGCGCCGGCCCGGGTACCAAAATCGTCTGCCTGGGCAACATCGCCCAGATCGACACCCCCTACCTCACCGAGACCACCTCGGGCCTCACCTACGTGGTCGACCGCTTCAAGCCCTGGCCCCACGGCGGCCACATTACCCTCCGGCGCGGGGAACGCTCACGACTGGCGGATTTTGCCTCCGAGGAGTTGTGATGTCCCGCGCGGCGCTTGCCACGCCTCTCCCGACAATGCTAGATGGCGAAGCAGTGGCGCAGCCTGTGGGGCGTTGCCCGCTTAAGGATGCCGGCCTGCAGGGTTAGCCCGCATAACCCCATGACCCATCCGATCTCCTCGCCAAGCCCCTGCTTGTACAGAAACCGCAGGGCACACAGGGCCTGGTTCTGGGTCGAGGCCAAGCCCCCCCGCTCGGTGGCCAGTGCCATCAGGAACGCCTCGACCTCCCCCTCGCGGAGGTCCTTCGAGTGGCGCTTGCCGTGGAAGTAGATGAAGCGCTTGATCCGGCCGATGTAGGCATCCCATCCTCGAGCTGAAGTGGAGTGTCCATAGCACCCCGAGCCCCAGCTCCCACCCGCGTTTTCTAGCCCCTTTCCGAAACTGGATTGCATCGCCGGGCGCCATGATCGTGGATCGCATTCGTTACCAAGCTGGCTCACCAACACCATGATTCCGCGATAGATCCCTGCGTTTGCGCCAAGCCATGGGGTCCCGTTTATGCGGCTCTTTCGCCGCTGTTTCCGGTTTATCCGGCAAAATCGCCGGAAAGTTTGGGCGCGGCGGACGCTCGAAACGCTGCGGAAGCCCTTGACCTTACGCGGGTTTTATGGTTTATTTTCGCCCGCAAGGCGGGTTTATGTGGCACATCGGCCGCCGAACTCTAGTTATTCGTCGTGCGCGCCAGACGCCGTGCCACGACCGGGGGTCCATGAGGCCTGCACGACGTCTAAACAATTAGTCCTTAGGCCGATATTGTATTGTTAGCCTTCGCCGCCGGCCAGCTTTTCAGGCTTAAATTGCACAAACCAAACTTAAAAATTGAGAGAATCGATGATACTTATCTTGTCAGACACTTTTGATGCACACGCAGATTTAGTGTGCAGCCAGTTGACCGAGTCAAAAACCCCTTACTTTCGCCTTAATTTAGATACGGAATCATTAAAAAATACAAAATTTCACTGGGCGTTTGATGGCTTTACAATCGAATCAAATAGAAAAAGCACGTCGTCGCAATATATAAAATGCGTTTGGGCAAGAAGGGCTTTTGTTGAGCTAAGCTTGGACGAGGCTAACTTAAGCAACCCAGGAATAAAAATATGGAAAGGTGAGTGGGACCGGGGTTTAATCGGCTTATATCAAAGCCTTAAAGATATACCTTGGCTCAATAGATTAGACAAATCTTACAAAGCAGATAATAAATTTTTTCAGTACAACCTAGCAAAAGAAATAGGTTTTTCATTGGCACCAACTATAACAACAAACGATAAATCAAGGCTGGTTGAATTTGCCAAACAACAAAATCAAGTAGTAATCAAAATGCTCCACCAAGGATTTTATCTCGATAGCGATGGAAAAAACAAAGGAATGTACGTAAACAAGGTAAAAGCTACCGATCTCGATGAGTTTGGCGAGATGGGCGAGAACCCAATAACACTACAAAAATACATAGAAAAGTCTTATGAAGTTCGGTATACCGTCGTTGGTAATGAGCACCATGTTTGTAAGATCGACTCGCAGAAATCATCTCGTGCCAACGTAGATTGGCGTCGGTACGATTTGGCTCATACCCCTCACTCATTGCTAGTGCCGCCCCCAGAAATAAGAGGAATGGTTACATCCCTAATGCAAAACCTTGGCTTAGAATACGGGGCGCTTGATTTTATAGTATCGCTAGATGGGGAGTGGTTTTTTCTGGAGGTGAATTCCATGGGGCAATGGTTGTGGATAGAAAACCTCACCGGCACAAAAATATCTAGATCAATTTCAAAATGGCTTATTAGTAACCTAGGGGGTAATTTGACAATCGACTAACAACCTGAAATCACGTGTTTTTTATCCTCAACCATCTCGGAGCCAAAATATGAAAGTTTTTGCATTAAGGTATCTTGAACCTCCAATTTCAGACAAGCCTGAATCGACGGACTGGAATTGGAAGCCTGTCAATGAGGAGTTCGCCAATATCTATGCATCGGGTGCGCCGACAAATACTCAGCAATCTACTTACGCTGCAGAATCTGATAATCGCGGTGACTCCGATCGTCCAAATGAAGGTATGCTCCTAGCAGCATAATTCAGGTAGCAACGTAAAGGCCTAACGAGCAAGGACAACTCGTGTGAGCACAGCGAACCACGAGTTGTCCTAATGGTTGGACGAGCCCGGCGGGTTGGCACGGAGCCTTTGACTAGGAAATATCTTTTTGCCGACCATCTCCCGGGAGGCGATCCCGGGGATGGTGGTGGGAGAGAGGGCGGCTCAGCTACCGGAGCAGGGCTCCATCCGGCCGAAGTTGGCTGGAATTGGGTCAAAATCGCATGACTTTGGGCCGAGCGCAGCCCTTGAGCGGGAATGGCCCGCTCTGCGGGAGGTGCAGAGGTGGCCCGGGTTACATCGCCATCTCCAGGGCCGCCGCCACAGGCCTTGCCGCTGCACTCAGATGGGCAAGGATGGGGAAGATCGACACGGTCACCGTTCCCCCGCACTGTTTGCAGCACTGCGGTGGGCATTGCTGCTTTGGCTGGGGCGGGATGAAGCCCAGCACCCTATGCAACAGCTAGATGAGCCGCTTGCCGTTGGCATGGAGGAAGCCGTAATCGCGACTGCGGCGGAAGCCTATGGGCAGGACATGCTGTAGCAGCCACAGGGAGTCTGCCTCGGCCAGGGTGCGAGTTTTGTGGGTCCCTTGATTGTCGGTGTAGCGAAAGGTCACCTGACCGTTCGCGTTGCGCAGGATGTTCTTCTTCGGCAGCACCCCGAGTTAGCGATAGCGCCCTAGGTAGGCCAGCGCCAAGTCGCCGTTGCCAACCTGCTTGCAATCGACCAACCACGGTGCAGGCAGGTTGGCCTGGACGGCCCAACCGCGCACCTTCATCGCGTGGAACCACTTGGTCCGGAGGACCTTGGCCAGGGCCTTGTGGGGGAAGAGGGACTTGCCCGTCTTGCGCCGCCAGTGGCTGGCGACGCTGCCTAGGGCCTGGGTGCGGCACTGCTCGATCGCCGTCAGGGCCTGGCGGTGGCTGGGCAACAGCCGGCTACCGTACTTCTGCTCCAGATCCGGGAGGAAGGTCTTGATCAGCTCGGCCAGGCGGATCATGCCGCGTCCCTCCAGCGCAGGACGAAGGACTCCAGCAGATGGCCTTGGCGCTTGCGCGCCTGGGCGGCGGTGACCTCGGTCAGGTGCGCGTAGCGAGCGGTCGTCTCCGGGTGGGCGTGGCCGAGGATCGTCTGCAGCTCGCGCAAATCCACCCCCAGCTCCAGCATGTGGGTCGAGAAGCAGTGGCGTAGGCTGTGGACGCTGATGCGCAGGCGGATGCGGGCATCGGCCACCGCCGCCCGGATCGCCGCCTGCACCCCGCCGCGGTCCATGGGGGTGGTGGCCTGACGCATCCGCTCGGGGCCGCCGGTGGGGCTGGGAAAGAGCAGGCGCGCATGGCGGTGGGTTGCCCACCAGCGGCGCAGCATGTGGAGCAACGTGTCGGTGATCGGCACCTAGCGGTCCTTGTTGCCCTTGCCCCCGCGCACATGAATGCGCAGCCGTTGCGCGTCGATGTCGCCCACCTCCAGCGCCAACCCTTCGCTCAGACGCAGGCCGGTGCTGTAGAGGGTGGTGAAGAAGACCCGATAGCGCAGCTTGCGAACCGTGCCCAGCAGCCGCAGGGTCTCCTCCCGCGTCAGCACGTCCGGCAGGCGCTGGGGACGCGGCGGCTTGACGATCTCGGTCCAGTCCCACGGCCGCTTGAGGACAGAGCGGTAGAAGAACGGCAATCCACAGCGGTCGAGCTTGACCGTAGACCAGGAATGGGACTTCAGGAGTGCCGAGAAGTAGGTCTGTAGCTCCTCAGCCGTCAGATCGTCGGGACAGCGCCCGAAGAAATCGGCGCTGCGGCGGATCGCACGCGCATACGCCTCGACGGTCTTTTCGGCCTTGCCCTGGAGTTGCAGGGCGCGCAGCAGGGTGGCGTAGAGGGGGTTAAGCCGGGCTTGCTCGATAGAATTCAGGGGATACTCTCCAGCAGGGTTGTCGCGATGGTCGCGACCGCCCGGGGGTCGGGCGGCGGGGAGAGTATTGGGGCTCAGCTCACCTGCTGCGGTAGCGGCTTCGTCCAACAAGCCGGCTCAAAAGCGAGGCGCGCCACAAGCCATTTTTTGGGACTTCGGCATCCCAGTACGCACGCCCGCTTTAGCCGGAACGTTGGGCTCCAGAGACAGGGGAGACGAAACTCGATGCCCACCATCTCTATGTTTTACGGCGTTCTGATTCGGATGTTCTTTTACGACACCGACAAGCACAACGTTCCGCACATCCATGCGGAATTCCAAGGGCAAGTTGCCGTTTACTCCATCCCTGAAGGGGAACTACTAGTCGGCCATCTACCGCCAAAGAAACATAAAATGGTCGTAGCGTGGATTGCCATTCATGAAGACGAACTGATAGCGGATTGGGGCCTTGCTGTCAACGGCAAGCAACCTTTCTCGATTCGAGGGCTAGACCAATGAGAATCGCTGAAGTCGTGCCGATGGAAGATAACCTACTCTTCATTGAGGCTGAAGATGGGGTTACGGGTCTATTTGATGTCAAGCCATACCTAAGCTCAGAAGTGTTCGCACCGCTTCAAGACCATACTGAATTTATGGCTGTTCACAATGGAGTGTATTTCCTTGAGTGGGCTTGTGGTGCAGACCTGTCCGCAGATACCATCGAAGCACGTTGGAGACCTACTCCACTAGACATCGGCCAACATATGGCTAGGTAAGGATAAGGGGCTTGACACCTAACCTTCGCCTCAAAAGCGAGCGCGGCCCCGCCAGCCACCGGCCAGACAGGGCGGACAGGGTTAACGCCGGGGCAATTCAGTCCGCGAGATGATAGCCCTGGATGCGCTCCACCTCGGCGCGGGAACCCAGGATCACCGGGACACGCTGATGCAGATCCCCGGGCTGGAGGTCGAGGATGCGGTCCTTGCCCGTCACCGACAGACCGCCAGCCTGTTCAACAATGAAGGACATGGGATTGGCCTCGTAAAGGAGGCGCAGCTTACCGCCCAGGCCCTTGGCCGCCATCTTGCTGTCCATGGGGTACATGAAGACGCCGCCCCGGGTGAGGATACGATGGACCTCGGCGACCATGGAGGCAATCCAGCGCATGTTGAAGTCCTCGCCGCGGATACCTTCGCGACCAGCCAGGCACTCATCCACGTAGCGTCGCACCGGTGGCTCCCAGAAACGCAAGTTGGAGACGTTGATGGCGAATTCGCGGGTCTCAACGGGGATCTGGATGTTGGGATGGGTGAGGATGAACTCGCCGATATTCTGGTCCAGGGTGAAGCCGTTAACGCCATTGCCGGTGGTGAGCACCATCATGGTCGAGGGGCCGTAGATAGCGTAACCGGCCGCCACCTGCCGGGTGCCCGGCTGGAGGAAGGCCTGCTTGCTGGGCTGATCACCCTCGCCGGGACACCGCAAGATGGAGAAGATGGTACCCACCGAGACATTGACATCAATGTTGGAGGAGCCATCCAGGGGATCGAAGGTCAGCAGGTACTTGCCGCGGGGATAGCGCGCCGGGATGGGGTAGATATCGTCCATCTCCTCCGAGGCCATGGCCGCCAGGTGTCCCGCCCACTCGTTGGACTTGATGAAGACCTCGTTGGAGAGGATATCCAGCTTCTTCTGGGTCTCGCCCTGAATATTCTCGCTCCCGGCACTGCCCAGGACCCCCACCAGGGCGCCATGGTTGACCATGTTCGAGATGACCTTGCAGGCGGTGACGACATCGTTGAGCAGGGAGGTGAAATCCCCCGTGGCGCCCGCGACGCGACGCTGCTCTTCAATAATGAATTGGGTGATAGTGGTACCGTTGTGCATGCACTGCCTCCAGTTGTGGCGAGCCCCAGGGCGGAGTACGGCATATATTAGCGAATATTGATATTACGCACACCTCGATGATGGATACTCTGCTCGATTTCCTGACCTTCCGACAATTCCTGGCGCCCTATGCTCTGCCCCTCTTCTATTTCCCGGGCGCCGATGCATTGGCGAATGACTCGCGCCCTGGGAAAGGGGCAAAATAGATCCTAACGTGAACCTCAGGGTCAAGCCCATGTCAACCGCCACCCCACTGTCAGGCTCGGACCTGGTCGACCCCTTCGGCCGGCGCATCACCTATCTGCGACTGTCGGTGACGGACCGCTGCGACTTCCGCTGCATCTATTGCATGGACCCGGATCAGCGCTTCGCCCGGCGGGATCTCGCCCTGAGCCCCGCCGAACTCCTGGCGGTGACCCGTATTTTCGTCGGCCTGGGGGTGCGCAAGGTGCGCCTTACGGGCGGCGAACCCCTGATGCGGCCGGACCTGATCGAACTCTTGGGCGCCATCCACGCCCTGCCCGGCCTGGCGGAACTGGTCCTCACCACCAACGGCTCCCAGCTCGCGGTCCGCGCCCGCGCTATCCGCGCCGCCGGGGTACGGCGCATCAACATCAGCCTGGACACCCTGAACCCCGAGCGCTTCCGCCAGTTGACCCGCAATGGCGACCTGGGCCGGGTGCTGGCCGGCATTGACGCCGCCATCGCCGCCGGCTTCGACCGCATCAAACTTAACACCGTCATCCTCGGCGAGCGCAATGGGGACGAGATCCTCGACCTGGTGCGGTTCGCCCTCACCAAGGGCATCAACATCAGCTTTATCGAGGAGATGCCAGTGGGCGAGGTCGTGCATCGCCCCACCACCCGCTATTCCAGCGAACAGATCCGCGCCCGGATCGAGCCCCATTTCACCCTCATCCCCACCACCGAGACCACGGGCGGACCCGCCCGCTATTACCGCATTCCCGACAGCCCCACCCGCATTGGCTTCATTTCGCCTCACAGCCACAACTTTTGCGCCGACTGCAACCGGGTCCGGGTCACCAGCGAGGGTCAATTGCTCCTCTGTCTGGGGCGCGAGGAATCGCTCGACCTGCGTGCCATCCTTCGCCAATATCCCGGCGACGACGCCCGGTTGCGCCAGGCCATCATGGACGCCCTGCGCATGAAACCCGAGGGTCATGGCTTCGCGACCGGCATTCCCGCCGTCATGGGGCGACCGATGAACCGCATCGGGGGTTGAAGGACAGACAGTCTGCGGGAAATGCCCGTTGGCCACCTCGATGCCCCGGCCTATAATTGGTTCATCAGTCTTTCTTGATATAGCGGAGCGCTTTCCATGCCTACATACGACTATCGCTGCGACACCAATGGCCAAGTGGTCGAGGTGAGCCATCGCATGAACGAGACCATCACCCACTGGGGCGAACTCTGCGCGCGCGCCGGGGTCGAGCCCGGGGAGACGCCCACGGATAGCCCGGTGCATCGCCTGGCCACCGGTGGCAACCTCATCTCCAAGGCCAGCCTGGGCAGCGGCATGGCGCCGCCGTCTTGTGGCAGCGGCGGCTGCTGCCCCTCGGGGATGTGCGGCATGATGTAAGGTCGCGCCGGGGGCCCCAGGGAGGTTCTGGCCCCCGGCGATTAGGGCGTTTATCGTCCTTGCAGCACTACGCCGACCCTAAGGGTTTCACCCACCCGGTCGATGGTGAGCATGACCTGAGTGCCGACCTTGTGACGTTCCAGCAGGTCGTTCAGCTTCCCCAGACTGTCCAGGGGTTGGTCGTTGACGGCGAGGATAATATCGCCCAAGGCAATACCCCCACCCCGCTCCGCCTTGGTCCCCCGCAAACCCGCCTGTTCCGCCGCCGAGCCGGGCTCCACCTGGAGCACCAGCACACCGGAAAGGCCAAGTTGGCTCAATATCCGGTCGCTGATGGCGTCATCGGCCTTGATACCCAGGGTTGGGCGCTGGAAATGGCCGTGGGCGATGAGTTCCGGCACGACCCGGTTGACCGTATCCACCGGCACGGCGAAGCCAATGCCGGCAAAGGCCCCCGAGGGACTGAAGATGGCGGTATTGATACCGATCAGGCGCCCGGCGCTATCCAGCAGGGGGCCACCGGAATTGCCAGGGTTGATGGCGGCGTCGGTCTGGATCAGGTGTTGGATCGACTGGCCCTTATCCCCCTGGATGGTACGGTCCAAAGCCGAGATGACGCCGGTGGTCAGGCTGTAATCCAGCCCGAAGGGATTACCGATGGCCAGCACCTTTTGGCCAACACGCAGGTCCTGGCTGGTACCAATGGGCAGCGGCATCGGCCGCGAGGTGGGGACCCGGATGCGCAGCACGGCCAGGTCATGCTCCGGGCTGGCGCCCACCAGGTCGGCGTCGTAAGTGCGCTGATCCCAGAGCCCCACCCGGGCCGAGCGGACGCCCTTGATGACATGGTAATTGGTGACGATGTGTCCCTGGTCGTCCCAGACAAAACCCGAACCCGTGCCCCGGGGAATTTCGGTTATGTCCCGCGTCCAGATATCCAGCACCTGGGTGGTGGTGGTGATATAGACCACCGAGGGGGTGGAGGCCTCGAAGATGGCGATCGTCGTCTGTTCGTCCCCCCCCAGATCGCCGCGGGGCGCGATGGCGCGCGGCACGGCGCGAAAGCCGATCAGCACATCCTCCACCCAGGGCCGTAGCGCGAGGGCCAGAAGCAGGAAGACCGCAAACCACAGCAGAAAGCGGGCAAGGGTGAAGGAGCGCATGGATCTACCCCCATAGACGCCGAATTTGGAAAAGGGGATGGGCATCACCCGCCTTCGTCAGTCGCCAACCTCCGGGGTTGGCCGCGGCCAGGCGAAGAGGATGGCCTGGACCAGGGTCGCTAGCGGGATGGCGAAAAAGATGCCCCAGAAGCCCCAGAGCCCGCCGAAGACGAGTACGGCGACGATAATGGCCACGGGGTGCAAATTGACCACCTCGGAAAAGAGCAAGGGCACCAGGACGTTGCCATCCAGGGCCTGGATGATGAAATAAACCGTGGCCATCCAGGCGAATTCGCTCGACCAGCCCCACTGGAACCAGCCGACCAGGAGGACAGGGACCGTCACCACCGCGGCACCAATATAGGGCACGATAACCGAGAGGCCGACCAGCAGCCCCAGCAACATGGCGTAATTAAGCCCGAAGATCTGTAGGCCAATATAGGTGGCGGCCCAGACGATCAGGATCTCCCAGAACTTGCCCCGCACGTAATTGGAGATCTGACGGTCCACGTCGTGCCAGACATCACCCGTGATGCGCCGGTGCTCCGGCATGTAACCCATGAACCAGGAGAGGATCAACTCCTTATCCTTGAGAAAAAAGAAGACCAGCATGGGCACCAGGATCAGATAAACCAGGATGGTAATGATGCCCACCACCGAGGCCAGGGACCAGGATAGCACCCGCTGGCCGAAGTTGGTGATCTCGTAGCGGATGGAGCCGATGACCTGCTGCACCTGGTCCTGGGAGACCATTTCCGGGTAGCGTTCCGGCAGTTCGCTCAGGGAGACGAGCCCGGTCGAGATCATCGAGGGGAGTTGCTGCACCAGGTCGGTCACCTGCCGCGACACCACCGGGATGACGCCAAAGAGGACCGTGATCACGAAGACCATGAAGGCGATGTAAACCACCAGGACGGCCGCGAGGCGTGGCCAGCCGTGACGCTGAAAAAAGCCCACCAAGCCCTCCAGCAAGTAGGCGATGACGATACTGGCCAAGGCCGGGGCCAGCATGTAGCCCATGGACAGCACCACGGCGAATCCCACGATCAGGGCCGCCGCGAGTACGACGACCTGGGGATCGGAAAAATAGCGCCTGAACCAGTCGGTTATAACCTGCATGGATGAGTAGGAATCCTGACGTTCACTTCGTGTAGTCGTCCCGGTAAAGAACGTAATGCCGGGCAAAAAGGGCCTCAAGCTCGTCGATGACATCCCGGGCCGGTCGGCCGTTGAGGACGTGGGCGGCCATCAGGATTGAGGTTTCGTCGAGCATGCGCCGCCGATTCAGCATAGGGTAACTGAGGGACAAGCGCTTGATGGCCCCGACCACGGACTCCACCAGCGGCCTGGCGATGAGCTCGGGTTCCGCCAGGGCTGGCCGTTGGGCCAGGACGCCGATACCCCCGCCATTGCCGGTGGCGCTCAGAAACTCGGCAAAACGCAGCAGGGTGGCACGGGATTCCTCATCCAGGCCGCGATACAGCCGCGTCAGGTGGCGCTCGTCGCGCGGTGGCAGCGGTTGCGTCATCATCGGGCTTGGGTCATCCTGGGTGTTCCTCGCAATAGCCGCGGGCGAATTCCAGCAGTTTCTCCATGACCCGCAGGCGAAACTTCTGTTTCTGGTGGACGAAGGAGAAGGGACGTTCCAAGGGTGGATCCAGTTCCAGTGCCACCAGGGTGCCCAGTCGCAATTCCTTCTGGATCGTCGCCCGCGACACCACGGACACCCCCATGCCCGCCTCTACCGCCCCCTTGACTGCCTCCGGACTGCCCAGTTCCATGGCGACTTTGAGGGCGCCCTCGCACTCCGGAAGCTGATCCAGATACTCGCCAATCACCCCCCGGGTACCCGAACCCTCCTCGCGGCAGATAAAAGGGTACTCCAGGAGCCGGGCGAACTTGACCGAGGTCTCCTTGGCCAGCGGATGACTGGGCGGGACTATGCCCAACAGATGATCGCGCTTGCAGACCTCCACCACCAGATTCTTGTTGGCAACCGAGGACTCCACCACGCCCAGGTCGATGGCATTACTCTCCACCAGGGAGACGATGCCGTCACTGTTGGCCACCTTGAGATGGATAGTGACCTCGGGGTACTTCTCCTTGAAATCCCCCAGCAGGGTCGGGAGCATGTACTCGGCGATGGTGGTACTGGCGCCGATGGTGAGGGCCCCGCTAATTTCCCCGGTCAGATCACGTATCGAATGTTCCATTTCGGCATAGATTTCGAAGATGCGATCGGCGAAATACAACACCTGTTCACCCGCGGCGGTCAGGCTGATGCGGTTGTGCGTACGATCGAAGAGACGGGTGTTGAAGTGGTCCTCCAGTTGACGGATCTGGAAGGTCACCGCCGGCTGGGTCATATGCAGGGTTTCGGCGGCCTTGGTAAAGCTCAAGAGGCGCGCCACGGTGTGAAAAACTTGCAGTCGCCGATCCGCCATAACCATCACCCGGCAAAGAGCAAATAAAAACTACTTATATCATGAAAGATTCGGATCTGGGAAGCTGGCCGGCCCAATCCTGACCCGAGGAAAAGACCCCAGGGCCTGATGAGGCCTGGCCCGCCTGAAAAGACATTGAGCCGCATCGGATCATCCTTCATGCCGATGCCCATGGGGAAGCCTGAAACCGGAACGCCGCCTCATGGGCGGCGTTCCTCGCGGCTTTGATCAAGCCTTGAGCCAGCAGCAGTCAGATATAGAGGCAGATATCGCTCTCGCCGGCGAATTCAAAGAAGGCCGCGGCGCCCGCGTATTCAATACCCTCGATAAACTGCGACTGTTCCATATCGAAAAGATCGACGGTCATTTGGCAAGCTACGAACTTGACCTCCGCCTCGGTGCAAAGTTCGCGCAGCTCATCGATGCTGGCCACACCCTTCTTCTTCATCTTGGCCTTCATCATGGAGGTCATCATGCCCTGCATGCCAGGCAGGGTCATGCCCAGGATCGGGAACCACTTATCCATGCCCATGGGCATGGGCATACCGGGGTTACCCAGGGGCGTAACCTCCAGGGACAGATCCTTCTTCAGCAGTTGCAGGCCATAGAAGGTGAAAAAGATCTGGACTTCATAGCCCAGTGCCGCCGCCGTGGAGGCAAGGATAAAAGGGGGGTAGGCCCAATCCAGCGACCCCTTGGTGGCGATGATCGCCAACTTCTTCGGTTCCATCGGACGCTCCTCTCGGAAATTGATTTAGGTTGGCTTCGGCGCTCAGGACTTCTTGATCAAGAAATGGAATTTGCCGCCCTCTTCCTTGGATTCCATCAGTTCGTTGCCCGTCTGCTTGGCAAAGGAGTCAAAGTCCTTCACGGAGCCGGGGTCGGTCGCAATGATATGCAGGACCTGGCCGGAACTCATGGAGTTGAGGGTCTTCTTGGCGCGCAGGATGGGCAGGGGGCAGTTCAGGCCGCTGGCGTCGAGTTCTTGATCGAAGTCTGCCATGGAAATCTCCGAGGGGGTTAGGGTTGTGGACGAGGAGTGAAGACACGCAAGTTTGCCGTTTATAGGCCAAACGGCGAAAAAAGGCAATCGCGCCAACCGGCGCGACGCCGGGTCAGGCTGAGCGGCCCGGTTCGATTGCGAAACCGTGGCGAGCCCAGGCGATGATACCGCCCCGCAGGTTGATGGCCTTGTCGAAACCCTGTTGGGCCAGATATTGGCAGGCATGGTAGGACCGAGCGCCGCTGCGGCAGTAAAGCACCACATCCTTGTCCCTGGGTAGCTCGTTCATCCGCAGGGGCAGGAGGTGCATGGGAATATAAACGGCATTGGGGATGGCGGCCTGGACAATTTCCGCTGGGGTGCGGATGTCAACCAGATAGATATCTTCCCCCGCCGCAATTCTGTCCATCAGGCCGACGGAATCAATCTCGCTAACCAAAGGTAAAGCCCTGTCCCGTATCCAAGTATTTCAGTATATTAAGATGTTTTCATCCCTAAAGCAACCGATCCACCATCCCTCAAACCCTGCCCAGCGACGTCTAAGCCCATGGATTTACTACCCATCTTTCTTGATATCCGCGATCAACCCTGCCTGGTCGTGGGTGGCGGCGCGGTCGCCGCGCGCAAGGTTGCCAGCCTCGGGCGCGCCCACGCCCGGATCCACCTGGTTGCCCCGGAACTGACGCCGGAACTCCAGGCTCAAGCCGACGCCGGGGACCTGATCCATCGCTCCCGAGACTTCAAGGACGAGGATATCAAGGGGATGCGGTTAATTATCGCCGCCACCAGCGACCGCGAGACCAACCAGCGCATCGCGCGTTTGGCCAAGGCAATCGGCATCCCGGTCAATGTCGTGGACCAGCCGGAGGAATGCAGCTTCCTCCTGCCCTCGGTCATCGACCGTTCCCCCGTGGTAGTGGCCGTTTCTACCACCAAGGCCTCCCCCGTACTGGCACGCCTGCTGCGTACCCGACTGGAATCCATGATACCGGCTGGCTACGGCCGCCTTGCCGACCTCTGCGCTCGCTACCGAGACGCCGTCAAGGCGCGCTTCGCGGACGAGCGTGACCGCCGCCGGTTCTGGGATCGGGTGCTGGTTGGCGGGGTCGCCGATCGCGTCTTTTCCGGTCACCTGGAGGAGGCCGATGCCGTCATGGCCCGCGAACTTGCCGAAGCCCGCCCCAGTGGCGGCATGGGCGAGGTCTATCTGGTGGGCGCTGGACCCGGCGATCCGGACCTGGTCACCTTCCGTGCCCTGCGCCTCATGCAGCAGGCGGATGTGGTGGTCCATGACCGCCTGGTCGCCAGGCCCATTCTCGACCTCACGCGTCGCGACGCGCAACGCATCTATGTCGGCAAGGAGCGCGACAACCACGTCATGCGCCAGGAGGACATCAATCGCCTGCTCGCTGACTTGGCCAAGGCCGGCCATCGAGTGCTGCGCCTCAAGGGCGGCGACCCCTTTATCTTTGGCCGCGGCGGCGAGGAGATCGACACCCTGGCGGCGGAGGGGGTGCCCTTCCAGGTCGTGCCCGGTATCACCGCGGCCTCTGGCTGCGCCGCCTATACCGGCATCCCCCTGACCCACCGCGATTATGCCCAGTCCGTGACCTTCGTCACGGGTCACCTCAAGGACGGGACCATGGATCTCAACTGGGATCAGCTCGCCCAACCTCATCAGACGGTGGTCTTCTATATGGGTTTGGTGGGTCTGGCCCTCATCGTCGAGCAGTTGCTAAACCACGGCGTCTCGCCGGATATGCCCATCGCCCTGATCCAGCAGGGCACCACCCCCCATCAGCGGGTTTTTTCCGGTACCCTGGCCACCATCCAGGAGGTGATTGCCGAGGAAATGCCCCAGCCGCCCACCCTTATCATTGTCGGCGAGGTCGTCAAGCTACGGGAGAAGTTGAACTGGTTCCAGAACCATCAACTACCCCCAGGAACAGCGGCATAGGAGGGATCAGGTGGGAGGCCAGGGTCAGGGTGCGGCCGATGAATTTAAGGTAGATGGGGGGCGCGGGCAAGTCGGCTACCCCATCGGCACCTCATGCCAGCGGCCGGGGTGGCCATTCCTGGAGGGGCTTGAAGGCCAGCCCGAGCAGTTGGGTCAGGGCAGGCATAAGGCTGGATTCCAGGATGTCCCTTTCCCGGCCTTGGAGATGGCGAAAATAGACATCCAGCTCCTCAACGACATAATCGGAGAGATCGGAGAAGGTGTTGAGGGGGATATCGATCACCATCTCAAAATTGGGACCCAGGAGGGCGCGAAAGGCCTCTTGATCGGGCTTATCCAGCAAGTTGCCCGCGCCCTGCTCCCGATCGTAGATGAAGGTAAGGGTCAGGTAACCACTACCGTCCGGACGATGAAAGGCGGACGCCTTGAGCACACCTTCGAGGGGCCCGCCGCCGGGATGAGCCCCTCGGCTAAATCCGGCAAAGCCCATCATCTGTTCATCGGCCTTGGAAGCCAGGAGGCCTTCCATCAGATCATAGACTTCTTCCATGAGGATTCCTGTTAGTTGCGCTTCATGGTGCCGCCATGCTCGGCGGTGCCGGCATGGGTGGTGAAGGGGCGGTCCAGATATTCAGGTGAGGCCTCGCCCAAGAGTTCGTAAAATTGCTGGAGTTGCAGGCGGTAGAGACGCTCAAAGTCGCTGACCGCCCCAGCGGGGTTGTCGTCGCCGAACCACCAGAACCAATCCGAACCCTCACAGGTGGCCAACTGGAGTTCCAGGCGCTCGCGTTCTTCCTCGCTCCAGGTTCGGGTGGCCAGGGCCCGGTCATAGGCGGCCTTGGCGGCACCGAGCATGTCCCAGGCGCGGTTCTTGTCGGCGTTGCCGATCCAGGTCGAGAGGGTGCCATAGACCCAGCTTCCGGCCACCAGGCGTTCGAGGGCGGGGGTCGGACCGGCAAGACCCGCCAGCAGACCAGAAAAGGTGGTGAGCTCCAGTCGCGGATGGCTGGCCAGGCGGCGGTAGAGTTCCGGCAGAAAGAAGCTGGCGTTGTGGGGGTAATATTCCCAGGCGTTCTCGCCATCCATGATGATGGAGAGGACGCGGTTGGAACGACCCTGGGTAGCCTCGGCGACGCGCTCCAGGTGTTCGATCAGGTTGGAGACGGCGTCCTGGGCGTGCCAATCGGCATAGGTGAAGCCAATGAGGTCGGAGATGCCATCGTCACGGAAGAAGCAGTGGATCTGGCCCTGACCCAGCCGGTAGGGGCTGGTCAGCCAATGTTCCGGCAAATTGTCACCCCGAGTGGCGCGCAGGCTGTTATAGAGGACGCGCTGGCCACTGGCGGCCCAGCGCACCCCCTCCTCTTCCAGCAGACGCAGGGTGGCCGCGCTGAGGGCGCCCTCGGAGGGCCAGCAACCGGTGGGCCGGCGGCCAAAGTGGCGCTCGAAGGTCGCCATGCCGCGGCGAAGATGCCAGCGCGCCCGTTCCTCGCCCCCCGGGTAGGCCTGCAACTCCGGCAACGGGCTCTCGGGTACGGACTCCCGGGCGGAGCGGATGTCCAGCAGCAGGGGCAGAATGGGATGGGCGTAGGGGGAGAAGGACAGCTCCACCCGACCCTGGTCGGCGAGGCGGCGATAACGCGGGATCAGGGCATGGAGCTGCTCACCGATAACGTCCACCAGGGCGCGACGGTCGTCCAGGGAAAAGCCCCGCCCCTTGCGCTGCAGGGAGTCGATACGGGGGTCGTTATCGCGAATATGCTCCCCGGTCCAGGCCAGGTGGTACCAGACGAGGAGGTCGGCAAGGAACTGATCGTTAACGTAAAGGTCGGCCCTGTGATGACAGTCGAACCAATCCGCCAGATCTATCAGTTCGCGCAGGCAGGGAAAGCGATCGATGAGATGAGTCTTGTTGGCCTTGCGGCAGGCGATGATCAGGTCTCGGCGCCGGGGGGTATCCAAGGGTAGGCCAGGGCCGGCCAGGGCGGACAGCAGCGGGTCCCGGATGCGCCGGCCACCGGCCTGCCAGGCCTGGATCTGGGCGCTGTAATCCTCGATCTGCTCCAGCAGGACCGGGGCGAAGTTGACCACGGCGCGGGCCTGGGGCTGTGCCTCCAGATGCGCCGCCATATCGGAGTAATCCTTGATGCCGTGGAGATAGACCCATGGCAGGTGGTATTCTCGCCCGCCGGGCCCCCGGTAGTCTGGCTGGTGCATATGCCAGCAGAGCACAACCGGTAGGCGGGTTGGGTCAGCGGACATAACTGGGTTCCTGCTTGAGCATCTCCGGGGTAACCAGGGTTACCTCGGTTTCGGTCACATAGAAGCCGCTGGCGCGATCCCGGTCCGGATCCAGGCCGATGTTCATGCCCTCGGGGATGCGACAGCCCCGATCGATGACGGCGTTATGGATTCGGCAATTGCGGCCCACATCCACGTCCGGCAGTATTACGGAGTCCTGAACGTAGGAATAGGAATTGACCCGGACGTTGGAAAAGAGCAGGGAATGGCGAACCACGGCGCCGGAAATGATGCAGCCACCAGAAACCATGGAATCCACCGCCATGCCCCGACGTTCCTCGTCGTCGAAGACAAACTTGGCCGGTGGCAACTGCTCCTGGTAGGTCCAGATCGGCCAGGAGGCATCGTAGAGATTCAGGGGCGGAGTGACGCCGATCAACTCCAGGTTGGCCTGCCAAAAGGCATCGACGGTGCCCACATCGCGCCAATAGGCCTGCTCGCCGCTGCGCAAGTCACGGAAGGGATAGGCCATGACCCGGTACTTGTCGATCACGCCAGGAATGATGTCCTTGCCAAAGTCGCGGCTGGAACCGGGCATATCCGAATCCCGGATGAGCTGCTCGTAGAGAAATCCGCGATTGAAGACGTAAATGCCCATGGAGGCCAGAGCCACGCCCTCGCGCCCGGGAATGGAATCCGGCTGGTCGGGCTTTTCGGCAAAGTGGCGAACCCGGTTGTCCCGGTCCACGGACATGACACCGAATTCACGGGCCTTGGCCAGATTGACTTCCAGACAGCCCACCGTCATATCGGCGCCCATCTCGACGTGCTGAGCGATCATGGCGCCATAATCCATTTTATAGATGTGGTCGCCGGCCAGGATCAGGACATAGTCCGGGTTATGAGCACGGATGATGTCCAGATTCTGGAAGACGGCGTCGGCGGTACCGGCGTACCAGGAGGTCTCGGTAACGCGCTGTTGGGCGGGCCACAGCTCGACGAACTCGCCGAACTCACCCCGCAGGAAGCCCCAACCCTTCTGAATATGCAGGATCAGGGAGTGGGACTTGTACTGGGTGAGGACACCGATGCGGCGGATGCCCGAGTTGATGCAGTTCGAAAGCGGGAAATCGACGATGCGGAACTTGCCCCCAAAAGGCACCGCCGGCTTGGAGCGCCACTTGGTGAGATCCTGGAGGCGCGAGCCCCGACCACCAGCCAGAATCAGGGCCAGGGTGTTGCGGGTGAGGCGGCTGACGAAACGTTGAGTCGAATCCGGCATGGAGAACCCCCTCGGCGATGACTAATTTTGGCTGGCGTTTGGCTAAACGCAAGGCTCCCTTATGGTAACATCATCCGCCGTTAAGCCATCGCCTCTTGCCGTGTAGGAGACACGCCGTCATGCCCACGGGAACCCCCGCCGCCGCCCAACTCCCCGAACACCTCCAGCGCATCCTCGAGGCCCGCCATCACGACCCCTTCGAGGTCCTGGGCCGCCATGTCAAGGACGGCGTATGCGCCCTGAGGCTCTTTTTGCCCAAGGCGGAACGGGTGCGGGTCGCGGGGACCCAGGTAGAGGTCCCACGCATCGAGGGCACCGATCTCTTCGTCTGGGAGGGCGATCCCTCCCAGGTCCCCCCCAGCTATCGCATCGACTGGACCGACGCCCAAGGCCAGGTCCATCGCCTCATAGACCCCTACGCCTTCCCCGCCCAACTCGAAGACTTCGACCTGCATCTCTTTGGCGAGGGCCGCCATTGGCATGCCTACCGTTTTCTTGGCGCCCATCCGCGTCGCGTGGCGGGGGTAGCCGGCACCCTCTTCGCCGTCTGGGCGCCCAACGCCCAACGCGTCAGCGTGGTGGGTGAATTCAATGCCTGGGACGGACGCGTCCACCCCCTGAGGGCACGGGGCGGATCAGGGGTCTGGGAGATCTTCCTGCCGGCCCTCGGGCCGGGCGAGTTCTACAAATTCGAACTCCGCGACCAGCAAGGCAACACCCACGTCAAAATCGACCCCTATGCCACCGCTTTTCAGACCCGCCCGGATACGGCCTGCATCACCCAGGCCGAGAGCGATTTCGCCTGGGACGACGCCGCCTGGCTAGAGGAGCGCGCCCAGGCCGATTGGTCACACCAGCCACTCTCGATCTATGAGGTCCACCTCAGCTCCTGGCAGCGCAGCGCCGATGGCAACTTCCTCGGCTACCGCGAGATCGCAGAGCGCCTGGCGGACTATGCCCAGGAGGCGGGCTTCACCCACGTCGAACTGCTGCCCATTACCGAGCACCCGCTGGACGCCTCCTGGGGCTACCAGACCACGGGCTATTTTGCCCCCACCAGCCGCTTCGGCGCGCCGGAGGACTTCCGCTGGTTTGTGAATCACCTGCATGGCAAGGGTATCGGCGTCCTCCTCGACTGGGTCCCCGCCCACTTCCCCCGCGATACCTTCGCCCTGGCCCGCTACGATGGCTCGGCCCTCTACGAGCACGAGGACCCGCGCCTGGGCGAACATAAGGATTGGGGCACCCTGATCTTTAACTTCGGGCGTAACGAGGTGACAAACTTCCTGCTCTCCAGCGCCCTCTTCTGGCTAGAGGAGTTTCACCTGGACGGCCTGCGGGTGGACGCGGTGGCCTCCATGCTCTACCTGGACTATTCCCGCAACGCCGGCGAGTGGATACCCAATCGCTATGGTGGCAACGAGAACCTGGAGGCGGTGGACTTCCTGCGCCAGCTCAACGAGGTGACTCACGGCCAGCACCCTGGCACCCTCATGATCGCCGAGGAATCCACCGCCTGGCCGGCGGTCTCGCGGCCCACCTTCGCCGGCGGCCTGGGCTTCACCATGAAGTGGAACATGGGCTGGATGCACGACACCCTGGCCTACTTCTCCAAGGACCCCATCTACCGGCATTATCACCACGACATGCTGACCTTCGGGCTCCTCTACGCCTTCACCGAGAACTTCGTCCTGCCCTTCTCCCATGACGAGGTAGTCCACGGTAAGCACTCCCTGCTCGACCGCATGCCGGGCGACGGCTGGCGCAAGTTCGCCGGGCTGCGCCTGCTCTACGCCTTCATGTTCACCTATCCGGGCAAGAAGCTGCTCTTCCAGGGCTGTGAGTTCGGACAGGGACGTGAATGGGACTTCGCCGGCGAGCTGGATTGGTACCTGCTCGAACGGGAGCCTCATCAGGGTATTCACCGGTTGGTCGCGGACCTTAACCGCCTCTATCGCCGACACCGGGCCCTGTACGACCTGGACTTCCAGGATACGGGGTTCGAGTGGATCGACTGCAACGACAGTTCCCAGTCAGTCCTGAGCTACCTGCGCAAGGACCGCACCGGCGAGGCCAAGGTGCTGGCCCTCTTCAACTTCACCCCGGTACCGCGCCCCGGCTATCGCCTTGGCGTACCCGAGGCCGGCTTTTACCGTGAGGTCCTCAACTCGGACGCGGGTATCTATGGCGGCAGTTCTTATGGCGAGCGCGTGGGTGGCGCCTCCGAGCCCGTGGAATGGATGGGGCGCCCCCATTCTATCCTGGTGGATCTGCCGCCCCTCGCGGGTGTCGTCCTCGTCCTCGACGCCACTGCCGACGCAGCCGAGCCCACCCGGGAGCCCGATGAGGCCCAGGACGCGGATGCACAATGAAAGACGCCCGCAGGTCCGAGGGCAACCCAATCACCGTGGGGCCTTGGCCTAACCAGGGGCCCCACGGCGAGGACGCTACCAGTTATTAGCCGGTCCGGCAGGGCCTAGTAAGGCTCACTCCAACCGGAGCTTGGCCAAAAAAGCGGCTCGGCGCATGCCGATCAGGCCCTGGCCTGGGACGAGAGATGCTGATAGATGGTGTGGATACGCTGCAAATCCGTCTCGCTTAGCAGCGGATCTATGGTCCGTGCCACCTCGGCCTGAATCGCCGCCCAGTCCTCTTCCTTCAACACCCGACGGGCCAGAGGAAAGGCCTCGGCCTCTTCGAGATCCAGGTGCGCGCGGAGGGTCGAGACCATTTCCCGACCGTAAGCCTCGATCTGATCCCGGCGCTGGACCTCGCCGTTGATGACCCCGTCGACGGCTTGGCGGAAATTGTGGGTCATCTCGTTCAGGGCCTGGTGCTGGCGGGTGAGGATGTCCAGATAGGACTGGTGGTGGCCGGCCAGGCGGAGACGTTCGCGGATTAGCTCCTCCATCGGATGGTGAATCTGGTCCGAATACTCCTCCATGTACTGCAGCAGTTCGCTGAGGATTTCGTAGTCCGGTTCCCGGCCGTTGTGAAACATGGCCAGAATATTGTCCAACAGGTCGAGCAACTGGCTGATCTGCTTATGCTCATGATGGAGACGGTCAAGTATTTGCGTCATGGGTCAGGGTCCTCTTCAAGTGGATGCAGGCTCCAACGGCTCGGCCAGCATGACGGGAAAAATCAAGATCTAGTATGGCATAGTTGGACTCGGGTGGCGCCAATAGCCAACCGAGGCATGGCTTATAGCCTATGACCCGCGGTCGGGTTGATCCGCCCCGCGAGCCAATGCCAGAGGGTCCCCTCGGGGGAACTGCCACCCGTCAGGACGTAGTTGAGGGAGTGGACATTCTGCAAGGTCCAGCCCAGACGGGAGCGGCCCAGGGGACGGCCGCACAGCAGCAAATGATCGCCAGGACCGACCTGGCGGTCCTCGGGTGGCAAGAGTTCGCGCCCCTCGCCCTGGACCAGCAGCAAGGGAATGATGGGCAGGGAGCGCTCGCGGGCGCGGGGATCGCGCAAAAGCGCCCCCAGGGTGACCTCCGCCCCCTGCCCGGTCAGAACGCAGATGGCATGGGCGTTTTCGTCATCAAAGATAACCTCCCAGACATCCGGCACCTGATGGTCAACCAGAGCCAGGATGCGACTCACCAGTTGGCAAGACCAGGCGTGGTCCTGGAGCCGAGCAAGCTGCTCGAATTCGGTGAGCAGGGGGGTGACCAACAGGATGCGGATGCGGTCGGCAATGATGGTGCTGGGGTGCATCAGGATATCGGCGCCAACGGCCCGGAACAGCTCCTCGTTATCCTTGTGATTCTCCCGCACCACGATAAAGAGGTCGGGGTTGAGAGTCCGTGCCGTCATGACAATGGAGAGGTTGTTGGCATCGTTATGGGTGCCCACCACCAGACCCACGGCGCGCCGCACGCCCGCCTGTTCCAGGGTATGGGCCTCGGTACCCCACCCCGGGACCAGGGGTATGCCTTCGGGCCTGCCGGTCAATTCCGGCGCGGCCTCCACCACCACCAAATCCATCCCCCGCGCGCCAAGATTGGCCGTGATAGCCTTGCCAAATCGCCCATAGCCACAGAGGATCCACAGTCCTTCGGCGGGCGGCATGGGGGGATCCCTGAGCGGTTCGCCCTGCAGGCCGGACAGCCAGTCCCGCATCAGGGTCAGGCAAGGGGTGGCGATGGCCATGCCCAGATAGGCGCCGAAGATATCGAAAGGGTCATAAATATAATCGGTGCCGAAGGAGGCCATGTTGGCCTCCACTTCATGGGAATCGGCCCGGCAGACGACCTTGACCTCCGGATGCATCAGCTTGGCGGCAATGGCGACCTTGAGATTGGTCTCGTTGACCTCGGTCAAGGCCACCACGGCCGCGCACAGGGGGTGCTTGAGCCCCGCCTCCAGCAGATGATGAGGGCGGCGCGCGTCGCCATGCAGGGCGGGCACATACTCGCGCAGATTTTCGAGTTGCAGCAGATCGACCCGTTCCTGGCGCTGATCGATCACGACCGCATGTCGATTACCGTCGGTAATGGCCTGAACCAGGGCGCTACCCGTCTCCCCATAACCACAGACCAGGTAAAAGGGTTCCCTCATCCGCCGGATGCGCCGCGCGAAGCGCAGCTCCGCCAGGGAATGCTGAAAGGTCTTGTCCTGGAGGAGGGCGATCAGGGTGCCGATAGAGTAGAACCAGCCCACCACCGTCAGATAGATGGCGATGGTGACCCAGGCGCGTTGGGCATCGGTAAAGGCATAAGGGATCTCGCCAAAGCCGATGGTAGTGGCGGTGTAGCTGAAGAAATAGAAGGCATGGAAAAAATCCATGTGCCAGAGCTTGCCCTCGGCGTCCTGGCCGGGGATCAGTACCAGCCCCATGACGGAGACCGAGTAGATGATGATGAGGACGATCAGGGGGGCGCGCATGCGCCGGAAAATCAGGAAAGCAACGTTATCCATGGGAATCGGTTAACCCTATGGCTTATTTCCAGGGGCCCGCGCGGACGGGTCGCGAAGCGACGGCCTTACCTTACCCGGCCCAGGGTCGGGGCCGCGCACTAGCGCCGCAGCATGACGGTCTCGATGACCAGCAGCACGACCGAGATCACATTGGCGATCATGGCGCCGCCACTCAAGGAGACGATGCTGGCGGTAACCCCAGGCGTCAGGCCCGTCGCCGCGACATGCACGGCCACCGCCCAGACGACCACGGCGGCGATGAGCTGGAGCATGGCCGCCAGGCTGGTGGCCAGGAGTACGGCCCCCAACTGGGTGCGGTCGCCAAACTTGAGCACGGTGGCGATCGCATTCACCACCAACGTGGCGAAGAGTTCCCACACATGGTGATGCTCGGGATTGTCCACATCGCCGACAAAAAACCCAAAGTTAAGGGTCAGCGCCAGGACGATAAAGAAGCCAAAGACGACCTTTTCAGGATTCATGGAGATACCTGGCTTGGGACAGAGGGGAAACGCCGCCTTCCCCATCCTGGGTGAATTCGCTGGGCGGTGGCGAATTATCCCCCCCAAATCAGGGCAGGTAAAGAAAGCGTAAATTCCATGTTTGACGGGACCTATCGCCCTGACTCCCTGCCAGGGTCCGGCATTCTCCGCGCCCCCTTTTGCCCATCCAGAGGGGCCATGGCCGGCCCGCGGCTAACCCGGCCAGACCGCGGTCGGCTATGCCAACTCCCCCGGTCGGGGATGGTCATCCTCCCCTGAAAAATCCAGGACGACCCGCCAGTGCCCATCCAGGCGCAGATGGGCGTCGAGTTGGGCGCCATCGCCATCGCTGAAGCCCTGGATCAGTCCGGTGCGGCCGGTGGCAATGAGGCGGCAGATCTCATCCTCCGTCAGCAAGCGTCCGGCGACCTCCTTCCAGACCACGAAGTCGCAACCATCCCGGTAGCGGTCGCAACCAAAGCCCCGGCGGCCCTCGATGATGCGACCCAAGCCGCACTTGGGACAGGTCAGTGGCCCCAGGGGGACTCCGGACGCACCCGCGGGCTGCCCCGATCCGCGCCCGACACTCCCTTCCCGGGCCGCCACGGGGGGCGGGCCGGAGACGCGCCCGCGGGCGATCCCTCGAAATCGAAGGCGACCCGGCCAGCCTCATCCAACTTCAAGCGTGCCGCAAAGGGCCGTCCGGTCTTGGCGACGAAACCTTCGACCTTATCCGTCCGCCCCTCGGCCAGCAGTTGCCGGATCAGAGGCTTTTCGAGCCTGAGCCCCGCCAGAGTCTTCCAGAGCGTCAGGCCGCAACCCTCGGTATAACGGCTGCAGCCGAAGGCCTTGGCGGTTTCCAGCACCCTGCCCTTCTTACAGATCGGGCAGAGGCCCAGATCCGTGGCGCGCGCGGGGCTGGCGTGCCGCGGCCCACCGCGCTTATCCCTGGTTCGACCCGGGCCCGCGGCGGCCGCCTGCTCCGGAGTCAAGGCCGGACCCTGGGCCACGACGGGGACGAGATGACGTACCCAGGCGACAATATCGCGATAGAAGTCCTCGGCCCGGCCTTGGCCCTGTTCCACATCCTTGAGCCGCTGCTCCCAGTTCGCGGTCAGTTCCGGGCTGCGCAAGGGCTCCGCCACCAGGCCGATGAGGGCCAGGCCCTTGGGGGTCGCCCGCAACTGTTTGCGCTGACGCTCCACATAGCCGCTCCGAATGAGTTTTTCGATGATCTCGGCGCGGGTGGCGGGCGTGCCCAGGCCGGACGCCTTCATGGCCGTCGCCAGGGCATCGTCCTCGATCTCGCGCCCGGCGCTCTTCATGGCCGCCAGCAGGGTTGCGTCATCATAGGGGCGCGGGGGCTGGGTCTCCTTTTCCACCACCTCCAGGCCCGTGACATGGACGGTCTGACCTGGAGTCAGGGGCGGCAGGACCCCCTCCTCCTGCTCGCCCCCCGCTGCGACTCGGCGGGGGGGCTCCACCCGCTTCCAGCCGGGATCCAGGACCCGCGAACCCCGGGCCATGAAGTCGGCACCGCCAATATCCAGGATAACGCGGGTCTCCTCCACCTGCTCATCGGGCAGGAAGATGGCGACAAATCGCGCCGCCACCAGTTCGAAGACCCGACGCGCCGCCTCCGGCAGATGGGCTGGGGGCCGCTTGCCCGTGGGCAGAATGGCGTGATGATCCGTGAGCTTGGTGCTGTCCACATAGGCCTTGCCGAGTAGGTGGCCAGCTTCCAGACGCTGGATCGCCTCGGCAGCCAGGGTATGTTCCAGGCCAGTGAGGATGCCCGGAAGCAGGGGTAACATATCCTCGGCGATATGGCGACTCTCGGTTCGCGGGTAGCTGATGAGTTTGTAGGTCTCATAGAGGGCCTGGGCCTGCTCCAGGACCTGGGCGGCCGTGAGGCCAAAGTGGCGGTTGGCGTCACGCTGCAGATTGGTGAGGTCGTAAAGGGGCGGTGGCCGGTTATGGCGCACCTTCTGGTCAACCCGCTTCACCCGGCCCTGGGTATGCGGCGCCAGTTCCCGCTGGAGGCGCTCGGCCTCGGTTCTCTCGTCGAGGCGGGTCTCGCCATCCCGGCAGTAACGGGCGCTGAAGCCCTCCGCCAGGGTCGCCACTAATTCGTAAAAATAGGCTTTGACGAAGCCGGCGATGGCCTGATCACGGGCCACGATCATGGCCAGAGTCGGTGTCTGGACCCGGCCGATGGTGCATAGCACCCGGTTATGGACCGTGTAGGCCCGGGTGAGGTTCATCCCCACCAGCCAGTCAGCCTGGGCACGGGCCCGCGCCGCCTGGGCCAGGGGCTCGAAGGCCGCGCCAGGCTTGAGGTGGGCAAAGCCCGCGCGGATCGCCTCGTCGGTCAGGCTGGACACCCAGAGGCGCTGGAAGGGTTTGCGGCAGTGAGCGAACTCGTAGATGAGGCGGAAGATATTCTCGCCCTCGCGCCCAGCATCCGTGGCACAGATGACGGCCTGAGTATCCGGGGCATTGAGCAGGCCCTGGACGATCTTTAACTGGCTGGCGGTGCGCGGGTCGGACCGCAATTGCCAGCTCTCCGGGATCATGGGCAGTTGGGCCAGGGACCAGCGACCCGACCAGGCGACGCCATAGTCATCCGGCTCGGCAAAATGGACCAGATGGCCCAGGGCCCAGGTGACGCGGTAGCCCTGCCCCTCCAGGAAGCCCTCGCCCTTGCGCCCAGCCCCCAGAATGCGGGCGATATCGCGGGCGACGCTGGGCTTTTCGGCGAGGACGAGAAGGGTCAAGGGAGATTTCGCGAGGACCGTCAATCGTCCAGGAGGACGCGTTTGGCCTCGTTGATCTTGGCGGCCAGATAGTCGGACCCTCCCCGATCCGGGTGCAAGCGCTGCATCAGACGGCGATGGGCGTCGCGAATGGCCACGGGGTCCGCCCCTGGCGCCAGGCCCAGCACGGCCAGGGCCTCCTCCTGGTTCATGGGGCCGCCGCTCGCCGGGGACTGGGGGCCGCCAGACGCCGATTGGCGCCACTCCTCGCCCTGGGTCCTGTCCAGGTAGGCCTCCAGCAGGGTGGCCGACTGAACATCCTCGCGGCGGCAACATTCCAGTAGGCGCAATAGGACGTCTTGCGCTAATTCGGAAAGGCGCTGTCCCTGAAATTCACCCTCCAGAACCCGTCCATCCATATCGCCGCTGGCGTGATCCAGGGTCATTTCGAGAAAACGGGTACGGATCGAGGAACTTTGACCCGCCGGACCCGGCCCCCCGGCCTGGGCGGCACCCCCGGCGAGACCGCCCAAGCCGAGTGAGCGCAGGGTCTGGCGGATGGCCGGCAACATCAGCAGAAGATTGATACCGCGCATGGCCACGGGGATGGCGGCGGCAAGGGCGGCAAAAAGGGGGTTGAGGCGCCCCGTCAGGGCCAAAGCGGCCAGGAGACCCATGAGGCCCCAAAAGGCGCCCTGCCGCACGCGCCGGGAAACCTGGGCGGTTGATGTCTTGCGGAACCAGTGGAGGAACCAGACTAAAGCGGCAATCAGCAGGACGAGGAGGAGCAGTCGACCGACCATGGATCAGCCCCGACGAAGGCCTTGGGTCAAGCGCAGGACCGCGCCGCCACGCCGACGGCCAAAGTCCTCCAGGGCGCGGCGACCGCCCGCCGCGAAGATGGCGACGGCGCTCAGCAAGTCGCGCAGCACCTCGGGGCTGTGGGCATCGAAGGGGCACCAGGCCCCACCGCTCAGACTGGCTATGGCGCGCAGGGTCTTTTCCGCCTGGGGATCACGTCCCTCCTGGAAGACGAAGACCGGCAACCCCAGAAGGCCGAGTTGGCCGGCAAGCTCGGCGAGCCGCGCCGGTTCCTCTTCCACGGCATCGCCAACCAGGACCAGGGCATCCACTTTACCCTGCTTACGCTCCTCTAGGGCGTGTTCCAGGACGCGCCCGATCTGCGTCAGACCCGCCGAGCAAGAGACGCGGGTCATGCGCCCTAGCAATTCCTCGGCCTGGTTACACCAGGGTGAGGCCTCGAAAACCAGGAAGCCACCAAAGTGACAGAGTTGCACTGAAAGCCCCCCCAGGTTAGCCGTTTCGCTGAACATGGTGGCTTGGATGGCGCAGGCCTGGTCCCAGGTCGGCTCGCGGCTGGCGGTTGCGTCCATGGCAAAGATGAGGCGCCCGCGCTGTCCCCCAATCCGCGGCGGAGTAGCCTCCAACTTGCGCATAAAGGCCGCCAACTCACCATCACTGGCGACGGAATACAGATCTCGACGGTCACTGGTCATAGGTCGTCGGGGCCGTCAATAAGGATGGATAGTCAAGGAGGAGCGACTCTGTCAGTTTGGCCGCATCCTGGGAAAATGCCAACCGGGTCTATGCGAATGAGATAGTCCCGGATGCGAACTTCGGGATATCCCAGAAACGGCCCAGGCGCCCGAGGGGACGCCTAGCCATAATCCATGAGCATAAGGATGGAGGAAAATCAGCGCCGGTCAAGACGCCGATTCCCCTCGACATCCACTCTCAAATCAGCCTTCCACGACCTTCAGATAATTAGCCTTGAAGGCATTGCGATCGCCCTTGCTGGCGGGATCATATCCCTGATCCTGCATCTTTTGCTTCATCCAGCCAGGAGTCGCACCGCGAGAATAGACATTATCGGAATTATCGGGATCAACGTAGAGGGTACGCTGGCGACTATCCGCCGGGGAGCGACGCGGAGCAGCCACCACGCGAGCTGGACCACGGCGCTTTCTCACACCAAGCAGGGGGACGATGTCATTCAGGGCATAACCCTGTTCGGCAATCATGTCCTTGATGGTTTGAGCCAATTCATATTTGGCCTGCTCTTTACGCTGCGCAAGGGCCGCGATGGCATTGAGGCGTTCCTGTTCGAGATCAGCGACAAGCCGCTGGATCTCCTCATAACTTAGGTTTTCTAATTCCATCAAAAAACTCCTGATGAGTGGGTGAGTAACATTAACTACCGAATCGACGCACCCGATACGGTAATAGGACCGCTAATTTAAACCAAAAATTTATATTGTCAACTCCCCATGGAAACCACGCCGTCTTTAATGACCATTCAGTGACTCCCAAGACGATCAACCCGGCTATTTAAACTCAAGTCAAGGGTATCGTCAGGATACCCGCACACTCATTCGCTCCGATCGAATTAGGTCAAGCCTCATTACCGGAAGGGTCCCTCGCCACCCTGGAGACCCGGGGGCATGGCGGGTATCCCCCAACCCAAGCGCCAGGAGAGATTTGGCGAACCCTCCCGACGGGGGTGACCCACACCCAAGCCGTAACGCCCCGCACAATCCGGCAAACTCGGCGGCCCTCCCAGACTCGGCGGCACCCGCAGACCCGATCACCGGCTCTAGCTTGACTTGGGTCAAGACCCACATCTTGAGTTTCGTATAATCTTAACCACTATATATTGTGCTTACCCAGGTTATCGCTCATGCCTAACGTCCAGCCAAGGCTCGCCACCTTGCCCACCCGCATCCTCAAGCGCGATGGTACGCAGGTCGCCTTCGCGGCCAGCAAGATTCGCTCGGCCATCGAACGAGCGGGGCGGGCCAGTGGCGAATTCGGGGCTCGGGAGGCCGAGCGCCTGACCTCCCAAGTCGTCAAAGTGCTCAGCCACCGCTTCCATAATGGTCGTGTGCCGGATATCGAGGCCATCCAGGACCTGGTGGAGCAGACCCTCATCGCGGATGACCACTTCGAAACGGCCCGAGCCTATATCCGCTATCGGGAACAGCACCGCAAGCTGCGCTCGGATCGCCGCACCCTGGTGGACGCCGCCGCCAGCATCGACGAATATCTGGACAGGTCCGACTGGCGCGTCTCCGCTAATGCCAACCAAGGCTGGTCCCTGGGTGGCCTCATTCTGAACACCTCGGGCAAGATGATCGCCAACTATTGGCTATCGCACGTTTATCCCCCCGAGATCGGTGAAGCCCATCGTGCGGGCGACATCCATATCCATGACCTCGACATGCTGGCCGGCTATTGTGCCGGCTGGTCCCTGCGCACCTTATTACATGAGGGCTTCAATGGTGTGCCGGGTAAGGTCGAATCCGGCCCGCCGCGCCACATGTCATCCGCCATCGGCCAGATCGTCAATTTCCTCGGCACCCTTCAGAATGAATGGGCCGGTGCCCAGGCCTTCTCCAGCTTCGATACCTATATGGCGCCCTATGTACGCAAGGATCTGCTGGAATATTCGCAGGTTCGTCAGTACATCCAGGAACTCATCTATAACCTGAACGTGCCCTCCCGCTGGGGCTGTCAGACGCCCTTCACGAATCTCACCTTTGACTGGATCTGCCCGGAGGATTTGCGCGAACAAATACCCATCATCGCTGGCGAGGAACAGCCCTTCGCCTATGGCGATCTCCAGCGGGAGATGGACCTCATCAACCGCGCCTATATCGAGGTCATGACGGCGGGCGATGCCAAGGGTCGCATCTTTACCTTCCCCATTCCCACCTACAACATGACCGAGGACTTTCCCTGGGACAGTGAAAACGCCGAGCGCCTCTTCGCCATGACGGCCAAATATGGCCTGCCCTACTTTCAGAATTTCATCAATTCCGAACTCAGACCCAACATGGTCAGATCCATGTGCTGCCGCCTGCAACTCGACCTGCGGGAACTGCTCAAGCGCGGCAATGGCCTCTTCGGCTCCGCCGAGCAGACGGGATCCCTAGGGGTGGTGACCCTCAATTGCGCGCGTCTGGGCCATGCCCATGCCGGCGACGAGGCCTGCCTCCTGGCCAGCCTGGACCAGCTGCTTGATCTGGCCCGCGACAGCCTGGAGATGAAGCGCAAGGTCATCCAGCGCCACCTGGATGATGGCCTCTTTCCTTATACCAAGCGTTTCCTCGGCACCCTGCGCAACCACTTCTCCACCATCGGGGTGAATGGCCTGAACGAAATGGTCCGGAACTTCACCCAGGACCGGGAGGACATCACCTCCACCGCGGGTCAGGCACTGGCCCTGCGTTTTCTCGACCGGGCGCGGGCGCGGCTGGTGGAGTTCCAGGAGGCGACCGGCCATATGTACAACCTGGAGGCCACCCCTGCGGAGGGTGCCACTTATCGCTTCGCCCGGGAGGACCGCAAGCGCCTCCCGGGCATACTTCAGGCCGGCTCGGCGGATGCACCCTACTACACCAATTCCTCTCAGATTCCTGTCGGTTACACGGATGATCCCTTCCTGGCTCTGGAGTTACAGGAGGAGCTCCAGAGCAGATACACGGGCGGTACCGTACTCCACCTCTACATGAGCGAGCACATATCCAGCCCCGAGGCCTGCAAACGCCTGGTCCGCCGCGCTCTGACCCACTTCCGCCTGCCCTACATCACCATCACGCCCATCTTTTCCATCTGCCCCAACCATGGCTATCTCCCGGGCGAGCATGAGTTCTGCCCCCACTGTGACCAGGAAATCATGGCCCGCAAGTAGTGCCAGACCGCAGAGAACCCTCGCCATGGGCGAATCCTTTTCAAAACTTATTCAGGAGAGCACCACCATGTCGACTAACCCCAACATCCCGCTCACGGACGAAGATCGTACCCGCTGCGAAGTCTGGACCCGCGTCATGGGCTACCATCGCCCAGTGGCCGCTTTCAACGCCGGCAAGCGCTCCGAGCACCAGGAGCGGCGCTATTTTGTCGAGCAACGGCCGGCCCCGGGGTGCCTTGAAGTGAAAAAATGCGATTGAGCAGCGCCAAGGGATAAGGGCATGGACAAGGACGCGTTGCGCATCGGCGGTCTTACCCCCCTGACCAGTCTGGACTATCCCGGGGAACTGGCGGCGGTGATCTTCTGCCAGGGCTGCCCTTGGCGGTGCTCCTACTGTCACAACCCGCATCTGCTGCCGCCCGACGGCACCCATGCCATCCCCTGGAGCCAAGTGGAGGCATTTCTGGAACGTCGCCAAGGGCTCCTGGATGCCGTGGTCTTCGGAGGCGGCGAACCCACCCTGCAAAACGCCTTGCCCGCCGCCCTGACTCACGTCAAGGCGATGGGCTTTAAGATTGGCCTGCACACGGCGGGCATCTATCCCGAACAGTTGGGGATACTGGTGCCGCTCCTGGACTGGGTTGGGCTGGATATCAAGGCCTTGCCCGAGGATTACCCCATCATCACCGGGGCGGTGGGTTCCGGTGAACGCGCCTGGAAGAGCCTGCGCCGGCTCATCGCGGCGGGCGTCCCCCTAGAGGTCAGGACGACCCTGCCTCCAGACTGGCGGCTAGCCCGTGGGATGGAGACCTTGATGCGCCGCTTGGCCGATGCGGGGGTCCAGGACTACGGGCTCCAGACTTGCCGAGAAACCCATCGCCGCCAGCAGGACGCGCGGATCACCGGATCACCTGCCTCGCCCCCGCCGGAAACCTATGCAAAACTTGGAGAGGCTCTATTCCGCCGCTTCGTCTTACGGTAGCATAAAGCGTTAAGAGGGCTTTGATTGGCCTCGCCCTGCCCCCAATTGGCAATCCAGACCGCGGTTCAATCCGACCCAAGCCCAGTTCCCAGTTACCTTTCAGTCCATGTCAATGAAGAAGAAAATCAAGCGCCTTGCGACTTCGCTGTTGCCGGTTGCCCCTAACCGTGTCGGCGACTGCAACCGCTGCGGTGAGTGCTGCAAGCTGCCCTATCCCTGCCCCTTTCTGCGCTATGACGCGGACGGCTTGAGCATGTGCGCTATTTACACCTTTCGCCCGCCGAGTTGCCGCAAATATCCCCGCACGGCGGAGGAGAACCTCACGTCCCAGGTCTGCGGCTTCAGCTTCGTCCCAACCAGCCAGATCGTGGAGGTAGGGCCTCCCGACACCCTGAACCCCTTGGTCCCCTCCGAACAGTCCGCCTAAATCAGACCTGAGTATGTTCCTTGATATCCGGGTCCAGGCCGAACCCTTCGATCTCCCCGAGGAGCAACGCACCCTCTGGCTAGGTCAGACCCAAATCGGGGCACTGGTCAGCTTCATAGGCCTGATGCGCGACTTCAACGAGGGCAACCCCGTCAGCCGCCTGACCCTGGAACACTACCCCGGTATGACCGAGAAGGCCCTCGCGGTGATCGCCGAGGAGGCAGCCAGCCGCTGGCCCCTCGATGCCGTCCGCATTCTGCACCGCGTCGGGGTCCTGGAACCCCAGGATCCCATCGTTCTCGTCGCCGTTGCCGCCAGCCATCGGGGACCGGCCTTTCGCGCCTGCGAATTCCTGATCGACCAGCTCAAGACCAAGGCCCCTCTCTGGAAAAAGGAGACGACCCCAACGGGCGAAAGTTGGGTCCAGCCCCGAGCCAGCGATGCGGTTGCCGATTCCCGCTGGACGACCTCGGCTCATAATAGGGGTCGGGACTAAGTCCCCGCCCCAAGCCGCGCCATCCAGCCCGATCCGACAGCCTTAACCCTTTTCGGCCTCGTCCAGGGCAGACCTTAGGGCGCTAAAAATAAGACGACTCGCCTCCTTCTCATCAAGTTCCGGCACTTCCCAAGACATGATGCGGCAGTACTTACTGACCAGATGACGAACATCGCCGACCAGTTCCTTGTTATATTTCGCGATTTCGATTTGCTCGAGTCCAGACATGGGTGTTTCCTCTCGGTCAAGTTGCGACGCCGGAACAATCGGCGCCCAGGGTAATGGGCCGCCAGCGCTTGGAATATAGACATTAAAGCAGGTAACAGGGCGCCCGCGACAATTTTCCTTGCGGAACTGCCTGTCAAAAGCCACGGCATCGGCGGATGGATGGCAATCCTTTACCCCATGAACCCGTTCCTCCGCTCTGCTACGGAAGCATCCAACCGACTCGTTCCCCGAGCGATTGTGTTAATGTTCGGGGTGATGAATCATCCGCCTCGGGCCCGGTTCCCGCATCTACCTAGGCGACTTAGCTCTAGCCTCCTTCTCACCTTATTGGGAGTTGTTACATGATCAACCGCCGTGAATTCTTTACCTCCGCCCTGGCGGGACTGGCCTTATTCGTGAGTGGCGCGACCCTGGCCGAAACCCCTAAAAAGCCATCTGGCAGCGTAAACATCGACGAAACCCAGATTGCCTTTATCGTCGGCGGCAGCTTCGGCAAGGGCGAACTCAAGTTCCAGGGCAAGAAGCATGACTTCAAGATCAATGGCATCAGCGCCGGCGCCAATTTTGGGGCCTCCAAGATCTCGGCGGTGGGCGAGGTCTACGACCTGAAAAAGCTGGCTGATTTCCCGGGCACCTATGTGCAGTTGGAAGGCGCCATCACCCTCGCCGGCGGCGTCGGTGGCACCATCCTCAAAAACCAGCATGGCGTCATCATGCGCCTCCAGTCCACCTCCCAGGGGCTGCAGTTCAACCTGAGTTCCAGCGGCGTGACGGTCAAGATGGAGCCCTGATCCAGGCATCCAGACCCACCAGGCCGGCCAACCCTTGACCACGCAGTGGCCCGCCCTACCCAATTCCCGCAAACCCCTAACTATCCGGCTAACAGGAAAGGCAACCCATGGCGGAGACCCCTCTCCCTCCCCCAGGCAAATCCTTGAGCAGCGGTCACGAAGCCGTGGACCGGGCGGTTGAGATCGCGATCCGCATCAGCCTGCTGGCCCTGTGGATTTCCCTCTGCTTCGCCATCATGCGGCCCTTCCTGGCGCCACTCGCCTGGGGCATCATCATTGCCATCGCCGTCCACCCAGGCTACCAGGCCCTGCTCAGCCTCGCGGGCAACCGCCGGGTCATCGCCTCGGCCCTCTTCATCTTGATCGCGCTCCTGGGGCTCATAGTGCCCATTGTCATGCTGAGCGGAACCCTGGTCCAAGGCGCCGAGAGTCTGGCCCGCGGCTTCGAGGCCGGAAAACTGATCATCCCACCCGCCCCCGACCTGACCTACATCCCCTTGGTAGGCCCCGATATTGAAGATTTTTGGAAAACGGCGTCATCAAACCTGGAAGACGCCCTGCGCATGATCGAACCCCAATTGCGGATGGTGGGCGAATGGGCCCTCGGCTTCGCCAAGGACGCGGGCATCAGCATCCTGCATTTCATCTTCGCCATCTTCATCGCCGCGGTATTTCTGGCCAAGAGCGAAGAGGCCGGCAACCTGGTCCACAGCATCGCCCTGCGTCTGGCGGGCAGTCATGGCTTCAGGTTCGCCCAATTGTCCCGAGCCGTGGTACGCAGCGTATTCCGTGGCATTCTGGGCGTGGCCATGATTCAGGCGACGCTGGCGGGACTGGGCATGCTGGCCGCCGGGGTGCCGGCCGCCGGCCTGTGGGCCTTGATCGGCCTGGTACTGAGTACCATCCAACTGGGTGTCTTCCCGGTCATGGTGCCCGCCGCCATTTATCTCTTCTACACCGCCAGCACCACCACGGCGGTGCTTTTCTTGATCTGGACCCTCTTCGTCGGCAGCATCGACAACATTCTCAAGCCCATACTGCTGGGACAGGGCATCTCGGTGCCCATGCCCGTTATCTTCGTAGGGGCCATTGGGGGCTTCATCGGCCAGGGCATCATCGGCCTCTTCGTCGGAGCTGTGGTGCTGGTTCTCGGCTACGAACTGCTCCTGGCCTGGTTACAGGAAGAGCGGCCAACAGACGCCGCAACCGGAACAGATCTCAAAGCCCGGCCCGCAGCCGCTGCCGAACCTGAATCCAAAGCCGGCACCCAGCTAACCTGAAATAGCCCTGACAGGGCACCCCCTGGCCTGAATGCCCGGGCCTCGGCCCACTACAGGCGCCATGAATGGTTCAAGGCGCCCGGTTTGATCGAGTCTTGATGAGCTAGCCCGCGGAACCGAAGGCCACCTGGCAGACGGCATTGACCAATTGGGCGTCAGCGGCGGTCTGTGGCACCTGGCCATTGAGCAGGCCCTGATGGCAATTCACCGCCCCCTGCAGATTCGCGCCCCCCGAAACCGCGTAAGAGAAGCTCGCACCCTGGCTTCCCACCGCCTCCACCGAACCGTAGTTGAGCTGATAATCACTCCGCGGCACGACGATGATGGTGGATTGCTGGGCAGCGGCATTGTTCACCAACTCGGTGATGGCAACCCCCGTCGCCAGGCCTGCCAGCCCCCAGGCGGCGGCGCTGCCGCCCCACCAGCCCCAAGTCGTCGGTGCCCACCGATACCAGCCCGCATTCCAGGGGCGATGCGCCCAATAGCCGCCGTTGGACCAATTGGGGTGCCAGCCGTTATAGGGCCGGTTGTAGAAATTGTGGTCGGCATTGATGTTGTGCTGGTCATTAATGGTGACATTGTGCTGATCGATTTTGTCGTCGCCCCACTGAGGACGCGCGCCATCGCCGAACATGGGATGTGAACCCCGATATCCTCCCATGTCATCGCCACCAAAATGATAGCCTCCACGATCCAGGCCACCCCCGCCCATGCCGCGGAAGCCACCGCCACCAAAATCCCGCCCGTTGGCGCAAGGATTGAAAAGCAGCCCGGATGTCAATAGAGTGACCGAGAGGGTCGCGATAGCGGCGCCATGGGCGAAGCGCGCGGAGAACTGGATCATGGTGATATCTCGATGCGGTGAATAGGGGTAACGGTCAATCGCGACCGCCCATTAACGCGCCAGGGCCAGCAGACGGTGCATGGGCATTCTATCCCGTCCGCATAAAAAAACACCCCCTCAGGCCTTATCCAACCGCGCCGGTTTAGCGACCGCCAGCAGTCTGGAATGAACAGCCTCCGCAGGACTCCCGGGCGCCGCATCCTTTTCACCGGCCCGCCGTCAGCCTGTTAAACTCAAGTCAGAGAGGGTGGCTGGGCCAACCCCGCCAGCACCCTGTCCCAAACCCACGGCGCCGCCTGTTCAACCGGGCCGCGTTCCATCAGGAGCAGGAGAACCATCATGGTCATCTGGGTAATAGTTGCCGACAACAGCCGCGCCCGCTTCTTTACCGCCGATAAACCCTCCGGCCCCCTCACCGAGACCCATGACCTCGCCAACCCCGAGGCCCGGCTGCACGAGGGCGATCTGGTCTCCGACAAGACCGGCCGCGATCGCAACCCCAGCAGCGGCACCGCCCACGGCGTGGGTGCCGATGCCTCCCACAAGCAGGATGGCGCGGACCGCTTCGCCCTCGCCATTTGTGAAGAACTTGACGCCGCTCGCGCCGCCGGCACCCTCCATAAACTCTATATCCTGGCGGCCCCAGCCTTTCTCGGTCTCCTGCGCAAACACCAATCCGCCGCCCTCAAGCAATGCATCACGGCGGAACTTGACAAGAACCTGGCCGCCCAAGACCTGGCCAGCATCCGCAAGTACCTGCCCGAATACCTCTAGACTCCCGGGGCCGGCCCCGCCATGGGCCGCCGCCCAGGCCCCGTGGGGCCTGGACTCGCGGGATGAGATGACATGGAACCCGGCATCACCCTGAACGCCGCGGACCTTGGCCAGCCCTGCGACCTGGTAAGCCCCAGGCTTGCGGCGGTTTGGCGGCGGGTGCCGGCCCCGCGCCGGTGTTGGGGCGCGCCCGGCGGCTAGACAGGGCGCGACCGGGACCGTCGTAGCACCCCAGGTCTCAGCGGGGCCGTCTCACCGCGATGACATCCGGGATCTGGCGCAGCCGGGACTGGAGGGTCTCGAGTTGGTCCATGTCCCGGACCTCGGCGGTAAAGCGCATGGTGGCCCGATCGCTGGTGCGGTCCGTGCTGGTATTGACACCCAGCAGGGTGAGGTCGGCCTCGGAGAAGACGGCGGAGATATCGCGCAACAGGCCTTTGCGGTCGGCGGCGACGATGATGAGATCCACGGGATAGGCGTCCTCGGGACTGGCCTCGGCCCAGGCCACCTCCATCAGGCGGGCCGGCTCGGCGGCGGCGAGTTGGCGCAGGTTGTCGCAATCCCGGCGGTGGACGGTGAGGCCCCGGCCACGGGTGATATAGCCGACGATGGCATCCCCTGGTACCGGCTTGCAGCAATGGCCCATGTGGGTCATAAGGTCGTCGATACCCTCGGCCACCACCTCCTGGCGTCCCCGACCGGGGCGCAGCGGCTTCTTGCGCCGCCGGTCGCGCCGCTGGGTGACCAGGTCCTCCGGTACCAACTCCTCGCGCCCCTTATCCACCGGACCCGCCAGCTCCCCCAACTGCCGGGCGATCTGGCCCGGCGAGAGGTCGCCGCGCCCGAGGGCGGCGAGCAAGTCATCCCCCTTGTGGAAATTGCACTTTTGGGCAATAGGATCGAGCTGCAGCCGGGTCTCGACGCCGAGACGGGCCAACTCCTTTTCCAGCAGGGCGCGACCCTCCGCTACATAGCGGTCGTAATCCTGTTGCTTGAACCAGAGACGCACCCGGTTGCGCGCCCGCGCGGTCCTGAGGTAGCCCTGATGGATGCTGAGCCAGTCGCGGCTGGGGGTGGCGTTCTTTTGGGTGATGATCTCGACCGTCTGACCGCTGCGCAGGGTCTGGTTGAGAGGGACGATACGACCATCGATCTTGGCGCCCCGGCAGCGATTACCGATCTCTGAATGGATGGCATAGGCAAAATCCAGGGGCGTGGCGCCGCGGGGCAGATCGATGACCCTGGATTGGGGCGTGAGCACATAGACATGGGCGGGCTCGAACTCCGTCTTGAAGCGTTCAAGAAAATCTCCGTCGTCCTCGCCCTCGTTCAGCAGTTCCATCCATTGACGCATCCAGACCAGGCGGTTCTGGAAGGCGGCATCCGCGCCCTTGCTCTCCTTGTAGGCCCAATGGGCGGCTACGCCCAGCTCGGCGTGACGATGCATGTCCCAGGTGCGGATCTGCACCTCCAGGGACTTGTCCCCGGGCCCCACCACCGCCGTGTGCAGGGATTGATACATGTTGCCCTTGGGGGTGGCGATGTAGTCGTCGAACTCCTTGGGGATATGCCGCCAAAGACCATGGACCAGGCCCAGGGCGGCATAGCAATCCGCAATGCTGTCGACCAGGATCCGCACCGCGCGCAGATCGAAGATCTGCTCGATGTCCACGCCCTTGCGCTGCATCTTGCGCCAGATACTATGGATATGCTTGGGTCGTCCTGTGATATCGGCACGCACCCCGGCCTCGGCGAACTTCGACCTGAGCAGGGCGATGACATGGGCGATGTAGGCTTCGCGCTCCACGCGCTTGTCGCCCAGGAGTTGGGCGATGCGCCGGTAGGCCTCGGGTTCCAGGTAGCGTAGCGCCAGATCCTCCAGTTCCCACTTGACCTGCCAGACGCCCAACCGGTTGGCGAGGGGGGCATGGACCCGCCGGGTATCGGTGGCCAGCTTACGCCGCCGCGCCTCATCCAGGTCCTTGATGCTCCTCATGAGATGCAGGCGTTCCGCCAGCACCACCAGGACGACGCGCACGTCCTCGGCGATACCGAGCAGCAGGCGGCGCAGATTTTCCTCGTGCCGGTCCTGCTCCTTGGCGGCGATGACCGCCTCGACATTGGCGAGTTGGCCGATGCGGCGCAGGTCTCCCACCATGCGTCCAATGCCGGGTCCGAAGCGCTGGGACAGACCCACCTCGGTCATGTCGCCCGCTTCCAGGCAGCCGTTGAGCAGGGCGGTGATCAGGGTGTCGGCGTCCTGGCGCATCCCCGCCAGGATATCGGCGGTGGCCAGGCGATAGCGGATCTGGGTCTCCCCCGTCTCCAGGGTCTGGCGGCCCCGGCAGCCCAGCAAAAGGGCACAGGCGTCGCGGAGGCGGGCGCGATCCCCCTCGCCGTATTGTTCCGGCAGCGCCGCGAGCCAGTGTTCGATGGCCGCCGCATCGTCCGCGGGGTCCTCGGGGAGATTATAAACTGGTGTTACCATGGGATCAGCCTAGGCCATGGAGGAGGGGTGGGCCTTACCGGCCCCTAGTACCTAGTACAGGGGGCGCGCGCGGCTAAGGCGTGACGCCGCCCATGGCCACGGGCCGCGTCTTGGCGCAACCCAGGGCCCACCGCCACTCAATCAAGCACATGACTCACCAGCCCGTCCGCCAACTTAGGCTCGAACCAGGTGGATTTGGGCGGCATCACCTCCCCGGCGTCGGCGACGGCCATAAGTTCCGTCATGCGCGTGGGGAACAGCGAGAAGGCCACCCGATAGTGGCCCTCGTCCACGGGACCGGCCAGGCCCTCCAGGCCACGGATACCGCCGACGAAGTTGATGCGCTCATCCCGCCGGGGATCGATGATGCCGAGGATGGGCTCGATCAGATTATCCTGGAGCAGGCTGACGTCGAGTCGGCCCACGGGATCGTCCCAGGGGATGCGCCCCGCATCCAGGGTCAGCCGATACCAGGCGCTATCCAGGTACATGCCAAACTCGGCCGTTCTGGCGGGCTTAACCGGCGTGGCGCTCGGCTCGACACGAAAGGGCACCGCCACCCGACTCAGGAATCCCTCCTTATCCAGGCCGTGCAAGTCCTTGACCAGCCGGTTGTAGTCCATGATTTGCATCTGGTTGTGGGGGAAGACGACAGCCAGGAAATAGTTATAGGCCGCCTTACCGCCATGCCCCGCAGGGGCGGCCTTGCGCGCCGCCGCGACCCGGGAGGCGGCGGCGGAACGATGATGACCGTCGGCCACATAGAGGGCCGGCAAGGCCTCGAAGGCCGCCGACAGCAACCGGATGAGGCCCTCGTCGGCCACCACCCAAATCTCGTGACGTACCTGGCCCGCGGCGCGGATGTCGACCGCCGGGGGCTGCCTGCTGACGGCGACCAGGAGGTCGTCAATGCTCGGGGTGGCGCGATAGACCAGAAAGACGGGGCCCGTCTGGGCATCCAGGGCATCGATCTGCCGCACCCGGTCGTCTTCCTTCACTGGCCGGGTGAATTCGTGCTTCTTGATGCGATCCGCGTCATAGGCCGCCACCGAGGCGGCGGTGACCAGGCCCGTCTGGACATGCTCGCCCATGGTCAGGCGATAGACGTAATAACAGGGGGTCGGGTCCCGCTCCAGCACGCCCTCCACCAGCATGCGCTCCAGGTTTTCCCGGGCCTTGGCATAGACCTCCGGCGCATAGGGGTCCGTATCCGGGGGCAGATCCACCTCGGGGCGGGAAATATGGAGAAAGCTCCAGGGCCGCCCCGCCACCATGGCGCGCGCCTCGTCGGCACTCATCACATCGTAGGGGGGCGCGGCCACCTCCGCCGCGCGACCTGGGGCCGGGCGCAGTCCGGCGAAGGGCTTGATCAGAGGCATGATGGGCGGTTTTCCAGTTTGGGTTGAGAGCCAGGAGGCCGGGATCCTTAACGGGGTGGCGGCGCGTAAAGCAGGCCGCCATCGTTCCAGAGGGCGTTATAGCCGCGCTGAATCATGAGTGGCGACTGGGCACCCAGGTTGCGCTCATAGAGCTCGCCATAATTGCCGACCTGGCCGATGACGCGAATGACCCAGTCCTTGTCCAGGCCCAGAGCCTTGGCTACCTTGCCCTCCACATCCAGCAGCAAGCGGGTATCCCCGACCTTGGCATCTTCCTGGGCCCGCTTCACATTACGGGAATCTATGCCCAGTTCCTCGGCATCGATCATGATGAAGAGGGTCCAGCGCACGATATCGAACCAGCGGCCATCACCCTCGCGCACGGCGGGGCTCAGGGGCTCCTTGGAAACAATCTCGGGCAGGACCCGGTGGTCACGCCCCGTGTCCATGGCCACGCGCAGGCCGTGGAGCTGAGTGTAATCGCTGGTCAGGACCTGACATTCGCCCCCCAGATAGGCCTTGCGCGCGGCATTCATATCGGGAAAGAGACGCAGATCGAGCGACATGCGATGCCGGTCGAAATAACGGCGGGCATGGTCGGCGCTGGTGGACCCGATGATGGCACAAACCGACTTGCCATCCAGCTCCAGGGCGCTGAGAATGCCCGTGTCGCGCCGGGTCATGAAACCCTGACCGTCGAAGAGGAGCACGCCCACAAAGGTCACGCCCTCGGCGGAGTCACGCTCCAGGTTCCAACTCAGGTTGCGCGAGACCAGATCGACCTGTCCCTTGGCAAGGGCCCCCAGGGCATCGGCCACGGTCAGCGGGACGAACTCCACCTTGTCCTTGGCACCCAGGGTCGCCGCCGCCACGGCGCGGCAGAAATCCACGTCGATACCACTCCAATGCCCGGCGGCGTCCTTGAAGGACAGCCCCGGGGCCTCGCCATTGACGCCGCACTTGACCTTGCCGCGGCCCTTGACGTTCTCCAGGGTGCCCGCCGCCACGGACTGGCACAGGGCACCGGCGAGCAGAATGCCGGTCACCCACTTGGCTACTTGTCTCATTGAGATTCTCCTGTCCGAAAGGGGGTTTACCAGCTCATCAGGACCCATTGGGGTACCTGGGTCGTGGCGGGCCCGGAGCCACTGTTCCAGGACATGTCGCCCGATCCGTCCTGGTCCATCAGGTAATAGGACGGACCCACCCTCGGAGTAATCCTGACCTTATAGAGGCGGCCATTGATGCGGTACTCCTGAATGGTCCGGTTCTGGTGCTCATGGAGGGTAACGTCGGGAGCCATATCGGACTCGTGGACACTCAGATCCAGCCCATCGATTTGACTGGCAAGGACCAAAGGGGCCAGAAGCAGGCCCAAGGCCGGCAAAAGCTGGGCAAGGAGACGGAGATGGGGCATGGTAGGCGCGGCCCTGGGCATTTAATTCGGGGCTATGGTACCAGGAAGGATGCGGCCCCGCGCCCGGGTAAGTGCGTGAGGCGCGCCCGGCTCCTGCTTCATGAGGCGAGCGCCTCCGTGGCGGGCACCTTGCGCTCGGCATATTCAGTCTTGGAGCCGGTTTCATCCCAGGCGAAGGTACAGTCCAGATGGGCGAGCACGGCCACCAGACCGCCCTCCCCGTCCTCGATCATCACGGCCAGGGGGGGACGGCTGCCAAAGCGACGATTGCCGCGCTTTACCCAGAGGGAGCGCATCTCCGGGTTGCGGGGGAAATAGGTGCCCAGGGCCTGCTCGATCCGCGTCAGATAACCCAGACGGCGGTTGACCGTGGCATCGTCCGGGAAGGGCTCCTGATCAAGGAAGCGCGACACATGACGGGTCTTGACCGTTGCCGGCAGGGCCAGCAGGGCCAGGATATCGCTCGGCCCCAGCCCCCAGTCGCCGAAGAGGGCCATGATGTGACGGGTGATGGACAGGCGTTCCTCGGGGGTCAGGACGGCGGTGGAGGGCGGGGCTTGAGTCATGGCGTATTCCGGATGAGTAGAAGGACGAGGCTTGCCGCGAGTAAGTCAAGGTTGCGGGCAAGGCCCGCCATTTCAAGCGGGCACGCCAGGCTCAACGCGACACGCGATGGATGCGCATCACCCGTGGCACCAGTCGCAGGCGCCGCATGATGCGAGCCAGATGGGGGCGATCACGGACCGAGAGCAGAAAATCCAAACTGATGTTGTGGCCATCCTTTTCCCGGGACTGGACATTCTCGATGTTCGAACCCAGTTCGGCGATGGCGGCGGCCAGACTGGCCAGAACCCCGCGCTGGTTGCCAACATCGACCCGGATCTCGGTATTGAAATCCCCCGCCGGTTGACTGGACCAGTCCAGGTCAAGCCACTGATCTCTATGTTGTTGAAAATCGCCGAGGTTCCGACAACCCTGGCGATGCACTACGATGCCCTTGCCAGGGCTGAAGAGTCCGGAGATGGGATCGCCCGGAATGGGCCGACAGCAGCGCGCATAATTGACCACCATGCCCTCGGTGCCCTTGATGGCCAGGCGGCGCGCCTGTCTGGGCTCGGCGTCGAGCGGGGCCTCGACCACCTCCTCGCCCATGAGACGCCGCGCCACCAGGATCGGCAGCCGATTGCCCAGTCCCACCTCCACCAGCAGGGCAGACAAATCCGTCAGCTTGGCCCGCGTCAGATAGGCCGCCAGGGGGCCCTCCGGCAACCGATCCAGGTCCAGTCCCTGCCCCGCCAGCTCGGCGTTCAGCAGGCGCCGGCCCAAGACCTCGGCCTCCTGGCGCTGCAAATTCTTCAGATAGCCACGGATATTGGCGCGGGCCTTGCCCGTCACCACGAAATTCAGCCAGCCGGCGTTGGGCATGGCCCGGGGCGCCGTGATGATCTCCACCGTCTGGCCGCTGCGCAAGGCGGTGCGCAGGGGGGCCATGCGCCGATCGATCCGCGCCGCCACGCAGCGGTTACCCAGACCGGAATGGATGGCATAGGCAAAATCCACCACCGTGGCCCCGGCAGGCAACACCTGGATGTCCCCACGCGGGGTAAAGACATAGACCTCGTCCGGGAAGAGATCGACCTTGACGTGCTCCAGAAACTCAACCGAGTCGCCCGATCCGCGCTGCATCTCCAGCAGGTTCCCCAGCCAATCCTCCGCAAGGTTCTGCGGGCTGCCACGTTTGGCGCCGGATTTATACATCCAGTGCGCCGCGATGCCACTCTCGGCGAGGCGCTGCATGTCCAGGGTGCGAATCTGGATTTCGATGGGGATGCCCTGGGGGCCAAACAGCTGGGTATGCAGGGACTGATAGCCATTGTTCTTGGGGATGGCAATATAGTCCTTGAAGCGACCGGGCTTAGGCTTGTAAAGGTTGTGCACCACACCCAGGACGCGATAGCAGGTATCGATCCGATCAACGACGACGCGAAAGCCGAAGACATCCACCACCTCCTCGAAGGGGCGCTGCTTGTCACGCATCTTGCCGTAAATTCCGTAAAGGTGCTTTTGGCGGCCCACCACCTCGCCCTGGATACCCTCCTGCTCCAGGCGTTCACGCAAGGCCTTCTCGACATCCCCCACCAGTTCCTTGCGTGCCCCCCGGGCGCGGACGACCGCCCGCTGGAGCAGCAGGCGGCGCCAGGGCCAGCAATGCGCGAAGCCCAGTTCTTCCAGTTCCACGGAGATTTTGCGAATACCCAGGCGATTAGCAATGGGCGCATAGATCTCCAGGGTCTCGCGCGAGATGCGGCGGCGCTTCTCCGGGGCCATGATCCCCAGGGTGCGCATGTTATGGAGCCGGTCGGCAAGCTTGATGAGAATGACCCGGATATCCTTGGTCATCGCCAACAGCATCTTCTGCAGATTCGCCGCCTGAGCCTCGGCCTTGGAACGGAAATCGAGACGCGTCAGCTTGCTTACGCCATCCACCAGTTCGGCAATCTCCTCGTCGAACAGGGCCGCCACTGTCTCCTTGGAGTGGCCCGTGTCCTCGATCACGTCATGGAGAATGGCCGCCATCAGGCATTTGTGATCCATACGCATCTCGGCCAGGATGCGCGCCACGGCGATGGGGTGCTGGATGTAGGGCTCGCCAGATTTGCGCGTCTGGCCGGCATGGGCCTCGGCCCCAAACTGGAAGGCGCGATAAACCTCGCGGATTTGCTCCGCGCTCAGGTAGGACTCCAGATAGACACAGAGGTCGCCGATCTGGAAGCGCGCCCTGTCGGGCGGCTCGGCGGGTGGGTTGGCGACGGGCGATTCAAGCACCTGAGTCATGGGACCTGGACCCGAGCGGCTGGCGGGGACGGCTGGCGTGGCACCCGAAATCCGATACCTGACTCGCTGGCGTCTCAGGAGTGCTCCTCGGTCCCCAACTCGGCCGCCAGCTCCTCGGCGATCTGCATCTCCAGGGTCCGCTCGGCACGGCGCTGCTCGCGTTCCACCTCCACGGCGGCGACCGTCTCCTGGGTCAGGACGCCCTCGGCGATCTCCCGCAGGGCCACCACCGTGGGTTTATCATTCGCCCAGGGGATCAGGGGTTCGACGCCATTGGCCAGTTGCCGGGCCCGCTTGGTGGCAAAAATGACCAGATCAAACCGGTTGTCCACATGATCGAGGCAGTCCTCGACAGTAATTCGCGCCATGAGTCTTGTTGCTCCATTTATAACGTAGATCGGCCAGATTACCAAAACCCCGCCCGGAAGGCGAAGGGCCGCAGGATTTCTTTCCCAATTTGCCGCACCCGGCCCGGAAGGCGCGGCCCCGCCTTCAGCCGGCCAGCAGGGCCTCGATCATGCCGGGAGCCAGCCCGGCCCCATGGGCCAGGCGCAATCGCTCCGCCCGCGCCAGGCAGGCCAGATCGGCAAGAGCCTGATCGAAATCATCATTCACGACCAGATAATCGTATTCGTCAAAATGGGACATCTCGTCACGCGCCTGGCGCATGCGCCCAGCAATGATCGCCTCGCTATCCTGGCCGCGGCCCCGCAACCGCTCCGCCAGAACGGGGGCGGAGGGCGGCAGGATGAAGATGGAAACGGCGCCGGGGAAACGCGCGCGCACTTGGCGCGCCCCTTGCCAGTCGATCTCCAGCAGCAAATCCTGGCCCGCGGCCAGGGCCTCGCGCACCTTAGCCTCCGCGGTGCCATAGCGATTGCCGAAGACCTGGGCGTGCTCCAGGAAGGCGCCAGCGGTGATCATAGCCAGAAAACGGCCCTCATTAATAAAATGGTAGTGAACGCCATCCACCTCGCCCGGCCTCGGCGGACGGGTCGTGAAGGAAATCGCCAACCCAAGGGCGGATTCACGTTCCAGCAGGGCCTTGACCAGACTGGTCTTGCCCGCGCCGGAGGGCGCCGATACGATAAAGAGGATGCCTTCGCTCATAAGAATCCAGCGCCTGGGGGTTGGCGAAAAGGGGGCAAGGGAGGAGCCGAGGAGAGGCAAACGCCCCACGGCAAGGCTATAGTTACCCTGAAATTAGACCACAAGCGCCCGTCGCGAGCGAGACCGGACCGCGCAGGGGCCCCCAGGAATCAACCCAGATGCTGACCTGCGCCGACCTGTCCCCCACCCTGCTCCCCGCCCTGCTCGCCCGCTACGGACTCACCCTGGGCTGGATTGCACCGGGGGCGCCCATCCCCGGCAGCTATTGGGGAGAGCCGGAGGCCGGCCTGATCGCGGACTACCTCTATGTCCGGGCCGACACCCCGGTGCATTCGGCCCTGCATGAGGCCTGCCACTGGATCTGCATGGACCCGGACCGCCGGCTAGCCTTGCACACGGATGCCGGCGGCGAAGTGGCCGAGGAAAATGGCGTCTGCTATCTCCAAATCCTGCTCGCCGACGAACTGCCTGGCGTGGGCCGCGAGCGCATCTGCCGGGAAATGGACGATTGGGGCTCTACAGCTTCCGCCTCGGCGGCGCCCGCATCTGGTTCGAGGAAGACGCAGGGGATGCCAGCCAATGGCTGCTCCAACAGGGCCTGATCGACACCGCCAGCCGCCCCACCTGGATACCTCGGCTGTAACAGTGCCCCCACCGGTTTTCCCGCGCCTGCCCTATAATTCGATGGCAACTGGTATCGAAGCGAGGAGTTTTATCATGACCAAGATTTTTAACCCACGCGGCCTCCTGGTGGGGATGACCTTGATGGCTCCGGCCTTGGCGCTGGCCTGGGCGCCTCCCTATTATGGCTATGGCCCCCTGCCCCCGGGTCAGGGTGGAGCACTTCCGGACTTCCCGGCCCCCCCGACCCTATCCAGTCCCGACAGGCCCGGCTTCCCCCGCGCCGGAGGCCCCCTGCGTTTCAACCAGACCGTCACCGCCGAGGGCTACATCCTTGAAATCCCCCTCGACGGCCTGAAGGCCGAGGACATCCAGGTTCAGATCGACGGCCGCTCGCTCCGCCTCTCCCGCGACACTTCCACCCAGAAGACCCGCGAGGAGACCCTCGGCGATGGCCAGGGCTACCTGCGCAGCTACAGTTTCTCCAGCGGCCGCTCCAGCCACCGCCTGCCACTGCCCCCGGACGCCGAGGGTGGGGCCATGCGGCGTGAGGATGGCGCCGAACAGGTGCGGATCATCATCCCCCGCCGCCCCTACTGAGCCGCGACCCTCCAGAGCCATCCCCAGCCTGATGCCCAGCCCCAGGATGATGCGCGTCAATCTCCAGACTCTGGGCTGTCGGCTCAACGAGGCGGAACTGGAGACCTGGGCGCGCCAGTTCCAACAACTCGGCCACCAGATCACCCCCGACGAAACGGGGGCCGACCTGGTGGTGGTCAACACCTGCGCCGTCACCCAGGAGGCGGTCCGCAAGTCCCGCAAGCTCCTGCGCCGCGCCCAGCGCGATAACCCCCACGCCAAGTTGGTGGTCAGCGGCTGCTTCGCCACCCTGGAGACCCAGGCCCTGGCGCTGGAAGCCGGCATTGACCTGGTGATCCCCAACGCGGACAAGGACCGCCTGGTGGCGATCACCACCGCCGAACTCGACCTGCCCGCCATGCCCCTCACCGCCCTGGCGGCCGATGCCAATCCCCTCTTCGCCCGCGGCCGCCAGCGCGCCTTCATCAAGGTCCAGGACGGCTGCCGCTACCGCTGCGCCTTCTGCATCGTCACCCTGGCGCGGGGCGAGGAACGCAGCCGCCCCATCCCGGAGGTGATTGACGAGATCAACCAGGCCGCGGCGGCGGGCGTGCGCGAGGCCGTGCTCGCGGGCGTCCACCTCGGTGGCTGGGGCAGCGACCTGGGGCTCGGCCTGGACGACCTGATCGGTACCCTCCTCGCGGAGACGGACATGCCGCGCCTGCGCCTTGGCTCCCTGGAACCCTGGGAACTGCCCGATGGCCTCTGGGACCTCTTTGCCCATCCGCGCCTCATGCCCCACCTGCACCTACCCCTGCAAAGCGGCACCGACAGCGTCCTGCGGCGCATGGCGCGCCGCTGCCGGACCGATGAATTCGCCCGCCTCGCCCACGAGGCCCGCGCCCGGGTCCCCGACATCAACCTCACCACCGACATCATCGCCGGCTTCCCCGGTGAAACCGAGGCCGAATGGCGCCAGACGCTCGATTTCGTGGCCTCCATCGGCTTCGGCCAGGTCCACATCTTCCCTTACTCCCCCCGCCCCGGTACCAAGGCCGCCAGCCTGCCCGATCAGGTCCCCGCCGAGGTCAAAAAGGAGCGCAGCCGGGAGATGCACGAGCTGGCATGCCGCATGAGGGCCGATACCTTCGCCCGCTACCTGGGCCAGCGGACCAGCCTCCTGCTGGAAGGCCGCCAGGGCAGCGACCCGAACGGCGACCATCATGGCTACACACCCCATTATTTGCCCGTGCGCGTCCGCCCCAACGGGGGGCAAGACCTCACCAACCAGTTGCCGCGGGTCGAACTGACCGCCATCCACCCGGATGGAGACAGCCTGATCGCGACCTTGGCCCCCCATGACCACGAAGGGCCCCCTGCGGGTGAGGCCCTTTGGCCACTGGCGGACCCAGCCGCGACATGAACAGCACCGAGTTCTCAAAGACGGCGGCACGGATCGCCCAGCGCTTTACCCTTACCAGCGGCCCCCCCCTGATCGAGCCACTGGGGCGGGGACTGATCAATGAGAGTTTTAAGGTGACGGCCGGGACCGACCGCTGGGTGTTGCAACGCATCAATGGCCGGGTCTTTGCCAATCCCGAGGGGATCATGGCCAACCTGTCCCGCCTCGCGGCGCATCTGGCCCGCCAGGAGGGGCTGGATCTGACGTGGCCGGAGCTGGCGCGAACGGCGGAGGGCGCGACCTGGACGCGGGACGAGACCGGCGCCGTCTGGCGCCTGATGACCTTCATCCCGGGCCAACCTCTGGAGCGGATCGAGGACGCCCCCCAAGCGGCGGAGGTAGGGCGCCTGCTGGGGACCTTTCATCGGGCGGTGGCGGACCTCGACCCCGCGAGCCTGCGGGTGACCCTGCCAGGCTTCCATGTGACGCCGGGCTATCTGGAGCCCTTCGACCGGGTTGCACAGCAGGCGGTCGCGGCACCCCAGCCAGGGCTGGAGGAGGCGCTGGCCTTCGTGGCGGCGCGGCGGACGGGCGTGGGGGTGCTGGAGCAGGCGCGGGCGGCGGGTCTGCTCCCGGAGCGGGTCATCCATGGCGATCCCAAGCTGGACAACCTGCTGTTCGATGCCGAGGGACGGCGGGCCCTGGCCTTGATCGATCTGGATACGGTGCAGCCGGGTCTGACCCTGCACGATATCGGCGATTGCCTACGTTCCAGCTGTAACCGGCCGGGGGAGTCCGCCAGTGAGGCACGCGTGGGCTTTGACCTGGAGGTTTGCCGCCCCCTGCTGCGGGCCTATGCGGACCGGACCCAAGGACTGCTGGTCCCGGCGGAGGTGGCGCTCCTCTTTGCCGCCATCCGGCTGATTCCCTTCGAGCTGGGGCTACGCCTTCTGACCGACCATCTGCAAGGCGACCGCTGGTTTCGCGTCTCCGCACCCGGTCAGAATCTTGCCAAGGCGCGGATTCAGTTTGCGCTGGTGGCGGACATCGAGCGCAAGGAAGGGGCGATCCGGGCCATCATCGCCGCCTGTTTTAGCGGATTCGCGCAGGATTGACTGCAATCCCTACATCCCGCCCCGCTCTTGCGGTAAGATCACGTCCACTTTTCGCGTAGGCCCGGTGGCGGACGCGGCCGGTTAAGGATTGGGGATCCCTTGCCCCAGGCAGGCCGGTTCCGGATAGCAAGTAACGTCCGTCTCTCGGGACGGCAGTGGAGGACATCATGGGCTTTGGTGGCATCAGCATCTGGCAGCTTCTCATCATTCTGGTGATCGTACTGCTGCTCTTCGGGACCAAGCGTCTCAAGAGCATAGGTTCGGATTTGGGTAACGCGGTGAAGGGGTTCAGGTCCGCTATGAGCGACCCGGACAAGGAAGAGGAGGAGGCCAAACGACTGGAGGTGCCCCCCTCCCCCACGGGGACGGCCTCCCCCACGGGGACGGCCACGCCGGACCCGGCGGCCAAGGTCGAAGGCAGGGACAAGGTCTGAATCCCGATTTAGCGCGGGGGCCGGGGCGGGATCATGTTTGATATCGGCTTTCTGGAATTGGTGGTAGTGGGCGTGGTCGCCCTCCTGGTGGTAGGGCCGGAGCGCCTGCCAAAGCTGGCGCGCACCGCCGGGCTCTGGATGGGGCGGGCGCGGCGGACCCTCGCAACGGTAAAGGCGGAGATCGACAGCGAACTCAAGGCGGAGGAGCTCAAGGAGATCCTGGCCAAGCAGGCGCGGGAGAATCCGCTGGAGACCCTCATCGAGATGCCCAGCAGCAAGCCGTCGGCCCCCGCGCCCTCCCCACCCCAAAACCCAGCACCGCCCAGCAAGCAGGACCCCCCTAACTAGGGCCCGGCACTAGCGCCATCCCCAGGGGTCCTGGATCACCCAGGTTGAAACCCCCTGCCCACGGCTTAGCCCCGACGCCGCGCCCGATACCCACTCGCGCCTGTCCGGCTCCGCCTCTCTAGATAACCACTCATTCGGATGTAACGACCGCGATGACAGCGCCGGCCTACCATCAAGACCCGGGCCCGGAACAGCCCTTCATGTCGCACCTCGTGGAGCTTCGCGACCGGCTGCTGCGCATGGTGATGGCGATCGGGATTGCCCTGGTGGTCCTGTTCCCCTTCGCCAACGATATCTACACCTTCATCGCCGAGCCCATCCGCGCCCAGTTGCCCGAGGGCTCGACCATGATCGCCACCCAGGTGGCATCGCCCTTCATGACGCCCTTCAAGCTAGCGCTGGTATCGGCGATTTTCGTCGCCATGCCCTATCTGCTGTTCCAACTTTGGGGATTCGTGGCCCCGGGCCTTTATCAGCATGAAAAGCGCTTCGCCATGCCCTTGCTGGCCTCCAGCATCTGCCTTTTCTACCTGGGCATGGCCTTCGCCTATTACCTCGTCTTCCCCCTGATCTTCGCCTTCTTCACGGCCACGACCCCCGAAGGCGTGGCCCAGATGCCGGACATCACCTACTACCTGGACTTTGTCCTCAAGCTTTTTTTCGCCTTCGGGGTCTCCTTCCAGATCCCCATCGCGACCATCCTGCTGGTGGCCATGGGGATGACCACGGCGGAGAGTCTGGCCGACAAACGGCCTTATGTCATCGTCGGCTGCTTTGTCATCGGCATGCTCTTGACCCCACCGGACGTCATCTCCCAGACCCTGCTCGCGGTGCCCATGTGGATGCTGTTCGAGGCGGGCATCTTCTTTTCGCGCTTCTTCAGGAAGCGGGACACGGAGGAGGAGGAACCAGAAACCACCGGGGGGCCTCCCTCGGGCACCGGGCCGACCGGGGCGGCCGCCGCGGGCACCGCCAGTTCGGCGATGGCTCCAGGGGCGGGCACTCACCGCGATCCGGGCGGCCCCACCCACGCGCCAACAACCCAGGCCCATGAGGTCATGGTCGGCCGTGAGATCGACGGTGGCGATCCCTTCGACCGCGAGCGCTTCGTCCCCCTGACGCCGGAAGAAATGGAGGCGGAGCTCGACGCCATCGAGGCGGCCGAATCGGAGCTGGACGAGGATATCGACCCCATCGAGGCCTTGCTGGAGCGGGTATCGGAGCTGCGCGACCTGGAAAACGAGGCCGGCGCCCGCCAACTCCTCTATCGCGTCCTCGCCGACGGCGACGAATCCCAGCGCGGGGTAGCCATGAATATCCTGACGGAGATGGACAGGCCCTGAGGCTGGCGGCCCGAGTATTGAAATGTCGCGATGGCACACTAATTCCGCCTAATCCATGGCCTAACGCCGGGCCATGGCATCACCACCAGGGAGCGACCCGGACCCATGGCCTCCGCCACCCAACTCCATTACAAACAAAATCGGCTCAAGCAACTGCGCGCCTTCTGTCACGCCGCGCGCTCGGGCAGCGTCAGTACCGCCGCCGACCAGATCTTTCTGAGTCAGCCCACCGTCTCCCTGCAGATTCAGGCCCTGGAGCGGGAATTCGACACCCTCCTCTTTGAGCGCCGCGGCCCCAAGATCAAGCTCACCCCGGCGGGTGATCTGCTCTACGGTCTGGCCCAGCCCCTGGTCGAAGGCATGGACAAGCTCCATGAAACCTTTTTTAGCCAGTGCGGCCGGGTAGATCAGGGCTCCCTGGAGGTGGCGGCCGGTGAATCGACCATTCTCTATATCCTGCCCGAGCCGGTCCGGCGCTTCACCGCCATCCATCCGGGTATCGAGATCAAGCTCCACAATGTCACGGGCCGCGATGGCCTGGCCATGGTGCGGGCCGACGAGGCGGACATGGCCGTCGGCTCCATGATCGAGGTCCCGGACGACATCACCTACCGGCCCTTCGTCACCTACCGGCCCAAGCTCATCACCCCCCTGGACCACCCGCTGGCGGCCAGGGCCAGCGTGACCCTGGAGGACATCACCCCCTTCGGGCTCATCCTGCCCCCCAGTCACCTCAGCACCTGGCGGACGGTCGATCTGGTCTTCCGCCAACACAACCTGAATTACAAGGTGGCCCTGGAGGCCGGCGGCTGGGAGGTCATCAAGAAGTACGTCGAACTGGGGCTGGGCATCTCCATCGTCACCGATGTCTGTCTCACCGGCCAGGAACGCCTCGCCACCATCCCCATGGAGCAATACTTCCCCAAACGCAGCTACGGTATCGTCCTGCGCCGTGGCAAGTTCCTCTCACCCCAGGCCAAGCGCTTCATCGAGGTGCTCGATGAAACCTTCGCCGGCCAGGAGGTCGAACCCCACCTCCAAGGCCCCGAACATGGGGAATGGGAGGATGCCCATCTGGGGTGAATCAGGTCCGCCAGGCCAGCCCCAGGCCGTACAGCCGGTTCTTCTTATCGCCGCTGATCTCGGCGGCGAGGGTGGCGGCTTGCTTGAGGGGCAGTTCCCGGGCCAGGATGCGCAGTACCCGCTCGCCTTCCGCCGCGGTTGTATCCAGGTCCCGGCAGCCCTCCACCAGCAGGACGAATTCCCCCTTTTGCTGATCCGGGTCCTCCTCGATGCGCGGGACCAGGCCCGCCAGGGTGCCGTCCAGGAAGGTCTCAAAGTGCTTGGTGAGTTCCCGCGCCACCACGGCGCGGCGGTCGGGCCCCAGGCTCGCGGCCAGGTCGGCCAGGGTTGCCAGGACCCGATTGCCCGCCTCGTAGAAGATGAGGGTGCCGGGTTCCTGGGCCAGGGTGACGAACCACTCCCGACGCTTGGCGCGGGTGCGGGGTGGAAAGCCCAGAAAGACGAAGCGGTCACTGGGCAGGCCCGCGGCGGAGAGGGCGCAAATGGCGGCGTTAGGGCCGGGGATGGGCACGACCCGCAGACCGGCGGCCCGGGCGGCGGCCACCAGGGGATAGCCGGGATCGCTGATCAGGGGCGTGCCCGCATCCGACACCAGGGCCAAATCCTCCCCGGCGGCCAGACGTTCCAGCAGGCGCGGGACCAGCTTCTCCTCGTTGTGCTCGTGACAGGCCGTCAGCGGCGTGCGCAGACCATAATGACTAAGCAGACCCGCGGTGTGGCGGGTATCCTCGGCGGCGATGAGGGCCACCCGGGCCAGGACCTCAAGGGCGCGCTGGCTGATATCGGCCAGATTGCCCATGGGCGTGGCCACCACGTATAGTATCCCCGAGACTTGTGACAAGGCCTTTCCTTCTGATTTTCAACAGGCCCGCCATCGATGACGAAGCCAGACGATGCTATTGGCGACGGGAGTTTCCCCAGCTCCGCTGCCCCCTGTTCCCCGACGGGACGCCCGCGACTCGCCCCTGAATCGCGCGGCCCTGCCCGGCGCTCGCGGGCCTGGCGTCCTGTTCAGGAACTCGCCGCACTGGTCATTGGCGATAGCAAAACCCTCCCTAGGACCCTGGCCATGCCGCTCGTTTTCACCCTCCTCCTGACGACCCTGACCTTGCTGATGGCGGGCTGCGCGGCGCCCCCGCGTAGCGCCGGTCCTGGCAACGGTCCAGGGGCGGCCGCGCCCCCCCAGGCCCGGGCCCAGGTCGCCGTCCTCCTGCCCCAGTCCGGACGTTATGCCGAGGCGGGCGCGGCGGTGCGTCAGGGCATTCTCGCCGCCCAGGGCGCCAGCGGACAAGGGCCGGAACTGCGCTTCTACGATAGCCACAACCCGAAATCGGTGCCGGATTTGTTGCGCCAGGCCGCCGCCGAAGGCGCGAGCCTGGCCATCGGCCCCCTGGAAAAGGAGGCCGTCGATGCCCTCGCCGGCCAATCGGCCCTGCCCATCCCCACCCTGGCTCTGAACCGGGCCACCAGCGACGCCACGCCACCGAATCTCTTCCAATTCTCCCTGGACCCCGAGGACGAGGCCGCCGATGCCGCGCGCAAGGCCTGGGGGCGGGGTTATCACACGGCCATTCTGCTTTATCCCGCCAGCCCCTGGGGGGAACGCCTGGCCAATGGTTTCCGGCGCGAATGGCTTGGGAATGGGGGCGGTTTCGCGGCCATCCAGGCCTTTGATCCGAACTCGGCGGATCTGCCCCAGGGACTGTTGGAGGACGCCTTTGCCGGCTCGGTCCAGACCGCCCCCGCCGACTGCGTCTTCCTGGTCGCCACGGCGCCCCAGGCGCGCCGGCTCTGGCCCGAGATTGTTGCCATTAACCAGAACCCGCCCTCGGTCTTTGCTACCTCTCATATTTTCGAAGGCGGCCAGGATCAGGAGGGCTACCAGGCCCTGCTCGGGCTGCAATTCGTCGATATCCCCTGGATGATTGACATCGATCCGGCGGACCCGCTCTCCCGATCCAGCCTGGAGCGCGCCTCGGGGGGCATCGACCCGCGTTACGCCCGCCTCTATGCCATGGGCATCGATGCCTATGCCTTGGTTCAGCAGCTTGAGGGCCTGACCGCTCGTCCCGGCGCCTACCTCGAGGGCCGCACCGGGCGCCTGAGCCTGGACAACCGGGGCCGGGTTCAACGGGAACTCATCCTGGCGCGCATGGACAGCCTGGGACCCAGGCGGATGAGCGCAACGGAAGCCAGGGGCCCCAACATCGCCGCGCCTGCTGGCTCCCCCGGCGGCGGAGGTGCGCGCCTTGCCGCCCTCGCTCCCTGAGACCCCCGGGGACCTGGGCGCCGACAAGGAGCGCCTGGCCCGGGACTATCTGCAGGGCCAGGGTCTGCGCCTCATGGCCAGCAACTACCGCTGCCGGCGCGGCGAAATCGACCTGGTGATGCGTGACGCCGCCACCCTGGTCTTCGTCGAGGTCCGCTTTCGCGCCTCGGAGCGCTTTGGCGGCGCCGCCGCCTCGATCGGGGTGGCGAAGCAAAGGCGACTGATCGCCGCCGCCAGCCATTTTCTGCAACGCCAAACCCTAGACCTCCCCTGCCGCTTCGATGTCATCGCTATCGGCGCCGGGGACCGTATCGACTGGATTCGGGATGCCTTCCATGCCTAACGCCCGATTTGCGCGACCCAGTACCGCCCCCCGCGGCCATCGGACCCTCGTCGCCTGCCTGGCCCTAAGCCTGGCCCTACCGCTCCTGCAGGGCTGCGCCGCCGCCCTGATCGGGGCAGGGGTGGGGGCGGCGGTGGGGGCCACGGTCGTGGTTCGGGACCGGCGCGACCCTGACACCCTCATGGATGACAAGGAAATCGAGTTCAAGAGCCGGGATTGGCCCGGCGCCCAGACCCGTTGCCAGGTCGCGGTCAACAGCTACAATCGGGTCGTGCTGCTCACGGGTCAGTGTAAGGACGAGGCCGGGGCGAAGGCTTATGCCGAGCGCGTCAGCAAGGTGCCCAAGGTCAGCCGGGTGATAGACGAGATCACCATCGGCCCCCTTGCCAGCATGAACCGCCAAGGCGAGGATACCCTCATCACCTCCCGGGCCAAGCTGGCCCTGGTTGATGTCGATATCAAGGGGTTTGACCCCACCCGGGTCACGGTGATTACCGAATCCGGCATCGTCTATCTCATGGGCCTGGTGACCCCCGAAGAGGCGGAGGCGGCGGTTGACAAGGTTCGCTACGTCCCCGGGGTTATCAAGGTTGTTAAGGTCTTTGAGATCACCAACCAGCCCCGATGACACCCTTTGACCCCCTGAGCGCCGGGATTATCCGGGAACTCAGGGCCATCGCCAGACCCGGTGCCCTCTTGCTGGACCCGGCGGAGCTATGGTCCTACGGCTATGACAACAGCCGCCGCCAGGCCATGCCCCAGGCCGTGGTCCTGGTCGAGGCCGCCAACCAGGTCGTGCCCTTGGTCCAACTCTGCAACCGGGAACGGCTGCCCCTGGTTGCGCGGGGACGCGGCACCGGCACCACCGGCGCCACGGTGCCAGACCGGGGCGGCCTGGTTCTCTCCTTCGAACGCCTGGACCGCATCCCCCTCATCGATCCCGACAACCGCCTGGCGATCGTCGAGCCGGGCGTCACCAATCAGGCCCTTCAACAGGCGGCGGCCGCCTACGGTTTCTTCTGGCCACCGGACCCCACCAGCGCCGCCACCTGCACCCTGGGCGGCAACCTGGCCTGTAACGCGGCCGGCCCCCGGGCCGTCAAGTACGGCACCCCGCGCGAAAACACCCTAGGACTGACGGCGGTCACCGGCGCCGGCGACTTCATCCGCACGGGGGTGCGGACCACCAAGGGCGTGGTCGGCTATGACCTAACCCGGCTCATCATCGGCTCCGAGGGCACCTTGGCCCTCATCACCCAGGCCACCCTCAAGCTCACCCCCCTGGCGGAGGCCCGGCGCACCCTGCGCGCCAGTTACGCCGACATTCATGCCGCCGCCGCTGCCGTCTCCGCCATCATGGCCCAGCCCGTCACCCCCTGCGCCCTGGAATTCATGGACGGCTCCGCCCTCGCCATGGCCCGCCATGTCGGCGACCTGGGCCTGCCGGAGGGGACAGGCGCCCTGCTGATGATCGAGGTGGACGGCCCGGCCCATGGCATCGATCAGGCCGCCGCCGCGGTCGCCCAGGCCGCCAGCCTACCGGGGTTACTGGAACTGCGCACCGCCGCCGATGCCGCGGAGGTCGCCGCCCTCTGGAAAACTCGCACCGCCCTGTCCCCGGCCCTGCGCCAGATCGCGCCCAAGAAGATCAACGAGGACGTGGTGGTGCCCGTCTCGCGGCTGGGGACCTTCATCGAGGGCGTCGATCGGCTGGGGCGGGAGCACGCCATCCGCATCGTCAACTTCGGTCACGCCGGCAACGGCAATATCCACGTCAACCTGCTGGTGAATCCCGACGACCCGGAGGAGATGGCCCGCGCCGACGCCTGCCTCGACGCCGTTTTCAGCCTCGTCATCAAGTTGGAGGGCACCCTGTCCGGCGAGCATGGGGTGGGCCTGGCCAAGCGCGATTATATTCACCGGGAATTGGACCCCGTCGTGCTACGCCTCATGCACGGCATCAAACGCCAGTTCGATCCGAACGGCATCCTCAATCCCGGCAAGACCCTGCCGCCCCTGGCGTAGTAGGGCAGGACCCCTCTTTCGCCACCCATATTCTGGACATCAGAGGGGACGAAGCGCATGACGGTTTATGGGTCAATGCTGACTGCGTTGGGCCGGCCCCCCCCGAAATCACCCAGGTTGACCGGCCTGCTGTTATTGCTCGCCCTGCTGGCCTGGCCCTGGCCGACCCTGGCGAACCCGGTCACGACGGAGCACGTCACCGCGCGCCTGGTAGCGGAGCGGACCCCAGTCGCGCCCGGCCAGACAGTCGATCTCGCCCTGGTCTTCGAGATTCAGCCCGGCTGGCACACCTACTGGCGCAACCCCGGTGACTCGGGCGATCCGCCGCGCCTCGCCTGGACCCTACCCGAGGGCGTCACCGTCGGGCCGCCGCGCTGGCCGCGTCCCGAGGTCATCCCGGTCGGCCCCCTGGCCAACTATGGCTATGCGGGCCGGGCCCTGCTGCTCCTCGCCCTGTCCGTGCCCAAGGACTGGCCGGTGGGCGAACCGCTGCGCCTTCACGCCCAGGCCGACTGGCTGGTCTGCGCGGAGCACTGCGTCCCGGAGTCCGGCTCTTTTGAACTGACTATTCCGACGGCGGCCGCGATGGGTCCCGTCAATCCCGACGAGGCCGAGTCATTCGCCGCCGCCCGCGCCGGCTTGCCTCGGGGCCAGATCGAGGGGGCCTTGCTGAGCCTGGAGGGGGAGCGGCTCCGCCTCGTCATCCCCACGGCGGGGTTGCCCTTTGCTCCGACCACGGCCAGGTTTTTCGCCGGCTCCTGGGGCCTGATCGAGCATGCCGCCGCGCAACCCTGGCGGCTGGACGCGGGCCTGCTGCGGCTGGACCTGACCCCCGGCACCCTGGCGGACCAGGCCCCCGCCGAGGGCCTGCTGGTCGTTACGGATGAGCGGGGCCAGGTGCAGGCCTACGAAATCACGGCGGTCAGAGCACAACCAGCGATCTCGACCAGCCCGGAGGCGGCCATCGGGCTGCCTCTCGCCCTGGCCTTCGCCCTGCTCGGGGGCCTGGTCCTGAATCTGATGCCCTGCGTCTTCCCCATCCTGGCGATGAAGGCCCTGAGCCTGGTCAAGGGCCTGGCGGAGTCAGGGCCAGCGGCGGCGCGGCAACGCGTCCGGCAGGGGCTTGCCTATACCGCCGGGGTGCTGCTCTTCTTCGCCGCCCTGGCGGGGCTCTTGCTGGCCCTGCGCGCGGGCGGCGCGGCCATCGGCTGGGGTTTCCAGCTCCAGTACCCGCCCTTCGTCGCCCTCATGGCCTCGGTCTTTTTCGTCATCGGCCTGAGCCTCGCCGGGGCGGTGAACCTGGGTGCCGGGCTCATGGTGCTGGGGAGTGGCGATAGCCGGCGCGGCAATCTGGGGGCCTTTGGGACCGGCGCCCTGGCGGCCCTGGTCGCGGCACCCTGCACCGCCCCCTTCATGGGCGCGGCCCTGGGCTATGCCGTCACCCTGAGCTGGCCCCTGGCCCTGGCGATCATGCTCACCCTGGGGCTGGGCCTGGCCCTCCCCTTCCTGCTGCTGTCACTGCTCCCCGGCCTGGCGCGGCGGCTGCCGAAACCGGGACCCTGGATGGCGACCCTGAAGGAGATACTGGCCTTTCCCATGTTCGGGGCGGCGGCCTGGTTGGTGTGGGTTCTGAGTGTCCAGACCGGAGCCGACGGGGTCGCCCTGGTCCTGGCGGGCCTGATCCTGCTGGCCTTTGGGCTCTGGCTGCGTGAGCGGACCCGGTTGCTGAGTCCCGGCCGGCGGCGCTGGGGCGCAATCGCGAGCCTGGCGGCACTGGTGGGCACCCTCTCTCTCGCCATCGCGACCGACCGCCTGGCGGCCCCGACCGGCGGCGCGGGCGCGGCCAATGCCTCACCCCTCCCCAGCGAGCCCTATTCGCCAGAACGACTCGCCCAGGCCCGCGCGGAGCGACGCCCCGTCTTCGTCAACATGACCGCCGCCTGGTGCATCACCTGTTTGGTCAACGAGCGCCTGGCCCTGAGCACCGCCGAGGTGGCGCAAGCCTTCTCGGCGGCCTTCATCCTCTACCTCAAGGGCGACTGGACCAACCGGGACCCGTCGATCACCGCCTATCTCGCGGAACATGGCCGTAACGGGGTGCCCCTCTATGTTTTCTATCCCCCGGGGGGAGAGCCCAGGATTTTGCCGCAGATACTGACTCCGGCCGTTGTCCTGGACGGAGTCAGAGACGGTGGTGTTCAGGGATCAAAGTAGGATTCATGGATGACCTCAATAGCAATCACGGGCGCGGAACAGACTCTAAATGGGCCTTGATCATAAATCCGCCTAAGACCGTTCAGTTGATGTGGGTTAATACGCACAACAGCATGTTCTACAAGGGATCTATACCTTCCCGGGTTGAACGAGGTGGGCGGAATTGTGATCAAGGCCGTGGAGGTCATCAGGGGCTTTGAATTGCAGCATGGCTTTTCTCCAGGCATAAAAAAACCCGCCGAAGCGGGTTATGATGGGGTGGGGGTGTATTTATAAAGAATCTTTCTAAGGATTCTTTAGGGGATAGTTAAATTATGGGTTCAGGTGAACAGGAAGGCCATGGCGGGCATTGGATAAAATAAAAAACGGGCACCGAAGTACCCGTTTCCATAGTCAGCCTATAGGTTCCTCAAAATACATCAATCCATGCTCAAGAAGGCCCTGGCAATGAATGCCGCCATTTGCTCGCGGGTTACTTCATTACCAGGACAGTAGTTGCCATTGCCACAACCCTGAGTAACCCCAAGTTCGACAAGGCGCTTGATATGTCCGCAGGACCAAGAAGCGGCTGATACATCGTTAAAGGGCGCGACCCCATTGCAGTAATTGGCCGCTGGGTTGCCCTCTAGCGCCCGGACGATAAACACCGCCATCTGCTCGCGGGTGACGAGGCCCTGGGGGCAATAGTTACCCCCGCCGCACCCGCCGGTGATGTTCAGTTCACCCATGCGTTTGATGTGCGGGCAGGACCAGGCACTGGGTGAAACATCACTGAAAGAGGAGGAGCCACCGCAGTAGTTGGCGGCAGGTTCACCCTCGGCAGCCCGCACCAGGAAGGCGGCCATCTGCTCGCGGGTGACGAGGCCTTGGGGGCAATAATTACCATTGCCACAACCACCCGTGATGCTCGCATCGCGAATGGCGTTGATGTATCCGGCCGCCCAACTATTTGGTTTGATATCAAAAAAGCTTCCATCATCAGGAGGCACGCCACCCTCGTAGGCTCCAATATCAATTGATTGGCCAATAACACGGGGGCCTCCGCTAATATCAACATCAAGTATTCCAGGCGCGAACAAAGAACCGGCATTAATCATGGATGAATATGTATATAGGCGAAAATCATTATTTTGGGCGTTAAAGAAATATGGATCGACATTAATATAATTACTACCATCCAGAAAGATGGGCAGGTCGGAATCGAGAACAAGATTATTATTTTTTATTGCTATAGACTTGAGATCAAGGATGAAGTCTCCATTGATGTCCGTGCGAACGTACAAACCATTTTCAGCATCTCCAGTATTGTCCCAGATAATATTATTATAAACGCTTAAATCGCCATATCCCTCAATATATAATCCGGCGCCGCCAGAGCCGAGATTCCCATAAACCGTGTTATTTATCACGGAAATGTTACGTCCGGACAAGCTTGCCCCGCCATGTGGTTGTAAACCCAGTTCATGGTTAGCAGAATTTTTTGCTATAATGTTATTTGAAAAATCCGAATTTTCACCAGAAATACTTACACCTCCTGCACCCTGGCCTGCTATATTACCACGAACAACATTATTGCTGAATTTTACGGCACCCATAATGTAGGCACCTCCACCAAAACCAAAGCTGATATTATTTGCTTCAATTATATTATTTTCTATCCAACTCGGGCCGCTAGAATAGAAACCTCCTCCATAAAAGCTCCCTCCAACATTATTTTTAATAGTATTAAACCGAATTTCTATTGTTTCGCCTTCCACCAGAAAACCACCGCCATTATTATCTGGACATATATTATTTTCTACTAAATTGTAGCTTATGTTAACGTGTCTTGCATTTATGAAGGCTCCACCCCCTTTGTCCCAAAATCCAACTACAGAATTTCCATCTATGATGTTGCTGTAAAGTTTGAGATCACCACCAGTAACAGTATAAAGCCCAGCACCATTTCCATTCCGCCGACCATTACGCATTGTTATACCTTCAACAATATGGTTAGCAGCCGTGGCGGCCGTGGATATTGCGAAAACAGTATTTTTTAAATTGCCGTCTAAGATGGTGTTAGTGGGGTCTAATGTCCGACTTATGCAACCAGCAAGGTAACCACCCAGTACAGATAATGCATTACTTTGGGTGCTTGTATAAACAAAGTTTCCTACATAGGTACCCTGGACAATCCGGACCTCGTCGTCCTGGGCATTGGTTGCAGCAGTTGTCAGGGCTGTTTGTAAGGCCGATGAATCAGTAACACAAAAAACCGTAGCTCCGACGGGATGAAGGTATAGAAATAATAGACCCGCTATTAACCTAAATCTTCCAAAAAAAGTAGTATTCATTGATTTCTCCCAGAGCATCAAGTGCAGTCCTAATAAATGGGGGTGGTGCCCAGATCGGCAGGATAGGGTTTTCTAACATGCTGATTTATATGTACAAGCCTCATCATCATCCTACTAATTAGGGCACTACCAAGGTAAGATTCAATTCGATGTGCGGGTCTTGCAAATGAATTGCGCTATTGATGTCAGGTGTTATCTTATCATAGGATATCCTTATTCATTCCCATTGCTAAATTTATCCTATCTGCTCCTATCTCGGTGAATTATTATTAAGAGCTTCCAAAAGGCTACTCCAACTATAATTCTGGCCATATATGAAGGCCCCGATTATTACAACTATAACCAAAATTAACCCATAGTACCCGAATTTTTTCCATATCCACCCTAACAAATTGAACGGGAGTAATATAACCCAAAAGGGAAGCCAAAAAATCATATATACACCAGCAGCAATTGCTTGTGCGCTTTTTTCTACATGGCCGTCGCTACTTCTATCCTGTATGGAATTATTAATTAAATTTCGTAGAGTGGTCTCTATTTGCGAAGCAATTCCAATTGTTAGGAACAAAATAGTAGTTATCGCAAGCGATAGAAATAGAACAACTACTTCTATTAATTGGGCAACGAATGGAAATTTCCATTCTATTTGATTGAGTAGCCTTAGAAGATTTTTTATAGATGATAGAAAAGGGTTGATTGCCCTATTTGGCGAAGGGGTTGTTTCTTCAGGATTCATTTCTTTATTACTCGTTTGATTTTGGTCGGGCTCCTCCTTGTCAGCAGGAACATCTATTATGTCTGAGTTTTTATTATTATTTTCCTGTTCGTTTTGTAATTCAGTATCTTTTTTTTCATCTGGCGCGAGACAATCTTCCGTTAAAATAATATCATCATGTGCTGAATCATCAATTTCATTCGCTTTTCTGTTTTCATCTAGCTCTATAACTTTTTCCTCTTTTGGCTGTGGTAGGGGATTAACTTGTGAACTGGAGTCAATATCAGGAAGTTCACCTCCATTGGTATTCGGTTGTTGCTTTGGCTTGTCTTGTGGCGCGGCATTTTCTTTATCGCTTTTATTGGATTCATTGGCGGCTTGAATGCCGGCGATGAACCCGATTATTGCTCCAATTGCCCACCCGCTACGTCCGAAGATCGACCCAATAAGTCCGCAGATGAAGGCTCCGAGCAGTCCATATAGTACATGTCTCCAGGGTATCGCAACGATGAGAAGTACCGTAACGATGAGAAGTACAATGACTATAAACGTCTCCATCAAATATACCTGGCTGTCCTTTCGCTATCTTTATTTAATCTCAGTCGCGAAACATGTTCTAGGTTTGCCTAGGACAAGTGTTCTAGGTGTCAGGCTGGACCTTGGCAGTTGCACGCTAGCCTTAGGTATCCAGCCCGGCCTTCACCCCCTAAAGGTCCATCAAAGCCCGATAGACATTGACGTATCCCTAAGGCCCATCGCGTCTCCCGTGCCAAATCCGTAGCCTAGACCCCCCTTGTCCCGCCGTCTACACATCAAATGCGTCCATTTGCGGCAATTTACGACATATTTGTCGATTCCTGATATTATTCAGATACATAAAAAATTGACCCTTTTCACCTCCCACCAAAATAGTTGATCTAGGTCAACCTGGGTGCCATGTCCCGCGATCCTTCCCCACCGGTGTCCCCTGCCATTTGTAAAGCTGATTGCTATAGCCTACTGAATTTTAAAGGGATACCAGAACCTAAACTGACTTCCCAGTCCACCCACACCCTTCCCACCATGAGCTTGCGCGAGGACCTGGATTTCGGCCCGGTCCCAGGCTTGATGACATGAGCATAATCAAGGTTGCCCACAGGCATCTTCGGACCTGCCCAGAGCCCCATTTTGTCCTCCAGGTCCTTGATCCGGGAAAGGCAGAATCGGTTAAAGGGTGATGTTTGGGTCTACGGGTGCTTTGAATTACAGTATAGCTTCATGTCTCCGGGCATAAAAAAACCCGCCGAAGCAGGTTATGAGGGGATAGGGGTGTCTAAAAGATTTTGATTCTAGTGATCTTTTAGGGTGAAATTAGATAAATGCATGAGTGTTGAAAGAAGATGAAGGTGTGTTTAGGGTTAGGGTTGAATTAACACAAAAAAAACAGAAGTGAGCCTGGCTTAATGATGTGTGATTTCCTAATCTTTTTCATATACTGGGGTTATGTTGCGGCCAACAAGTAAAGAGGGTTAGATTTCTCTTCTCGGAGAGTCTTAATATACTCATATCCATCAATTTCCTTCTCGATGAGAGTGTCCAATAAAAATGGTTTGGTAAGTGCAGCATCCGTTGCATCTCTAACTCCTTGTACTAAGATAGTCATTTCAGCCTGGATTTTTTTCAGTTTGAAAGATGAACCTTCTAGCCATCTTTCTTCTACTGGAAGCATGTTAGTTGCGATGCGGTTTGGCACTAACGGGTCGAAAAGTGACCGATACTGAGAACCAAAATCTTGGGCCACCTTTTTAGCCGCTGGAAGTTCACGTGCAAGCATAAGACATTCTAGGCGTCCGGCATTGCATAAGGTATACGAGCGAGTTAGTGATAAAAACAAGTCAGGGTCAAAATTCTCCTTACCCAGCATGTAAGTGACTTCACCCCGGAAGTACCCACTTTCAATACCTAACTGCGATGAAACGGTAAGAAGTTCGCGATCCGGATTTTTTAAGCAAAGAGCCTGCCCTGCCATCTCAAATAGTGTCTGGACTTGGTAGTAGTGATGACGCAATACACTCTGAGAAAGATCAGAAAAATGTTGTTCAATCCTTGCGCTCATTTCGGCAATTTGTCTTTCTATTATCTTCAGTCTCTTATTGATCATAGAAAAGCCGATTACGCTAACCCCTATCCCAGCAAGTGCAACACCAAGGTTAGCATATTGCAATACCTGAAGTCCTTCAACCAAAGTTTTAAGTTGGGCAAGTTGATAATTAGCAAAACCCGAGGTTGCTAAGTCAAGACCGCCGAGCGCCATGAAGGGAGTGCTGCTGATGCCTTGCAGAAGGTTTTGAGCAACTCCGGTTTCTTGAACGTGGGCAAGTATCTGACCTGTTGAAGTATCTTTGAGCAGTGTACCTATCCGAGTAATGCTCCCATCGGCCAGACCGGCGGCGAATTCCAAGGGTATTTTGAAGGGTATAGAATCAATCACGCCGGAATCTCCTCCAGGATTGCATTGGTAACTTTTTCAAGATGTGCATGTATGCGCTGGCACAAAGAATTAATTTCTTCGTTACCTAAAACCTGTTGTCTAATACTGTTCCGGATATTTTTTTTGATACTATTATGTACATTTTCTTTTAAATTTGCCCATTTAGTTCCAGATATAACAAGGAAGGTGCCACCAACCGCAATCCCAGCAATTACGACAGGCCAACTAATGACAGTTGCGCCAAGCCACCCGGCTATACCGCCTGCGGAAACTACAGACCAAGAGGCAAATGTTGGTATAGCGACTAAGGCTCCTGCACACGCGAGGGTTGCTGTGGTTACTTCTGTTCCATACGAAGAAGATCCATCATAAGCTTGACGTGATGAATCATGCGAAAACTGGAGACTTTTGTCAGTCGCTATTTTCCGTAGATCTGCTTCTGCGCCCTCAACTATTTCCCGAATTTCACGTTCCGCCCAAGCAGTGTAAATAGGCTGGAAATGTAATTTACTATATTCAGCTCCATATAGAAAAATATCCTTGTATTCCATTTTAACAATTTCTGAATCCAAAGCAGAAAAAAGAACCATCAACTCGCGCGCTAGCTTATTATGGGTTTTTTCAAATTGCCGATCTCGCCAATTAAGTATTTCTGTGCGTAACTGTACGCTTTCGAGTAGTAACATGCTTATACACCAATGAATCAGGGGGATGAGGGGTTAGCAGACCTTATTTTGCAAAGGGGGGGAGTATCTTATAACTTTATTAAGGTCACTGGTGTCTGATTGGTGGTGCCCAGACCAGCAGGGCAATGCTTTCTAACATGCTGATTAATATCTATAAATATCGCCATCGCCCTACGGATTGGGGCACTGCCCAAACGTTTACCTCAACTTTTGGTCCCCAGCAAAAAGCCCACCGTTTTTCTCAGTGGACTTGTAAGTGCCAGCCTATTCATCGGCCTAGGTCTTGGTCAATTAAGGACCATTGATATAATTCGATAGTCCCCAGCACCTGGTGCTTACACTAGGGGCAAGCTACTAAACCCAGAGTGAGGTTAATGTAGTAGGGCTCCGTGTCAATTTTTTCCATGCCAATGGCCTTGGCTGTTAGCGCTTTTGTTTGTCGGTTGATTGACCAATTGCTTATCTCTCCCCAGTAATTGGAGGGATCGGCCCCGCTGTGTGTCGATGTCCCGAGCAATTTGGTTGCAGTAACGACAGCACTGCCAAATATCGGATTGATCAAACCGGTTGACTCGACCATCTTACCTGCAAATTGGTAGTAGCCGGTACCCACTGCGATAAACCGAACGCGAATGAGGGATTTTGATGGTGTATGCCGCCAGCACGTATCGCTGCTGGTCAATGGCAACCAAGGACCATTCCATTCACAGAGATAGGGACGGGTAATATCATTAGGGATATCATTCCATTTCCCGGTAGATAATATTTCCAATGATTCCTCATTGTCCGCGTTGTTTGGTTCTCCGTAATTCCAGTTTGTATAACTCCAAGTTTCTCCGGTAATCCAGGTCCAAGTACCCTCTATTGCTGCATCCGTACCACCTATCAATATTTGATTCCCCGTAGATAGAGTTTCTTGAATCCAGTCATTTTCTGACTGGCTGGTGATTGTCGCAAGGTAAGCACCTAAGTTGGCGCAAGAAGTCTTAGCATTATTCCAGTTTTCTTCTGCATCGATGCGTTGATAGAAATGGCCACCACTAGGATTTACTAACTTTGCAGAATCGGACCAAGCCGTGCTGGAGAAGCCCAACATCGTGATGATCGCTGCTATTGCTACTCGTTTTTTTGACATATCATTCACCTCAGCATTGAAAACCAGATGCCAGCCAGTGGCAAATGATATTTGTGTACCCAAGATGTCCCACCTTCACATCCCGGTTCAGGCCGATTCCCTGGCAACGTTCTATGTCTTTAAGCGCGAGGCCAAGAAGTAAGTCCCATCGCGGTTCCCGAGCCCGATCCATAGCCTAGACCCCCCTTGTCCCGCCGTCTACGAACCAAATACGACCAAATCACTAACAATTACGACATTTAGGGCGTTAATCTAATATAAATCAATAACTTGAAATCCTGAAAAATCTTGCCAACCCACCAAAATAGTTGATCTAGGTCACCCTGGGTGCCATGTCCCGCGATCCTGCACCCGCCCCGTGGCCCCTTGCTCCTTTTAGTACCTATTACCGATACTTGGAGGGTCGGCTGCTATAGATCACTGAATCTTAATAGTATTTTAGAACCACATCTGCTCCTGTTAGCGGTCCTACCTATACCAGCCCCCTCGATACCTGTATTGCCTTCCATAACGTCATCCTTATTACATCCCAGATCCAGGCCGATTCCCTGGTAACAGAGTCTCTCGGGGCCGCCGCCGAGCTACCTAGCACCCCTGGCAGTCAAATCGCTGGGTTGAGCTACCCACCGCCCCACTATAATCCCGGGTTTACACCATCCCACCGCAGAGGAGATACCCCATGAACTTTCTGAAGACGACCCTCTTGGGGGCCCTGGCTTTGGCGGCCACCCTCGGACTGGCCCAGGCGGCACCCAAGATCGGCTACCCGGCACCCGCTTTCAATGCCGTGGACACGGCCGGCAAGACCTGGAGCCTGCCCGAATTGAAGGGGAAAAGGGTGATCCTGGAGTGGACTAACGATCAGTGCCCCTATGTCATCAAGCACTATGGTGCGGGCAACATGCAGGCCCTGCAGAAGGAGGCGACCAGCGCCGGCTACATCTGGCTCTCGGTCATTTCCTCGGCCCCCGGCAAGCAGGGCCATGTCAGCGCCGCCGAAGCGGACGCCCTGACCACGAGCCGTGGGGCTGCCCCAACCGCCGTGGTGCTCGACAGCCAGGGAGTCCTGGGGCGGGCCTATGAGGCGAAAACGACTCCGCACCTCTTCATCATTGATGAAGCCGGCACCCTGGCCTATCGGGGTGGCATGGATGACAAGCCCACCACGGACCCGGCGGATATCGCGGGCGCCAATAATTATGTGCGGATGGCCATGGCCGAGTTGGCTGCTGGCAAACCGATCGCCAATCCGGTGACGCGGCCTTATGGCTGTTCGGTAAAGTTCTGACCGTCAGGTTGTTGTCGGTTTATCCAGGCAAAAAAAAGCCCAGCTAGCGCTGGGCTTAAAGCTCTTCTCAATGATTGAGAGAGACGAGGAGGACCTGTTTTCTCCGCGAGCGACGAACGCTGCCGCGGAAATCGCCAGGCCACGTCAATGGCGGCCTGGTCGGAAATAGGGGGACCTTCCTGGGGAAGGCCCGGAAGGCATCGCCGGTCATCGCATCGACGTCCAGCGGCGCCTATCTAGCAGGTACCCGGGCCGATTACGGCTGGCCCAGGACCCTGCGCGGTCTCTTAATGCATAAAGAGGCCGCCGTTGACCGGGATATTGGCCCCGGTGATGTGTAGGCCGCATCGTCCGACGTCAGGAAGGCGATGGCGGCGGCGATCTCCGCCGGTTGGGCCATGCGGCGCATCGGAATGCCGGAGATGATGCTCTCGCGGACGTCGTCACGCATGGCCAGGGTCATGGCGGTCTCGACGTAACCGGGAGAAACGGTATTAACCGTCACGTTCCGGGCCGCGCCTTCCTGGGCCAAGGCCATGGTGAAGCCATGCATGCCCGCCTTGGCGGCGGAATAGTTGGCTTGACCAAACTGGCCGCGCTGGCCGTTGACGGAGGAGATGTTGATGATGCGACCAAAGCCGCGCTCCAGCATCCCCTCCCAAACCTGGCGGGTGACGTTGAACACCGAGTTCAGGTTGACGTTGATCACCGCCTCCCACTGAGCCTGCTCCATGCGCTTGAAGGTCTTGTCGCGCGTGATGCCGGCACAGTTTACCAACACGTCCACGGTTCCCATGCTCTCCAGGACCCCGGCCACCAGCCGTTGGGTATCCTCGAAGGAGGAAACGTCTCCTACCGCCAGGGTAACGTCCAGGCCTTCCGCCTGCCGCGCCACTAGCCAGGCCTCCGCCTGCTCTTGCTCCGAGGGATGGTAGTTGGCTACCACCCGATGACCCTCCTTAGCCAGACGCTGGCAGATGGAAGTACCGATACCGCCGATACCACCGGTTACCAGGGCCACGCGTGTTGGTTGCGCCATATTATTCAACTCCCGAATTAAGCCGCTTTGGCGGCGTTCTTTTTCATTTCGGCAGTCAGTTCGGACATGCCGGCCTGGGCCCAGGCGCGGTACTCATCACGGACTTCGTTGGCCAGCGACATGTTGGTGCGGACTTCTTCCATCATGCGCTCGCTGGCTTCCTTGGCCAGATCGACCTGGGCCTTTACGAACTCATTATACCCTTTGGCCTCACTGGCGATCTTCATCTGGCGCACGCTTTGCTCCATCATGAGGTTCAGGGCCTCAAGCTGGCGGGCCGCCATCTTCTCCCAGATCTTCAGATTAAGGTCGCCCAGGCTGTTCAGGCGCTCGGCGCCCTTGGTGCCTAACTCGTTCATGGCGGCCAGGTTGTCTTTATTGGTCATGAGCTATCTCCTAAGGTTTCAGTTTCTTTTGTGCAATGCAGCATTGCTGCGGTGCACAATAATAATTCGGGGAACGGGTGTCAACTACTTTTTTGGTCCCGGCGGCCGGGCGAGCCAAGCCCGACCCCCGTCACCCCGGCCCTTCAGGGATTCTTGTCCGTATCGGACCGCTTTTTATAGCCCGAGGCGCGCAGAAAATCATTCTGGAGGTCCGACCACATATCGATGTTGCGCTGCGCCAGGCGGGTCATGGCGTCAAAGGGGTTTTCGCCCCAGGTCTCGCGTAGCTGATTTTGCTGCTTGACAAAGAAATCCAGGGATTTCTCCATGTAGCGCGACAGCATGCCCTGGAGGGTACCCCCGTAGAAACGGATGATCTGGGCCAGCATGGGGGCGGTGAAGAGGGGCTCCCCACCACTCTCCTCCTCCAGCATGATCTGGAGCAGGATGGCGCGGGTGATGTCATCGTCATTGTTGGTATCCAGCACCCGGAAGCCGACGCCTTGCATGACCAGGGCCCGGACATCGGCTAGGGTGACATAGCGGCTAATCTTGGTGTCATAGAGGCGGCGATTGGGGTATTTCTTGATGATGCGTTCGCTGGGCATGGGGGACGACTCCGAAGCGGGTGCGGGGTGAGCGAAGGGGGACTCAGGAGAGACTAGCGCCGGAGACGGTGGTGCCGGGAGTGACGATCACGATATTTTTTCTCATCAGGAAGGTCCTCTCGTTAATATGGCAGCCGGAACTGGCCTTGCCGCCATCGATGCCCGATGACCTATTCTAAGCTGCTTTTGTTGCAGCGCACAATTATCCGTGATAGTTTTTCACCACACACCAAAAAGGAGAACCCCCCATGACCGACGACTGGCTGAGCCTTCAGCAAAAATACTGGGAACAGTGGACCGACATGAGCCGCAGGGCGATGGGCGCCCAAGTCCCCCAAGCCAACCCCTGGGAAGGCGCCCTGGATCACTGGTGGAAGGCCTTTGCGCCGGCCGCGCCGGATATGTCCCGCACCTTCATGGAGCGGATGATGGACCAGGGCAAGATGTTTTTCCGCATGGCGGACACCTTTGCCCGCCCTATGCCCCAGTTCGGCGGCGGCGCCACGGATTCCTGGTCGCACATGACCAAGGCCCTCAACGACATGCAGAAGGCCTTCTCCGGCGGCCAGGAGCAGGGGGATCAGGCCCTACACAAGATGATGGCCTTCTGGGAACTGCCCTACGACAACTGGCAGCGCATGGCCTCCTCCATGAGCCCCATGCCTGGCGACCTGTTGCGCAACATGCCCCATGCCGGGGGTAGCACCGTTGACAAGGTCCTCTCCGCCCCCGGTCTGGGTTATACCCGCGAGGAGCAGTCTCAATATCAGGATTTGATGCGCCGCAGCGTGGCCTATCAGAAGGCCCTGCAACAATACATGTCGATTTTCTCGGAGATGGGCGTCAAGTCGGTCAACCGGATGCGCGAGGTCCTGGAGCAGATGCAGGCCTCGGGTAAGGTCATCGATTCGGCCCGCGGCCTTTATGACACCTGGGTCGGTTGCTGCGAGGACGTTTACGCCAAGGAGGTCCAGAGCCCCGACTATGCCCGCATCCATGGCGAGCTAGTCAACTCCCAGATGGCCCTGAAGCAACGCATGTCCGTGATGGTTGACGAGACCCTGGGTGGCATGAACATGCCGACCCGCGGCGAACTGCGCACCCTGCAGGACCGTGTTCAGCAGAGCCGCCGCGAGAATAAGATTCTGCGCAAGGAGCTGCATGCCCTGCAAGTGCAGGTCGCCGCCCTGACCGGCGCGGGGACCGCCGCGGTGCCCGCGGTCGCCAATAGCACCGTGCCCGAAAAGCGGCCCGTGATCCGCAAGAAGCCCGTCCTGTCCACGCCTGCGGAATAATGAGCCCCGAGGAGACTAAAAAATGATGCTGCCTATTGACATCCGTCCCGACAAACTCTCCGAGGAGATGCTCGACTTCAGCCGCAAGCTGGGCAAGGGCATGGAGAACCTACTGAACGCCGATAAGATCGACACCGGCGTCAGCCCCCGCGATCCCGTTTACCGGGAAGACAAACTGGTGCTCTACCGCTACCGCGCTCACGAGGGCGTCAAGCGCAACCCGGTGCCCCTGCTGATCGTCTATGCCCTGGTCAATCGCCCCTACATGGCGGACATTCAGGAGGACAGGTCCACCATCAAGGGCCTGCTGGCCACGGGTCAGGACGTCTATCTCATCGATTGGGGCTACCCGGATCATGCCGACCGCTCCCTGACCATCGACGACTATCTCAACAATTACCTCGACAACTGCGTCGATTACATTCGCGAGACCCATGGCCTGGACACCATCAACCTCCTCGGCATCTGCCAGGGTGGAGCCTTCAGCCTCTGCTACAGCGCCATGCACCCGGAGAAGGTCCGCAACCTGGTGGTCATGGTCACCCCGGTGGACTTCAAGACCCCGGATAACCTGCTGTCGGCCTGGGTCCAGGACATCGACGTTGACCTGGCCGTTGATACCATGGGCAATCTCCCCGGCGAGCTCCTCAACTGGTCCTTCCTGTCCTTGAAGCCCTTTAGCCTGACCGGCCAGAAGTATGTCAACATGGTCGATGTCCTGGACGACCCGGACAAGATCAAGAATTTTCTGCGCATGGAAAAATGGATCTTTGACAGCCCGGACCAGGCGGGGGAGACCTTCCGCCAGTTCGCCAAGGACTTCTTCCAGCAGAACAAGCTCCTCAACGGCGGCCTGCAAATTGGCGACCATGAGGTCGCCCTGGCCAACATCGCCTGCCCGGTGTTGAACATCTATGCGCTGCAGGACCATCTGGTGCCGCCCGATGCCTCCCGCGCCCTGGCTGGCCGGACCAGCAGCAAGGACTACACAGAACTGGCCTTCCCCGGCGGCCACATCGGCATCTATGTCAGCGGCAAGGCCCAGAAGGAAGTCACGCCCGCCATCGGCAGTTGGCTGAACGAGCGCTCCTGAACCCCGTCTGATCTAGATCGCAATCTGGATCGGATGGCCTAGCAAGGCCCCGGCCTCCCTCATCAAGATGGAGACTGGGGCCTTCTGCTTTTTGGGGGATGGGAGATTTTTGGGGGGGTGATCCGAGCTAGAGGGCAGCCCCCAGGGCGGCGAGGAAGGCGGCGTTTTCCTCGGGGGTCCCCACGGTGACGCGCAGGCAGTCGGCGAGCAGGGGGTGGGCGCCATTGAGGTTCTTGATCAGGATGCCCCGGGCCTTGAGGGCCCGAAACAGGGCGTCGGCGCGGCCCGGGGTCACCCGCGCCAGAATAAAGTTGGCCTGGCTGGGATAGGGGTGGACCCTCGGTAAGGCGGCCAGGGCTTCGAAAAGGCGCTGGCGCTCCTTGCGGATGAGCTGGGTCTGTTCGTCGAAGCGGGCCTTGTGGCCGAGGACAAAGGCGGCGCTGACCTGGGTGAGCACATTGATGTTATAGGGTAACCGGGTCTTGTCGATCTGATCCAACCAGGCCGGGGGCCCTGCCAGCAGGCCCAGCCGTAGCCCCGCCAGCCCCATCTTGGAGACGGTGCGCATGACCAGGAGATTGGGCCAGTTCCCCAGGCGCGCCATGAAGCTGGCGTCGGTGAAGGGGGCATAGGCCTCGTCCACCACCACCAGGCCCGGCGCGGCGGCGATGATCTCGCCCAGGGCCTCGGCATCGAAGAGGTTGCCCGTGGGGTTGTTGGGATAGGCCAGAAAGGTCAGGACGGGCCGCTCCCGGGCCAGGGCCGCCAGCACCGCCTCCTTGTCCAGCGCAAAGTCATCCGCCCGCAGGGGCACGCCCACATATTCCATCCCCGCGAAGCGGGCGATCAGGCGGAACATGACGAAACCCGGCTCCACCGACAGCACCTTGCGGCCGGGTTGGGCCAGGGTCAGGCACAGCATCTGGATGATCTCGTCCGAGCCGTTGCCGAGCAGGATCGCCATGTCCGGCGGTATCTTCAGGGCCGCGCGCAGGGCCTCCCGCAGGCGGGTGCCCTGGGGGTCCGGGTAGCGGTTGACGTCCACGACCGCCAGTTGCTCCAGCCATTCCCGACGCAGGCCCTCCGGCAGGCCATAGGGGTTCTCCATGGCATCCAGCTTGATGAGCCCGGCGGCGTCGGGGACGTGATAGGCGGTTAGGGCCAGAATTTCGGGGCGGACCAGCCGCTCGATCAGATGCTGCATCGGCTTGCGCTCCGGCCCTAGGACCTGGGACCCTGGCCACGATACTCCGCCGACCGGGCGTGGGCGGTCAGTCCCTCGCCTCGGGCCAGCACCGAGGCCGTATGCGCCAGGGTGGCGGCACCGGTGGCGGAGGCCATGATGAGGCTGGAGCGTTTCTGGAAGTCATAGACCCCCAGGGGCGAGGAGAAGCGGGCGGTGCGGGAGGTAGGGAGGACATGGTTGGGCCCGGCGCAGTAGTCCCCCAGTGCCTCGGCGGTGTGGCGGCCCATGAAGATGGCGCCCGCGTGACGGATGCGGCTGATCAGAATCTCGGGATCGGCGACGGAGAGCTCCAGGTGCTCGGGGGCGATCTGGTTGGCGACGGCCACGGCCTCGTCCAGGTCCCGCGCCAGGATGAGGGCACCGCGGGCGCGCAGGGCGGCGGCGATGATGTCGCGCCGTTCCATGTTCGGTAGCAGTTGGTCGATGGCCGCCGCCACCTGATCGAGAAAGTGCGAGTCCCAGGCAATGAGGATCGACTGGGCATCCTCGTCGTGCTCGGCCTGGGAGAAGAGGTCCATGGCGATCCATTCCGGGGCCGTGCCGCCATCGCAGAGAATGAGGATCTCCGAGGGTCCGGCCACCATGTCGATGCCGACCTGGCCGAAGACGGCCCGCTTTGCGGTGGCGACATAGATGTTGCCCGGGCCCACGATCTTGTCAACCGCCGGCACGGACTCGGTGCCATAGGCCAGGGCGGCCACCGCCTGGGCACCACCAATGGCGAAGACCCGATCCACGCCCGCGACGTGGGCTGCCGCCAGGACCAGTTCGTTGAGCTCGCCGGCGGGGGTGGGGACCACCATGATGAGCTCCGGCACCCCGGCCACCTTGGCGGGGATGGCATTCATCAGCACCGAGGAGGGATAGGCCGCCTTACCACCGGGAACATAGAGCCCGACCCGGTCCAGGTGCGTGACCTTCTGGCCCAGGAGGGTGCCATCGTCCTCGATATAACTCCAGCCGGTCATGGCCTGGTAGTCGGCATAGGCGCGGATGCGCTCGGCGGCCAGACGCAGGGCGACCTGCTGGTCGGCCGGGATGGTATGCCAGGCCTGTTCCAGGCGGGCCTGGGGGATCTCCAGATCCGCGCCGGTCGCGGGCTCCCACCGGTCGAAACGGCGGGTGTATTCCAGTAGGGCCGCGTCGCCGCGCGCGCGCAGGTCCTGAATGATGACATCCACCGTCCCCCGGACTTGGGCATCGGAGACGGACTCCCAGGCGAGCAGGGCTTGGAGCCGGTCGGAAAAGTCCCCATCGGCGGTGGAGAATCGGCGAATATCGGCCATGGGCCTAACCTCTAAGCATGTTGGATAGCCTGGGCCTGGGTCACCGCCTCGCGCAGGGCGCCCAGCAGGGCCATGACGGCGGCGTGTTTCATCTTCCAAGCGGCCTTGTTGACCACGAGACGGGAGCTGATGGGGGCAATGTGCTCCAGGGGGACCAAGCCGTTGGCCTTGAGGGTATTACCGCTCTCCACCAGATCGACGATCAGGTCCGCCAGCCCCACCAGGGGGGCCAGCTCCATGGAGCCATAGAGCTTGATCACCTCCACCTGCTGACCCTTGGCGGCGAAGTGGCGTTCGGCGCACTTGACGTATTTGGTGGCGATCCGCAGCCGTCCGCCTCCGGAGGTAAGCGCCGCCTCGGGAATCCCCGCCACCATCAGGCGGCAGCGGGCGATACGCAGATCCAGGGGTTCGTAAAGGCCGTCGCCGCCATGTTCCAGTAGGACGTCCTTGCCGGCCACCCCCACGTCGGCGGCACCATACTGGACATAGGTCGGGACGTCGCTGGCCCGGATGATGACCAGCTTCACCTGGGCCTGGTTGGTATCCAGGATCAGCTTGCGGCTGGTCTCGGGGTCATCCAGGGGCTGGATGCCGGCGTGGGCCAGAAGGGGCAGGGTCTCCTTAAAGATCCGGCCCTTGGAGAGGGCGATGGTGAGGGAGGCGTCGAAGGCCATGTTCAGGGCTCCGCGATCAGTGGACGCGCCGGATGCTCGCGCCCAGACCCGACAGCTTCTCCTCGATATTGTCATAGCCGCGGTCGAGGTGGTAGATGCGGTCGATGAGGGTCTCGCCCTCGGCTACGAGCCCGGCCAGGACCAGTCCGGCGGAGGCGCGCAGGTCGGTGGCCATGACGGGGGCACCGGTCAGGCGGGGGACCCCGCGGCAGATGGCGATATGACCCTCCAGGGCGATGTCGGCCCCCATGCGCTGCAGTTCGGGGATGTGCATGAAGCGATTCTCGAAGACGTTCTCGCTAATGGTGGCGACACCCTCGGCGATGCTGTTCAGGGCGCAGAACTGGGCCTGCATATCGGTGGGAAAGGCCGGGTGAGGGGCCGTGTGGATATTGACGGAGCGCGGGCGGCGCCCCCCCATGTCGAGGCTGATCCAATCCGGGCCCGTCTCGATCTCGGCCCCGGCCTCGCGCAGCTTGCCGAGGACGGCGTCGAGCAGATCCGGGCGCATGTCCCGTAACACCACCCGGCCACCGGTCATGGCCGCCGCCACCAGGAAGGTGCCCGCCTCGATGCGATCCGGCAGGATGCGGTGACTGGCGCCCACCAGGCGGTCCACGCCCTGGATGTGGATGTGATCGGTACCGGCGCCCTCGATGCGCGCCCCCATGCCGATCAGAAAATCCGCCAGGTCCTCAACCTCGGGCTCCCGGGCGGCATTCTCGATCAGGGTCTCGCCCTGGGCCAGGGCCGCCGCCATCATGAGGTTTTCGGTGCCGGTGACCGTGACCAGTTCCAGGATCAGGTGGGCGCCATGCAACCGCTTGGCCCGGGCCCGGATGTAGCCCTGCTCGACACTGATGTCGGCACCCATGGCCCGCAGGCCGTCAATATGCAGATTGACCGGCCGGGCGCCAATGGCACAGCCGCCCGGCAGGGAGACATCGGCCTGGCCGAAGCGGGCCAGGAGGGGCCCCAGCACCAGGATGGAGGCGCGCATGGTCCGCACCAGCTCGTAGGGTGCCGAAAACTGCTTGACGTGGTTAGCGTCGGACTGGACGGCCATGCGCTCGCCCAGGGTGAAGGCCACCCCCATGCGGCCCAGCAATTCCAAGGTCGTGGTGATGTCGCGTAGGTGGGGCACGTTGGAAAGGTGCACCTGGCCCTCGGCCAGCAGGGTACCGGCCAGGATCGGCAGGGCGGCATTCTTGGCGCCGGCGATGCGAACCTCGCCGTCGAGCCGTTCGCCGCCCCGAATAAGGAGTTTATCCATCAAAAATAGCGAACACGAAAAAGGTTAGTGGAACTGGCCAGGGTGCCGGCGGTGGTCAGGGGAATAGCGGCGGGACCTGGGCAACGGGTCCGGGGGTGGTCTCCGCGCGGCCCAGCCGCCAGGCCCCGGGATGAAGACCCGCCAGCCTGTCAAAGATCCGCCAGCGGCAAAAGGGGACCGAGATTGGCGAGATCCGCGAGGTTGGCCAGGGACTCAGGGAGATTATACAGACGCAGGGGGCGACCGCGACGGCCCGCGAGGTCAATCCATTCCAGCAGCAGGGCGAGCCCGGCACTGTTGGCCTCGTGCACCTCCACCAGGTCCAGCTCCAGGGGGCCCTCCCCAGCCAGCATCCTTTGCCCATCCGGCAGCAAGCCAGGGACGGTCTGGAAATCCAGGACGCCCACCAAGGCGTAACGGACAACGCCCTCGGATTGGCCCCGCGACTGAAGCCGGGCCTGACTCACACCTCGCCCTTCTTGTTCATCTGGCCGAGGCGGCGGATGAGGCCATCGATGCCATCGCGGCGGATCTCGGTGTTGAAGCTGCCGCGATAGTTGGCGATGAGGCTGACATTGTCGATGACCAGGTCATAGACCAGCCATTGGCCATTCTTTTCGTACATGCGGTAATCGACGGGGACCACGGGGCCACCACGCTCGCGCACCTCCGTGGGCACGGTGACCGTGGCCTCGCGCTGCCCCGGCTTGACGGGCAGGTAGCGGATATCCTGGCCTGAATAATTCAGCAGGGCCTTGGCATAGGTGCGGATCAGCACCTCGCGGAAACCGTTGGCCAGGGCCTTGCGCTGTTCGGGGGAGGCATCTTTCCAATGCTGACCCACGGCCGACTGGGTGATCTTCTCGAAATCGAAATGGGGGACGACGATCTGGTCAACCAGACCGAAGATCAGGCTGGGGTCCCGCTCCACATCCGCCCGGCGCTTTTCCAGGGTGGAGAGCATCCTCTGGCTCACGTCCTGGACCAGCTTGGTCGCCGCGTCGGGCTGGGATGCCCAAGCCCCCTCGGCCAGGATACCCAGCCCCAGGAGGAGCGATACCGCTAACAATACAAAACGCCTCATAAGCTTAACCTTCTTCTGCCTTCTTAAAGAGAAACTGCCCGATCATCTGTTCCAGGACCAGGGCCGATTGGGTTTGCGTCAGGCTGCCGCCGTCGGCGAGATGGTCCTCGCTCCCGCCGGGGGCGAGGCCGATATATTGCTCCCCGAGCAGGCCGGACGTGAAGATGCTGGCGATAGTGTCATCGGGAATGGTGTCGTAACGCGGGTCGATGCGCAGGGTCACCACCGCCTCGTACCGGTCCTTGTCGAAATCGATGGCCTCCACCCGCCCGACCCGCACCCCGGCCATGGCCACGGGGGCGCGGACCTTGAGACTGCCGACATTCTCGAAGCGGGCACTGAGACGGTAGCCCTGACCACCGACGTCGGCGCTCAGGTTACTCACCTTCATGGCCAAAAAGAAGAGGGCGATGAAGCCAGCCGCCATGAAGGCGCCCACCAGAATCTCGATTATGCGCAAACGGGACAAGGGTTAATCTCCAAACATCAGGGCGGTCAGAACGAAATCCAGACAGAGCACGGCCAGGGCGGAATGCACCACGGTGCGAGTGGTCGCCCGGCTGACTCCCTCGGAGGTAGGGATGCTGTCGTGGCCCTCGAAGAGGGCGATCCAGGTCACCACCCAACCGAAGACCAGGCTCTTGATGACGCCGTTGACGATATCCTCGCGCCAGTCGATCTTACTCTGCATCTGGCTCCAGAAGGCGCCGTCATCCACGCCGAGCAGGCCCACGCCCACGAAATAGCCGCCGATAATACCAACGGCGCTGAACATCGCCGCCAACATGGGCATGGCCAGGAGGCCGCCAAAAAACCGCGGGGTCAGGATACGCTTGATGGGATCGACCGCCATCATTTCCAAGCCGGACAACTGTTCGGTAGCCTTCATGAGGCCGATCTCGGCGGTCAGGGCGGAGCCGGCGCGACCCGCGACCAAGAGGGCCGTGACCACCGGCCCCAATTCCCGGACCAGCGAGGCCGCGACCATGACCCCCAGGCTCTCCGACGCCCCAAACTGGGACAGGACATAGTGGCCCTGCAGGCTCAGCACCATACCCACGAAGAGCCCCGACACCACGATAATCAAGACCGAGAGGACGCCGACATTGTGAATCTGGGCCAACAGCAGGCGCGGCCGCGCCAGCAGGCTGGGCAGCCCGCTCAGGATAGCCAGGAGCAGCAGATGGCCGCGGCCCAGGCGGGCCAGGGCATGCAGACCCAGGTGGCCGAGACGGGCAAGGGCATCCAACATGATGTTAGTTGGCCCCCAACAGGTCCGTCGCCAGGGCGGGTGCCGGATAATGGAAATGGACAGGCCCATCCGGCAGCCCCTCCATGAATTGGGTCACCCACTCGGAGGACGAGGCCCGAATCTCCGCGGGCGTTCCCCGCGCCATCACCTTGCCCCCGGCGATGACATAGAGGTAGTCGGCGATGCTGGTGGTATCCGCCACGTCATGGGAGACGACAATGCTGGTCAGGCGGCTGGCATCGTTGAGCTGCCGGATCAATTTGACCAGCACCCCCATGGAGATGGGGTCCTGTCCCGTAAAGGGTTCGTCGTACATAATCATCATGGGGTCCAGGGCGATAGCCCGCGCCAGGGCCACGCGTCGGGCCATGCCGCCGGAGAGTTCGTTGGGCTTCAGGTCCCGGGCGCCCCGCAGACCCACGGCTTCCAGCTTGATCAGGACCAGCTTGCGGATCATGGATTCCGGTAACCGGGTATGTTCGCGCAGAGGATAGGCGACGTTGCCAAAGACCGTGAGGTCCGTCAAGAGGGCCCCGCTCTGGAACAGCATCCCCATGCGGGTCCGCAGGCGGAAAAGATCACCCTTGGACAGGGCATGGACATCCTCGCCATCCACCTCGATCTTGCCGGCATGGGGGCGCAGTTGACCCCCGATGAGCTTGAGCAGGGTGGTCTTACCCGTGCCGCTCGGCCCCATGACCGCCGTCACCTTGCCCCGGGGTATGTCCAGGTCCACGCCATCAAAGATACGCCGGCCGCCATGGGCAAAGGCCAGGCCACGAATGCGCACAAGAATATCATCGCCAGGCTCTTCCAGCCGGCGATCCACGGATGCCATGACCCCGGTCTCGCCGGATATGCGAGGGCTACTCAATCCCATGTGCCCGATTCCCGCCGCCGAAAGGCTGTACCAAAGGCTCAAATTGTCCCCTTACCTCTAGCAAGCGTCAAGCCAAACCGGCGGCGGCGCCTTCGGCTGGGTCCCGACGGGGGAATGCAAATCCGCATCGCCCTTGCGTGCCCGTGACGCCTCTGAAACAATCACCGGGTCATGGTCACCGCCGAGCCCCTACCCTTGATCAATCCCGACCGCGCCCAAAAGATGCGCGCCCTGGGCCAGGCGGTCCTTGAGACCGAGGCCAACGCCGTGCTGGCCCTGGTGGAGCGCCTTGACGAGGGCTTCGCGCGCGCCGGCCACCTGATGCTCCGCTGCCGGGGCCGCATCGTCGTCCTGGGTATGGGCAAGTCCGGGCACATCGCCGGCAAGATCGCCGCCACCCTGGCCAGCACCGGCAGCCCGGCCTTCTTCGTCCACCCGGGAGAGGCCAGCCATGGCGACCTGGGGATGATCACCCCCGACGACCTGGTCCTGGCCCTGTCCAATTCTGGCGAGACCGAGGAAATCCTCCTGATCCTGCCGCTGATCAAGCGCCTGGGAGTCCCCCTCGTCAGCTTGACCGGGAACCCCCGTTCGACCCTGGCGCAGGGCGCCGATGTGAACATCGACGTCAGCGTGGCCGAGGAGGCCTGCCCCCTGGGCCTTGCCCCCACCGCCAGCACGACGGCGGCCCTGGCCATGGGCGACGCCCTGGCGGTGGCCCTGCTGGAGAGCCGGGGCTTTACCCGGGACGACTTTGCCCGCTCCCACCCGGCGGGCACCCTGGGGCGACGCCTGCTGCTGCACGTCGACGACATCATGCACCGGGACCAGGCCATCCCCCGCGTGCCCCTGGGCACCCTGCTGAAGGAGACCCTGATGGAGATGACGCGCAAGGGGCTGGGCATGAGCGCCATCGTCGATGGGGAAGGTCGTATCGCCGGCATCTATACGGATGGCGATCTGCGGCGGACCCTGGATGGGGCCCTCGATCTGCACGCCACTCCGGTCGATGCCGTCATGACCCGCCAGCCCGTGACGGTAAGGGTCGGGATTCTCGCCGCCGAGGCCCTGCGGGTCATGGAGGAGCGCAAGATCAACGCCCTGCTGGTGGTGGACGAGGCGGGACAACTGGCCGGGGCCCTGAACATGCACGACCTGCTGCGAGCGGGCGTGGTCTAACATTTGCCAGCGGGGATTCACCATCATGCGAGACATCCTTGAGCGCGCCAGTCGTATCAAACTCGCCATTTTCGACGTGGACGGGGTACTTACCGACGGCAGCCTCTTTATCGGCGACGATGGTCAGGAGTACAAGGCCTTCAACTCCCGCGACGGTCACGGCATGGTCATGCTGCGTCAAACCGGGGTCACCCTGGCCATCATCACCGGCCGCTCCTCGGAGGTGGTACGCATCCGCATGGCGAGCCTGGGCATCAACCACCTCTATCAAGGCATCCTGGACAAGCTGGCCGCTTACGAGGAACTGAAACTGAACCTGGGCCTGACGGACGAGGCTATTGCCTATGTGGGTGATGACGTGGTGGACCTACCCGTCCTGCGCCGCGCCGGTCTGGCGGTCACCGTCGCCGACGCCCATCCCCTGGTTCAGCGCCACGCCCACTGGCAGACCCGCTCTCCCGGTGGCCGGGGCGCGGCCCGGGACCTCTGCGAACTCATCATGGAGGCCCAGGGTACCCTGGAGGCCATGATGGCGCGCTACCTGTGAGATCCCCCCTCGACACGGCCAGCATGGGCATTAGCCGTCAGCGCCTGCTGCCAATCCTGCTTGCCCTGCTGGCCATCACCGCCTGGTGGCTGGGAAGGATGCGCGATGCCCCCCCTCGGGTGGAGGATGGGAGCCAAGGCCAGCCGGATCACACCATCAATGGACTGAGAGCCACCACCCTGGACGAAAATGGCCGGCCCCACCGGCGGCTGGTCGCCCGCGAGGCGCGGCATTACCCGGATAACGCGGGCAGCGAACTGGATGAGCCGCGTCTGACCCTGTTCCCGAAGACCGGACCGCCCTGGCTGCTCAAGTCGGAGCGCGGCTGGGTTTCCGAGAAGGCCGAGGAGGTGCGGCTCCACGGCAGAGTGTTTCTGGACCGCGAGGCCAGCCCGGACAACCCGCCCCTCCAGGTCGAAACCCGGGAGCTGTTCGTCTGGCCCAACGAGGAATATGGCCGTACCGACCAACCCCTGCGCGCCGTCAGCGGCGCGGACTGGCTGAACAGCCCCCGCGGCGGCGAGGCCTGGTTCGGCGAGACCCTACGCGCCCGCCTCTTCGGCCGCGTGAGCCTGGAATACCGCCCCAAGCCCGCGCAAGACCCGCCTCCCGACCCGGACCCGGCCGATCAAGTGATCGAGGAGATGCCATGATCCAGGGACTTTATGCCCCAATTCCCAGACCCGCGGGCGGATGGCCAAGGCTGCCCCTGCCCGGGCTCATCCTCGGGTCCTGCCTCTTGTCCTCGACCCCAGCCTGGGCCCTGGAAACCGACCAACAGCAACCCCTGTACCTGGAGGCCGACAACGCCGAGATGGACGAGGGCAAACGCCTGAGTCTCTATTCGGGCAAGGTTATCGTGCGACAGGGCAGCCTGGAGATCCGCGCCGATCAGGTCACCATTCACCATGCCGAGGACAAACGTCCGCAGTTAGTGGTCGCCATCGGCAAACCCGCGACCTATAAGCAGGCGGTCGAGGGCGAGGAAAAGCCGGTCCAGGCCGAGGCCCTGCGCATGGAATACCAGGCCGACAAGGACGAGATCACCCTCATCGACCAGGCTATCGTCTTTCAGGGCACGGATACCTTCCGCAGCGACCGCATCCTTTACGATCGCACCAACGCTAGGGTCAAGGCCGGCGCCAGCGCCAAGGGCAAGGAGCGGGTAAAAATTCATATCACGCCGCCCCCCAAACAATGACCACCCTGCGCGCCCGCGACCTCATCAAGAACTATCGCCACCGTCATGTGGTGAGGGGGGTCAGCGTCGACGTGGATGCGGGCGAGGTGGTGGGCCTCCTGGGTCCCAACGGCGCCGGGAAGACCACCTGTTTTTACATGATCGTCGGCCTGGTCGCCGCCGATCAGGGCGAAATCTGGCTGGAAGACCAGGATATCAGTGGCAAACCCATGCATGTGCGGGCGCGACGGGGACTGAGCTATCTGGCCCAGGAGGCCTCGGTCTTTCGCAAACTCAGCGCCCAGGACAATCTCCTGGCGGTACTGGAGACGCGCAAGGACCTGGATCGCAATCACCGCCAGAGCCGTTGCCTTGACCTGCTGGAGGAACTGGGTATCGCCCATGTCGCCGATTCCCTAGCCATGAGCCTCTCCGGCGGAGAGCGGCGGCGCCTGGAGATTGCCCGGGCTCTGGCGGTGGAGCCCAAGGTCATGCTACTGGATGAACCCTTCGCCGGCGTCGATCCCATTGCCGTGGGGGACATCAAGAAGATTGTCGCCCACCTGCGCGACCGCGGTATTGGCGTCCTCATCACGGACCACAATGTCCGCGAGACCCTCGACATCTGCGACCGTGCCTACATCATCAACGAGGGTCAGGTGATTGCGGAGGGCGCCCCCCAAGCCCTGCTGGAGGATGCCCAGGTCCGGTCCGTCTATCTGGGCGAGCATTTCCGGCTGTGATCAGGCCCTGGTCCGCCACCACCGACAGACAGGGGGCCACGAGGCTGAAGAGCCCCAAAGCGCTTGATGGGTTGGGCAATCATGTGCCGGCTTAGTCGTCCGCCCGCTTTTCAGCTACACTTTACCCTGTGCTTTTGCTATTCAAATCTCATACCAGGTCTGATTTTAATTTCTCATGAAGCAATCGATCCAGCTTCGGCTCGGTCAGCACCTGACCATGACGCCGCAGTTGCAGCAGGCCATCCGCCTGTTGCAACTCTCGAGCCTGGAAATCCGCGAGGAGATCCAGGAGGCGCTGGACTCGAACCTCATGCTGGAAAACGCCGAGGAGGCCGAACGCCTGGCCGAGGACACCCGCGAGCGCCCTATCCAGGATCCAGGCCATGAAGGTGCCCCGATTGACCAGGAACAGACCGTCAGCGAGGCGCGGCTGGATCGGGAATTCACCCCGGATGACACCGCCATCCCCAACGACTTGCCCGTTGACAGCGAGTGGACCGACCACTTCGATGGCCATGTCTCCGGTAGCGGCGGCGAGGAAGGCGACTTTGACCTCTTCGCCCAACAGAGCCGCGCCGAGACCCTTCAGGACTTTTTGCACTGGCAGCTTAACCTGATCCGTCTCAATGACACCGAGATGGCCATCGCCACCACCCTCGTCGATGCCATCGCCCCCGACGGCTACCTCGGCCAAAGCTGCGAGGAATTACTGGAGGTCCTGGGAGACGAAAAGCTGACCCTGGTGGAGATCGAGACGGTTCTGCATCGCATCCAGGCCCTGGACCCCCCGGGCGTTGGTGCCCGTGACCTGGCCGAATGCCTGCTGATCCAGTTGCGCCAGCGCCCGGACCCCTCCCCCGCCACCCGCGATGCCATGGCCATCTGCGAACACTGTTTCCTCGCCCTGTCGCGCAACGACCTGGACCGGATTCAGCGTCAGCTCGGTTTAACACCCGAGGCGATCGCCGCCGCCATCCTCGAGATCCGCGGCCTGCAGCCCCGCCCTGGCAACCTGATCGCCGAAAGCAAGCCTGATTATGTGATACCGGACGTCTTTGTGCGCAAGAAGGACGGGGGCTGGGTGGTGGAACTGAACCCCGAGTGCACGCCCCGGCTGCGGATCAACGCCGATTACGCTAAGCTTATCCGCCGCGCCGATCAGAGCGATACCAATACCTTTTTGCGCAACCATCTCCAGGATGCGCGCTGGTTCATCAAGAGCCTGCTCAGCCGCAACGATACCGTGCTGAGGGTGGCGACCAAGATCGTGGAGATGCAGCGGGAATTTCTTGAACAGGGCGAGGAGGCCATGAAGGCCATGGTGCTGCGCGACGTGGCCGAGGCCCTGGAACTCCACGAATCCACCGTCTCCCGGGTGACCACCCAAAAGTACATGCATACCCCGCGCGGCACCTACGAATTCAAGTATTTCTTCTCCAGCCACGTCAATACCGCCGAGGGGGGGGAATGCTCCTCCGTCGCCATCCGCGCCCATATACGCAAGCTCGTAGCCACCGAATCGCCATCCAAGCCACTGAGCGACCAAAGGATTGCGGCGATTCTTGTTGACCAGGGCATCAATGTGGCGCGCCGCACGGTCGCAAAATATCGCGAGAACCTGGGCATCGCGGCCTCGAACGAGCGCCGCCGGCTAGGATGAGTAACCAGTATCGTCACGCCACTGGTCCGGCCAGTGGCGCGGCGGCCCCGGGAAGGGCCGCCATTCGCCACCCGCAAAGGTGGCAAGGGCGAGGGATCGCAAGCGTTGGCCGGCCCAGGATGCGGGTCTTTGGCCATTCCTTCGGACACCCAGGAGTCACGCTATGCAAATAAACTTGACGGGTCATCATGTCGAAATCACCGAGGCCATGCGCAACTATGTCGAGAGCCGTTTTGAACGACTTTCGCGGCATTTCGACCATGTGCTGGATGCCCACGTCGTCCTCGCCGTCGAAAAGCTGCGGCACAGCGCCGAGGCCACCATTCAGATCAATGGGGGCAATATCCATGCCGAGGCCACTGAGGAAGACATGTACGCAGCCATCGACGCCTTGAGCGACAAGCTTGATCGTCAGATCCTCAAGCATAAGGAGAAAAAGAGCGAACACCGCGCGCCCATCCCCAAGGTCACAGAAAGCGAGTAAGGGACGCAAGGCCGTGCCATAATCCGCGCCGGCGCCGCCCCACCCTGGGGTGAGCGGCGCCGGCCGCAAGACGCCTAATCCATCATCAAGCTTCATCGGGAGCCGCCTTCGATGTTTCCTCCCCAGTTCCTCACCGTCGAGCGTATCGCCGGCGGCGTGGAAATAACTAGCAAAAAGCGCCTGCTGGAGGTCCTCGCCGGACTGCTATCCTCCGCCCAGCCCCCTTTAAACACCGACACCATCCTTGAGCGGTTGCTGGAGCGCGAGCGCCTGGGCAGCACCGGCCTGGGCCATGGCGTCGCCTTGCCCCACGCCCGCATCAAGGAAGCGGGCGAGGCCATCGGTGCCTTCGTGCAGGTCCGTCAACCCATAGACTTCGACGCCATCGATGAACAGCCGGTGGACCTGGCCTTCGCCATGCTCGTCCCCGAGGCCGCCACCGAGGTCCATCTCCAACTCCTGGCCCAACTGGCGGGACTGTTCGGGGAGGAGGAATTCCGGGAGCGGTTGCGCCAGACCGATGAACCGGCCGCCCTCCTCGCCCTGCTCCTGGGTGGGGCCAACCTGTCACCAGACGGATGACTAAGCTGCGCACTCTCAACGACCTGGTCGAGCGTATGGGTCCGCGCCTCCAACTGAGTTGGTTGACGGCGCCACCCCACCCGCCCGTCCCGCTGCTCGGCGGGGAAGGTTCTCTCGGTCGTCAATCCCTGGTCGGCCCGCTCAACGGTATCCATCCCAATCGGCTCCAGGTCATCGGCCTGGCCGAACAGCGCTATTTCGAGGACATGGGCGAGGATTCTCGCCGGGATGCGCTGAACCGGCAACTTACCAGTCAACCCGCGGCCATCATTCTCTCCCACGGCATTGAGCCCGATCATCACCTGCTGGCAGCTACGAAACGCCTGGGCATCCCGCTACTGGCCTCGCCCCTGCCGGACGAGGAGATCATTGGCTATCTGCACTACTACCTCACCCTCAAACTGGCCCCCCGCGTCGTTATCCATGGCGTCTTCATGGAGGTGTTGGGTACCGGGGTCCTGTTGATCGGCGATCCCGCGGTCGGCAAGAGTGAGTTGGCGCTGGAACTGATCAACCGTGGACATCGGTTGATCGCCGACGACGCCCCCGAATTCGCCAACCTGGCCCCGGAGATGCTGGAGGGCTTCTGTCCGCCCCTGCTCCGCGACTTCCTGGAGGTGCGCGGACTCGGCATCCTCAATATTCGCGCCATGTTTGGCGAAAGCGCCGTCCGCCAGCGTAAGCGGCTCAACCTCATCGTCAACCTGCGCACCCTGGACGCCGCCGGTCTCCTCGGCATCGACCGCCTGGGCGGATCCAAGACCATGCGGACCATCCTCGGCGTGAGCGTTCCCGAGGTCACCATGCCCGTCGCCCCGGGTCGCAATCTGGCGATCCTGGTGGAGGCGGCGGTGCGCAGCCAGGTGCAGCGCAGCCGGGGCTATGACGCGGGCATCGATTTCACCGAACGCCAGTTGCGTGCCCTGCAAGGCCATGCACCTGATGGAGACCCCGAGTGGGTGTAAGGCTCATCATCGTCAGCGGCCTCTCGGGCTCGGGCAAGAGTGTTGCCCTCCACACCCTGGAGGATCTCGGCTTCTACTGCATCGATAATCTGCCGCTTTTTCTGTTGCGTGAACTGGCTCACGGCCTGGAGGAGGCCGCCAGCCCGCAGATGACCCGCACCGCCGTCGGTATCGACGCCCGCAACCAGCCCGAACGGCTCGGCGAGGTCCCGGAACTGGTGGCCGACCTGCGGGGCCGCGGCGTCGAGTGTCACGTCATGTATCTGGAGGCAAGCCCCGAGTCCCTGATCAAGCGATTCAGCGAGACCCGGCGCAAACACCCCCTTACCGCCGAGAATCTTTCCCTGGCGGAGGCCATCAATCTCGAGCGGACCCTGCTGGCACCCATCCTGGACATAGCGGACCTGCGCATCGATACCACCCATACCAATGTTCACCAGTTGCGGGATCGGGTGCTGGGCCACTTCCAGGAATCGAGCCCGCGCCAGGTCTCGCTGCTGATTCAGACCTTCGGCTTCAAACAGGGCGTGCCCCGCGACGTGGATTTTGTCATCGATGTCCGCTGCCTGCCGAATCCTCACTGGCAGCCTCACCTCCGCCCCCAGACGGGCCGCGACCCCGAGGTCGCCCGCTTTCTGGAGGAATCGCCCGAGGTCGCGGAGATGGTCCAGGACCTCTCCTGCTTCTTCGAACGCTGGGTCCCGCGCTTCGAGGCCGATGGACGCAGCTACCTCACCATCGCCATCGGCTGCACGGGTGGCCAGCATCGCTCGGTCTATGTAGGAGAAAGACTGCGCGACCACTTCGCCGCCCTGGGTCGCAAGGTCATGCTCCGCCACCGGGAACTCTCATGAGCGTCGGACTCCTCCTCATCACCCACGGCGACATCGGCGCCAATCTGCTTTACACCGCCACGCGCATTCTGGGTGGCACCTGCCCCGTCGCGGCCCGCGCCTTGGCCGTCACCGACGAAACCCAGCGGGACGCCTTGCTGGCCGAGGCCCTGCGACTGGCCTTGGAGGTCGATAGCGGGGATGGCGTTCTGGTTCTCGCCGACCTTTACGGCTCCACGCCGGCCAACATTGCCTGCTCCCTGCAAGGCGGGCCGGGGGCCATCCAGATCGTCGCTGGCCTGAATCTGCCGATGCTGGTCCGGGCACTGAACTACCCCCGGCTGCCCCTGGCGGAACTCGCCCTGAAGGTGGAGGCCGGGGGGCGCGACGGCGTCCTGATCTGCGCCAGCCAGCAGTGCGCGGCCATGGGGGTTATGCCTTGATTATCAAGGAAGTGGAAATCGTCAACCGGCTGGGCCTGCATGCCCGGGCCTCCGCCAAATTCGTCACCTGCGCGGGCGCTTTCAGCAGCCTTATCCAGGTCGAGCGCGACGGCCGCAAGGTCAATGGCAAGAGCATCATGGGGGTCATGATGCTGGCCGCCGCCCAAGGGGCGCGCATCACGCTGCACATCCAGGGCGAGGACGAGGTCCCGGCCTGCGCCGCCCTGGAGTGCCTCATCGCCGATCGCTTCGGGGAGGGTGAATGACGGTCGTCCTGGTCGGGCTCGGCGTCTCCACCAGCCAGGCCGTCGCCCTGGGCCCGGTCTATCGGATGGAGCGCGGGTCCATGCCCGTTGCGCCCCGGGTCATCGAGCCCGGTGACGTGCACCTGGAAATCGCGCGCCTGGAGGATGCGCTGGCGGCCTCCCAGAGGGCACTCCAGGCGGTACGCCATCAGGTTTCACAGGCCTCGCCGCTCAGCCTGGCCGAGTTCATCGATTCGCACCTGCTGATTCTGGAAGACGCGGCCCTGGTGGAACCAGCCCGCGACCTCATCCGCAACCACCTCTTCTCGGCGGAATGGGCCTTGCGGCAGCATCGCGACGATCTGGCGCGTATCTTCGAAGAAATGGACGACCCCTACCTGCGCGGCCGCCGTGATGATATCGACCAAGTCATCCATCATATTCTGGACTTCCTTGTTGCCGGCGCCCCCGGCACCCCAGGGCTCCGCGACCCCGAGAGCGAGATTTCGGGCTGCGTCATCGTCGCCCATGGCATCTCCCCGGCGGATACCCTGCTGCTCCGCCATCGCGGCGCCGTGGCCCTGGTGACCGAGTTTGGCGGCCCCCTGTCCCACACCGCCATCCTGGCCCGCAGCCTCAACATCCCCGCGGTCATGGGGGTGCGCAACGCCACCCGCTACCTGCATCAAGGCGAGATCCTGGTGGTGGATGGCGAGGCGGGGACCGTCATCGCAGGCGCCGACTACCGCATCCTCAATCACTATCGCCAGCGCCTCATCGCCCTGAGCGCCCGGCGCAACCGGCTGCGGCGCCTGCTCCAGGATCCCTGCCAGACCCGGGACGGCCAGCCCATCGAACTCCTCGCCAACCTGGAACTCCCCGATGACGCTCAACTCGCCCGCGCTAACGGCGCCGTGGGCGTCGGCCTTTACCGCACCGAGTTCCTGTACATGAACCGCGAGGGGCAGCCCAACGAGGAGGAACACCTGGCCGCCTATCGCCAGGTTATCCAAGGCCTGGGCGGCATCCCCATCACCATTCGCACCCTGGACCTGGGGGCCGACAAACAGGTGGATGGCTCGGCCTCGGCCCATTGCGCCGCCGCCTGCAACCCGGCCCTGGGACTCCGCGCCATCCGCCTCTGCCTCAAGGATCTGGATCTCTTCCGGCCCCAGCTGCGCGCCATCCTGCGCGCCTCCGCGGAGGGCCCGGTGCGGCTCATGCTGCCCATGCTCACCAATCTGGGGGAGGTGGACCATACCCGTGCCCTCCTCGCCCAGGCACGTCGGGAGTTGACCCAGGAAGGCCTGCCGTTCGACCCTAAGATGCCTGTCGGGGGCATGATCGAGATCCCCGCCGCCGCCCTCTGCGCCGACGCCTTCGCCAACCGGCTGGACTTCCTCTCCATCGGCACCAACGACCTGATCCAGTACACCCTGGCTACTGATCGCATCGACGATACGGTCAACTACCTCTACGACCCCCTGCACCCGGCGGTCCTGCGCCTGATCCGGATGGTGATCGCGGCGGGCCGCCGCCAGGCGACCCCGGTAGCCATGTGCGGCGAGATGGCCGGCGACCGCCGCTTTACCCGCCTGCTCCTAGGCCTGGGTCTGCGTCAATTCAGCATGCAGCCGGGTTCTCTGCTGGAGATCAAGGAAATTATTCTCGAGGCCGATACCGCCCGACTCGAAGAGGCCGTCGCCGACCTGTATGGCCGTCTGGACAACGAACCAGCGGAGGATCTGCTGGATGCCCTCAATCGCGGCGACTAGCCGCAACCGGGAGGCACGGGACAGGGGGCGAGAACCTCAGAGGTCGAGGCTGATCCAGACGGGACAATGGTCGGAAGGCTTGTCCATGGCGCGGATATCGTAGTCGATGCCCACATCCACCAGACGGCTGGCCAGGGGGGCGGTAACCAGGACGAGATCGATGCGCAGGCCATGCTTGGGTTCCTGCTCAAAGCCACGGCTGCGGTAATCAAACCAACTGAAGCGATCATCGATTTCCGGATATTTCAGGCGATAGGCGTCCACCAGTCCAAAACCCTGGAGGGTGGCGAGCCATTCCCGCTCCTCGGGCAGAAAACTGCACTTGCCTTCCCGCAGCCAGCGCTTGGCGTTGTGCGCACCGATGCCGATGTCCAGGTCCAGAGGCGCCACATTCATATCGCCCAGGACGACCAGATTCTGGTCGGGGGTGAAACAGTCGCGCGCGTAGGCAGCCAGGTCCGCGTAAAACTGCCGCTTGGCGGGAAATTTAACCGGGTTAGCGCGCCCTTCCCCCTGCGGGAAATAGGCGTTGATAACCGTAACCGCCTCGCCATTAGGCAGGGCATAGCGGCCGGTGATGACGCGGCGTTGGGCATCCAGGGGGTCATGCGGCAAGCCTTTGCTGATCTCCAAAGGTTGCGCCTTGCTGAGCAGGACCACTCCATAATGGGACTTCTGGCCATGGAATTCAGCCTGATAGCCCAGCCCCTCCGTGATGTCGAGGGGGAAGGACTCGTCATGCACCTTGGATTCCTGGAGACCGATGACATCGGGATCATGGCGGACCTTGAGCGCCGCCAATTGATGGGGCCGGGCACGGATCCCATTGATATTGAATGAAACAATCTTGAACATGGTCAGTGCCTGGCGATCACTCGCCGCAGCGCGACCTGGGCGCGGTTGGCGGGGGTGGCAAATCCGATGCCAACATTACCGCCCGTCGGCCCCAACAGGGCGGTGTTGATACCCACCACCAGGCCGCTCAAATCGATGAGGGGCCCTCCGGAATTGCCCGGATTGATGGAGGCGTCGGTCTGAATCAGACCGCCGACCCCGGCGCCGCCCATGCCCTCGCGCCCCAGGGCGCTGATGATGCCAGAGGTGACCGTCTGGCCAATGCCGAAGGGATTGCCGATAGCCAGGACGAAATCACCCACCTCCAGACGGTCCGAGTCGCCAAATTGCAGGGCCGCGAGCCCGGGCGGCACGGGCGTCAGCACCAGCACGGCGATATCGGCCGCCGCGTCGGTGCCCAACAAGCGGGCGGAGAAGCTGCGCCGGTCCTTGAGGGTGACCGTGATGCGGCTGGCGTCCTTGATGACATGGGCGTTGGTCAGGACATAGCCCTGGGCGGCATCGACGATCAGCCCAGAACCCACGCTCTGCTGGCGCCCGCCTTCCACGGATTCCGGGAAGGGGATGTCCATGGTCTCCAGGAAGCGGCGAAAGTTAGGGTCGCTCAGAAAGGGATGATCGCGCTGGGGGATGGTGGTCTCCACGGCGACGTTCACCACCGCTGGCGTGACCTGACGCAAGAGGGGCGCCAGGGTCGGGTTGCCACCCCGGCGGAAGGGCACTTCCAGGGTATCCCGGCCGCCCTCCCCGGCCACGGGGGCCGTGGACAGGGGGGCGCAGCCGGCCAGGGCCATCGCCAGGAGGGTGGCCGCCAGGGCGAGGAGGCGATGGAAGGGGATCATGGCGTCTGTCCGGGGGTCAACACTTGGACCCTGGGCAATAGCGGGAAACATCGGGGGCCCGCGCCAGGGTATCGGCGACCTCCAGCCGCAGATTATAGGCCACCGGCTCGTTGATCATGAGTCCGAAAGGCTCCCACCGGCCCTCGCGCCGCACGAAACCCGCATAAGTACTGACCCCTTTCAGGCTTCCCGTCTTGGCCCTGGCCACCCCCCCATGCGCTGGCAGCAAGTCGCGGTGGGGTGCGAAGGCCTTCACCGCCTCCAGCAACTGGCGCGCGCTGAGGCGATTGGCGCGAGACAGGCCGGCACCATCCTCGATCCGGTAATCACGCCAGCGAAATGCCTGGTCCACCCACTTTCGGGCTGCCTGTTGCGCCTGGGCCATGCCCAGTGCCCGCTGGCCCTCCTTGCCGCCCAGCATGACGAAGAGGTAATTGGCGATGAAATTATTGGAGTATTCCAGCATGGAGGTCAGGACCTCGCGCAAATTTCGGCTACTCTCGTGCCGATAAAGGCGCTTGGCCCCGGAAGGCACCTGGCCGAAGCGGAAATCGCCCTTCACCGCAATCCCAGCCGCTTCCAGCTTGGCCGCCAGAACCTCACCGGCATAACGCAGGGCCATCTGCCGATCCTTGAGGTTGACCCGGTGCTTGCCTAGCCCCAACCGGGCGGCGATCTCCCGCCCCAGGGGGGTCATGGGCGTCTGGGACTCGCCACTCAGGACCTTACCCCCCTCCTTTGTCAGGGCCAGGGTGTTAAAGTTGACCGCCAGGGCCGTCACCGGGGCATCGTAGGGATTGTCACTGGAGGAGCGCCCATCAATACTCAGACCCGGCGCAAAAAGGCCATCATCCAGCCCGATCCCCGCCACCGAACGCAGGCCTTGGCTCTTCAAACCCGCCACCAGGCGATCAAGCTCCTCGGATACCAGGTAGGGATCGCCGCCCGTAACCCAGAGCCAGCCATCAAGAGTAGAAAAATCCGTGTGGAAACGATGATCCAGCCCCCAGCGCTGAATAGCCGCCAGGGCCGTCACCACCTTCATGGTGGAGGCAGGAATCATGGGTTGATCCGCCAGGTGGGCGATGCGCACCTGGCCGTCCACCTCGAGGATCAGGCTGGCATCCTTCAGCGCCAGCACCTGCCTGACGGCATCGCCGGCCGCCAGGCCAGAACGGGGAGGCAGGGCGAGACCGCCAGCCAAGAGAGCAAGCAAGAGCGCCAGCAGGGAGGCCTTTGTCATGACACTTCGAAACCAGCTAGGGACGATTTGGGTAGGATAGGACCAATGGTCCCTGGGCACACGGGAATTATTCGCGCCCCGGATGCCACGAGGGCCGAGCCATGCACCTCAAGCTGCGCCAGATTGCCCGAGCTACGCGGGCCATGCGCCGCGAATGAAATGAGCGGGCGGCAACGCTGCGACCGGTTCCGCGCCGAACAGGACATCGAACACCGCCTCATCCCGCCCCGCCATCAGCGAACCCACGACTTGCTCGACGGCGTGCTCGCAGATGACCAAGTGGCCTCGACCTGACAAGGCAGGGTCCGGTCGATGTCGAGGCTTGACCGGGTCGACATTAGCCGCGCACAGCGACCTCGGCGGACTTTTGCTAAAAATCTTGACAACCATCGTCGAATCCCTTGCCTTTTTTTCCAACCTAAATAGCGCAAGTAGTTCAAACTTCATCAAGTATTTCCGCTCGTCTTCCTTCCCACTCAAGCTCACTGATCACACCATTTTCCTTTAGCTTATCCAATTTACGTAACCGTCCTTCAATATTTTCAGAGCCTGGGTTTCCTCTAGCTTCGTCGGGCCCAGCATCCAGATCATCATGGTGTTCCTTATATTTGGCATCTCTACTGCTTATCAGGGATCCCATGCCATAAAAAACCACGGCAGGTATCCAGAACGTCATAAGATAGCCAGCAAAATTTGGGTGATCCCAAGGGACTAAATAGACAATACCTAAACCAAGTAATCCCAGGATGATGCCGAATATTTTGAGTGATGCCGCCATTCTCCAAATCCTCCAGTAACGTCAAGACAACAGATTGCCGAAGCAAAACTTTCCAAGAAGTCCGGCATTGATCAAACATTTTTCAAGTGACGGGAATTGTCCTGAAATAACGCACAAGTAGGGATTTTTGTCGGCAGATGAGCAGGGACAGCATGCAGCCACGCCCTCATGGCACCCTGTGAAAGGGCGTCATCCACTGGTGGAAAAGGGGGGTAAGACCAGGAGTCGTACTGGAACCGCTGCCGGCAACTCAACTCCGAAGTGGTCAGTGAACGCGGAAACCTTGGGGGGACAAACTAAAAGTTGGTCGGGGTGAGAGGATTCGAACCTCCGGCCCCTACGTCCCGAACGTAGTGCTCTACCAGGCTGAGCTACACCCCGTCAATAAGTGCGTGCGACGGCGAAATCGACCATCATTTCCAGCGACGCGCGTTGCCCCGACTCGGGAAGCAGGGCAACCGCGTGTTTGGCGGAGGCTGCGTGTCGGCGAGCAAGCGATATAGTGTACTCAATGCCACCGGTCGAATCAATTACGGCCGCAACCTCGGTGATGCGTTCGCGCCCGCCGTTTTCGATGGCCTCCCGCAGCAGGGCCCGCTGTTCCGGCGTGCCGACCGCCAGGGCGCGGATGACCGGCAGAGTCGGCTTGCCCTCGGCCAGATCGTCACCCAGATTTTTACCCAGATCCTCGCTCTTGGCGCGATAGTCGAGGGCATCGTCGACCAACTGGAAGGCAACCCCCAGATGACGGCCATAGTCGGCCATGGCCGTCTCGATCTCGGGGGGCGCGTCGGCCAGCACGGCGCCGATGCGGGTGCCGGCCTGGAAGAGAGTCGCCGTCTTGCGCTCAATGACCTCCATGTAGCGCGCCTCGGTGGTATCCGCGTCGTTGCAGTTCAGCAATTGCAACACCTCGCCCTCGGAGATGCGGCTGGTGGCATGGGAAAGGATGTCCATGACCCGCATGGAGCCCACATCCACCATCATTTCGAAGGAGCGCGAATAGAGAAAATCCCCCACCAGAACACTGGCGGCGTTGCCCCAGACGGCATTAGCCGTGTTGCGATGCCGGCGCTGATCGGAGCCGTCCACCACGTCATCGTGGAGCAGGGTCGCGGTATGGATAAACTCGATGACGGCCGCCAGATCGATATGACGGTCACCCACGTAGCCACAGGCACGCGCACTCAGCAACACGCCCAGCGGGCGCAGGCGCTTACCCCCACTGTTGACGATGTAGTGCCCGATTTGGTTAATCAGGGCGACATCGGACTGGAGACGACGCAGAATAAGGTCATCCACCGCCCGCAGGTCCGCGGCGACGGGGCCCCGAATTTCACTCAAGGACATTTGCGGCGAGATCGAAGGTTGCAAAAAGACTGTGGGATGCTAGGGATTGACGCCGGGCCTGTCAAGATTTATGGCAGGGCCCGTCAGGGCGTGGCTACCGGCAGAGGGCGTTGGCGGCCTGGCGGCGGCACGGCTACTGCCTGATTCCAGGATAATTTAGGGCATTTTTCGAGCGCGACCGCATCGCCTCCTCGCCAGATCAGACGGCTCTTGGGTCGAAACCCAAGGGAATGTTTGACTCGAACGGAGCCCAACCGCTATCATCTCGCGTCTTTGGTTAGCCGCCCGTCGTTGCGGGAGGCAGACAATGGTCATTGCTGGGGAAGGCATTCACATGTACGCGGTCATTCAAACCGGTGGCAAACAGTACCGGGTCGCCGAGGGCGACACCATCAAGGTCGAAAAGTTGTCGGTCGAGGATGGCGCCGACATCGAACTCGATAAGGTGCTCATGGTGGCCGATGGCGACCAAATCAAACTGGGCAAGCCCTACCTGGAAGAAGGCAAGGTCATGGCCAAGGTCAGTGGCCATGGGCGCGGCCCCAAGGTCAAGATCGTCAAGTTCCGTCGGCGCAAGCATCATTTGAAGCGCGCGGGTCATCGCCAGTCCTACACGGAACTGACCGTAACCAGTATCAGCGCGGGCTGAGGAGAGCACAGGCATGGCACATAAAAAAGCAGGCGGCAGTTCTCGTAACGGTCGCGATTCGGAATCGAAACGGCTTGGGGTCAAGGTTTACGGCGGCCAGCGCATTAACGCCGGCGGCATCATCGTCCGGCAGCGCGGCACCAAGTTTCGCAATGGCACCAACGTCGGCTGTGGCCGTGACCACACCCTCTTCGCCTTGACGGATGGCCATGTGCGCTTTCAGGTCAAGGGGCCCGACAATCGCAAGTACATCATGGTTGACAGCCTCTGAGAACCACGACAACCTGGTCCCACCAAAAAGCCTCGCCCGTCGGCGAGGCTTTTTGCGTTTCAGGACTGCCCGGAACCCGTTCCGCCCCGCCATCATGAACCAGAGCCATTCCGCCGATGAAATTTGTTGACGAAGTCCGCATCCGCGTCCAGGCCGGGGATGGCGGCGATGGCTGCGTCAGTTTCCGGCGCGAAAAGTTCATCCCAAAAGGGGGGCCGAACGGTGGCGATGGCGGCGATGGCGGCAGCATCCACCTGGTGGCCGATAACAATCTCAACACCTTGGTGGACCTGCGCTTCCAGCGCACCTTCCGGGCCCAGCGCGGCAAGAACGGCATGGGCAGTGACAAGAAGGGCCGCAAGGGCGAGGACCTGGTCATTCGCGTCCCCGTGGGCACCCGCATCTGGGACGAGGAGACCGGCGACCAGTATGGCGATCTCTGCCAGGAAGGCCAACGCCTAACCGTCGCCCAAGGGGGCTTCCACGGCATCGGCAACGCCCGCTTCAAGTCCAGCATCAACCGCACGCCGCGCCAATTCACCCCCGGCACGCCGGGAGAGACCCGCGAGTTGCGCCTTGAATTGATCCTGCTGGCCGATGTCGGCCTGCTGGGCTTTCCCAACGCGGGCAAATCGAGCCTGATCCGCCAGGTCTCCAGCGCCACCCCCCGCGTGGCGGACTACCCCTTCACGACCCTGCAACCCCACCTGGGCGTAGTGCGACTCGGCCAGGATCACAGCTTCGTCATCGCCGACATTCCTGGCATCATCGAGGGGGCCGCCGATGGCGCGGGGCTCGGCCTGCGCTTCCTCCGCCATCTGGCCCGCACCCGGCTGTTACTGCATCTGGTGGACATAGCCCCCCTTGACGAGGGCCTCGACCCGGTGGAAGAGATCCGCAAGATCGAGCGCGAACTGGCCCTCTATGGCGAGGGCCTGATGGACAAGGAACGCTGGCTGGTGCTCAACAAGCGCGATCTGCTGGAAGCGTCGGACTACGAGACCCGTCGCGCCCGCCTCCTGGAAGCACTGGGTTGGACGGGCCCCGTTTACGGCATCTCCGCCCTCACCGGCTCCGGCACCGACGACCTGATGGCGGATCTGATGAAGCGATTGGAGACCCTGCGGCTGGCCGAACGCACCGAGGCCGAGACCGCAGCCGCGGAGGACGACTGGCATCCCCTGGGGTGATCCCCTGTCGCCCCCAGGCCCATTCCCAAGCTGAACAGACTAGCATGATAACGCGAGACCAAATGCCCTCCACCCGGCGCTGGGTGGTCAAGATCGGCAGCGCCCTGCTCACCAGCGACGGCCAGGGCCTCAACCGCGCGGTCCTGGCCCCCTGGGTCGATCAGATGACCGAACTACGCCGGAGCGGGGCCGATCTGGTACTGGTATCCTCCGGCGCCGTTGCCGAGGGCATGGCCCGCATGGGCTGGAAGCGTCGGCCCAAGACCCTGCATGAACTCCAGGCCGCCGCCGCTATCGGCCAGATGGGCTTGATCCGCGCCTACGAGGACTGCTTTGACAAGCGCGGCCTGCGCACCGCCCAGGTACTGCTCACCCGTGACGACCTCATCGATCGCCACCGCTACCTCAACGCCCGCACCACCCTGCGCACCCTGCTGTCCCTCGGCGTCATCCCCGTCATCAACGAGAACGATACCGTGGCCACGGATGAGTTGCGCTTTGGGGATAACGACACCCTGGCGGCCCTAGTGGCGAATCTCATCGAGGCGGACCTGCTGGTCCTGCTCACGGATCAGGACGGCCTCTTCGACCGGGACCCGCGCTTTTCCGCCGAGGCCAGCCTCATCCCCCAAACCCGGGTCGATGACCCCTTTCTGGACGCCGTCGCCGGCGGCAGCGCCAGCGGCCTGGGCCTCGGCGGCATGGTCACCAAGGTCCGGGCGGCGCGACTGGCGGCGCGTTCCGGCACCCCCACCGTAATCGCCCCCGGCCGGGGCCCGGAGGTACTGACCCGACTGCGCGCCGGGGAGTCCGTCGGCACCCTGCTGTCACCCGTGCATGAGCCCGAGGCGGCACGCAAGCAATGGCTCGCCGGCCATCTGGTGGCGAGCGGCCGCCTGACCCTCGATCAGGGCGCCGTGCGCGCCCTGCGCACCCAGGGCACCAGCCTGCTGGCGGTAGGGGTCACCGCCGTCAGCGGGGGCTTCGCGCGCGGGGAGGTGGTGGCCTGCCTGGACCCGGATGGCCGCGAGGTCGCCCGCGGCCTGGTCAACTACGACGCCCAGGAGGCCGACCGCATCAAGGGCAAACCAAGTTCCCGGTTCGAGGCCATCCTCGGCTACCTCAATGAGGCCGAATTGATCCACCGCGACAACCTGGTGCTGGTGTGAGGGGCCCTGAGCCGCTGGGCCGGGGTCTCAGTTACCGCCAGTGACGGCCCCGGGCCAGGGTTGGATCGGCACCACCGAGATGCTGTTCTTGGGCGAACCCTCGATGATGCGATCGCTAAAGGTCAGATAGACCAGTACCTGGCGCTTGGCATCGAAGAAGCGCACCACCTGCATGGTCTTGAAGATGAGGGAGGTGCGTTTCTTAAAGACCTCATCGCCGTCCGCCTTACCCGAACGGATGTCCTCCCCAAGCTTGATGGGCCCGATCTGGCGGCAGGCGATAGAGGCGTCCGAGGTATCCTCGGCGACGCCCACGGCCCCCGAGATGCCCCCCGTCTTGGCCCGACTCAGGTAACAGGCTACCCCCGGCACGTCCTCGTCATCGAAGACCTCGACCACGACCTTGTCATTGGGTCCCAGCATCTTGAAGCGGGTGCTGACGCTGCCGATCTCCTCGCCCCCCAGGGCCTGACCGGCCACGAGGCTGGCGATCAGGCCAGCACACAGGATCAACCTTGTCATACTCTTGACTCCTCTTAATAGCCTAAATCTTAAGCGAACAGGCGTTCGCACTCCTGGTGGCTCCGGGTCAGACAGTCTTCGACCGAGACCCCCTGAAACCAGTTACCCGTAATACCCAACCGGGTGCCGGTCAGGGCGGTGTCGATGCGCGCCACCCGCTCCCCATGCCCGACCCGCAAGGCCGGCAGCCGATTGTGAACCCGGGCCAGACCGGCGATGGCCGCCGGGGCTATCCCCAGCGCGGCGCAAGCCCTCTGCTGCTGGTCCTCTGGGGTCAAGGCGCCGGGCCGGAAATGGAAACTAAAGCCCCGGTAGGCGCCATCGGCCAGATAATCCCGCGATACCATGGCGTTGAAGGCCTCGTCCACGGCGATGAGACCCGCGCTGGGCGGCAGATGCCCCAGGGCTTGAGCGGAAACACATAAGACCAGGGACTCGATCTCCCGCATCCCGATCCCGGCGATGGCCGCCACCGCCTCCTGCTGGTCCACCAGGGGACCAGCAGGAGCCCCCAGCAGGCGGGCCGCCACATCCGGTGGTGTCGCCAGGCTCAGGGTGGCGCAGCTCAACTCCTGGCCATCGGCCATCAGCAGCCAGAAGCGCTGCCCATCGCGCCGGATTTCCTTCAGGGTTTGCCCGGTTCGCACCGCCAATCCCGGCTGCCCGGCCATGGCCAGGGGGATCTCGGACAGACCCTGGGGCAGGGTGAAACTGCGCAGGACTTTCTTGCGTCTGGGCTTGCGGCGAAATAACAGATCCGCGGGGAAATCGTCCGCCTCCTGACAGATGACGGCACTGAAGGCCGGGCCAAAGAGGTCGCGATAATTGGCGGCCCCGAGCCCAGGGGCATAGTAGTCGCGCACGCTCAGACCCGCCTTCTTGGTGGTAAAAAGGCGGGGCAAGGACAGGAGCAGTTCCCCAAGGTGCAGGGCCGAGAAGATGGAGTGGCGCTGGCCATCCCGCCAGAGGGAAAAACTCACCTTGGCCTTGGGGGTGAGACGCGCCATCAACCCCAGGTCGCCCAGAATATCCAGCAGATGGCCGTAACTGTTGTAGCAGGTATGGGTCCCCGCCTCCACCCAGAAACCGCCACACGCCGGAAAGGCCTGGCTATTGATGCAACCCCCAACCCGCTCGGCCGCCTCTAGGACCAGGGTCGGGATGCCCCGGCGCGCCGCACCATGGGCCAGCCCCAGGCCACTGATACCACCGCCAACGACGATATGCTCGAAAGCCTCGCTCATAAAATCCACCCTCGCCCCACGGGAAAAATCATCTTGATTGGCGCCTGAAGCGTCACTGGGCCACCGCCTTATCGAGCCAGGCGCGCCCAAAAAGCCATCATCGGGCGCCCGCCCCCTCGCCCGGGTCCGGCTCTGGCGCCAGAATTCGCAAATGACTGATATCCGGCGCCACCACTGGCGTGGCTCCCTGATCGCACTCCGCCAGGCTCCATTCCTGGCCCGAGATCAGACTCATGCCGCTGATGTCCACCGTGGGTGGCGCTTGGCCCGGGTCCGGCTCCAGGGGCCGGCCATCCGCTGGCGCCAGAGTCCAGTCGCGCGGCAAGGCCGCCTTCACCTCGGGCACGGGGGTGGCGTGGGGCGCCGGCGCCACCGCGGGCCCCTGCTCCACCAGCCGCGCCAGCGCCCCCACCTCCAGAAAGACCTGTCGCAACCGCTCCGCCCGAGCCAGGTCCAGTCCCCGCTTCAGGGCCACCGTCTGCCCACTGAACAGCCGCGCCGCCACGGCGTCCGTGAGTTTGAACAACCCCTGAATCCGCGCCCTCGCCACCGCAGGATCAACCCCAGGCAGCAAGTCGCCGGAAAAGTGAATCTCATAGCTCGTCGTCATTGCACCTCTCTCGCTACCGGATCAGCCCTGGGTCACGCCCGGGTCCGGTTTGTGGGTGCCCGGACCTTGAGGGGCGACCGCGGAGGGGACGCGCCTAATCGACATGCGCCACGGGGCGCATCTGGCTATCGCAGACACCACCGACGCTCACGGACTTGGAGGCCGGCGCCGACTTGCAGTTCTCGCCCCGGTCCTTGATCTGACACTTGAGTTCCAGGGGCTTGCCCTCGGCCAGCCAGGAGGGCACCTTGCGATGGCGGCCAATCTTGTCGTGACGACAGCCCGCGGGGATGCCATAGGCCGGGCAAGAGGCCGGGGGCTTGCCGCTGACCTTGCGAGCATCAACGGCGAAGCCGGGGAAGTTATCCTCCAGGCGGATGCGATCGGCGTCCTCGTCCTCGGTGACGAGGAACTCGCGAAAGCGATAACCCTCCCCTTCCTTGCCATCGATCTGGATACGGGTGTTGGCGATGAGCGCAAAATCACCGCCCTTGCGGGCGATGGCGCCAGACATATATTCGACCCCCGGGTGCTTGGGAAAGCACTTGCCCATGGCCGGGGCATGGTAGTAGTTGCGCAGACCCGTGATATCCCGTAAGGAATTGCCGGGGAAGAGGTCACGCAGCGCCGCTTCGTCCCCATACATGATGCGCTCGACATCGCCGACACTCTGGGCATGCATGGCCTGGAGCTTGTCGTAATAGTCACCGCTACGGGCATTGCCGGCGCTGCCGAGGTCATCCCGCAGATAGCAGGAGGTGAGACCGGAGACTTGGGTGAGATATTCATCCCAGATGTTGTACTGGGCGACGGCGGAGGAGGCGCCCTGGAAGTCGCCAGGTTGACGGCAGCCTTGACCGGCCTGGCACCTGCCGACGGCGCGGTTACGGATGGACAGGGCAATGATATTGCGCTCGCAGGCACCATAGGCATTGCAGCCGCGGCCAAGATGGCCCTCGAAGAGGGCGGTGCGCATGACGTAATCCAGGTGCTTGGCGCGTTTGAGATCCTCGGCCGAGGCACGGCCCTGGTTGGCGGCGATATAGCTGTCCCAGGCCTGCGCCAGGGCGCCCCGGCGACCTACCAGGTCGTCGTTGACCTGGTCGCATTGGGGAGAATTATGGAAGCCGCGCACCAGCCGGTCCAGGGTGCTCCCCCCCCCGGCGCCCTGGCCCTTGCCGGTCCTGGGGGGATCGAAGGCGGGGGCCTTGGTCATGGCATAAAAGTCGCGGACGCTGATGACCCGCTTGATGCCAGGGCCACAGTGGTGATTCTCGACCTTCAGGCCCTTGCGCTCGGCCAGGGCCTTTTTGAATTTATCGGTCGCCTCGGGCCCGGCCTTGGCGGTGTCCACGACGACCTCAAAGCCAACGTAGGGGGTGCCGCTCTCATCCACCAGGGGCTCGCCATTACGGATCACCAGGCAGGGGATGATGGAACTACCCTGGGTGAGCTGGCCCGCCGGGGATTGGGGACCGCGCCTGGCGAAATCGTCCGCGTCATAGTAGGGGTTGGTCCTGGGCCCGTTGAATTTATAGAGAGTCATGACGGGGGTGGCCGGTATATCCGCCAGCGCCTGGATCGGGCCGAGCAGGAGGCCAAGGACCAGGAGGGCGGGCAGGAGCAGGTCGGGTTTCTTCATGGGCGCTTCCGGAATGAGGTCAAGGCGGCCTGGGGTTCAAACTTGCGAGACCCTCAGGCCAGGCTAGGGGGATGACAGGATTCTATACCGACCAAGCCGGGGTCGCGGATAATATCGCCGTTGCGGGCCCCTACCCAACAGCCATTCGACTGCCCCATCTCCGCAACGAGGACATGCCCATGTTGGTCACATTCAAAACCGATGCCCATGCCGACATCATTATGTTTGGCGATGTAGCCCTGACTCTGCTCAAGCTCATGGGGCAAAGTGGCAGGACCCCCGGGGCCTTGTTGGCCGCGGATATTCCCCAGGCCTTGGCGCGACTGCAAGCGGCGGTCGCGGAACATCCGGACCTGACACTGGACCCGGCGCCCTCCTCTCGCCAGGGGGACGACGATCAGGGACGCCATGTCAGCCTGGCCAATCGCGCCCTGCCCCTGATCGATCTCCTGACCACGGCGGCGGCGCGGGGCAAGAATGTGATGTGGGATAACTGATTCCCCCCTGAATCCGCGCCAGGAGAGGGTTTCCGCTTGGAATCCGCCCCCGGCTGGGGGATCATTGACAAATTGTAAAAGACCCCCCCGGGAGCCGACGATCACATGGAAAATGCCACTTCCTCCGCGGACCAGGCCAAGCTGGCCAAAACTCCGGCCACCACCACCCAAGCTTCAGAGATGGGAGGTGACCGCCTGACGGCGCTGGACAGCGCCCTGGAGGCCCAGGCCAGCAAACTGCGGGACCTGGAGGTAGCCCTGATCGGACGTATCGCCGACGTGGACGACGATCGCCGCCGGACAGCGACGGAAGTCAGGCGCGCCCTGGACGCCCAGCGGGACGACATCGAGGAGGAGATCCGGCGCCGGGGTCTCATGACGACCATCCTTGTCCTCTTCGCCTTCCTCGTCTCCATCGGCGGGGCCACCCTGGGCCTGCTCCAGATCAACAGCGGTGATACCGAGGTGAGCGCCCAGTTGAGTGGCATCCAGGAGGCGGTCGCCCGCCTTTCCACCATCGACACGGCCCCGCTGGACGAGCGCCTGGGGGAACTTGACCAGGCCGTCACGCGTCTGTCCGGGGATCTGGAGACCAAGGTCGATGAGCGCCAGTCCGGCGTCACCGACCTCGCCAACCGCCTGAAGGGACTGGAGGAGACCCTTGCCAGCCAGCCGGAGCAATCGCCCGCCAAGCCGGATGCCATGAAAAAGGAGATCGAGGAGCGCCAGGCCACGGACGCCGACTTGATCGCCAAGATCGAAGAGATTCAAAAGGCCCAGGAACGACTGGGCAAGGACATGCTGCTGCTGCGCGACAGCCTGGCGAACACCCTGGCCTCCGCCAACCTGCCCTTGGAACAGAAAACCTGGACCCCGGAGGAGACCCCCACCCAAGCCGCCACAGCGCCCGCCCCCACCGCCGAATCGGCCCCCCTGTCCCCGCCCGAGACCACCCTCGAAGCCAAGGCGGCCCCCGCCCTGGTTGAGGACGTGATAACCGTGGGCGATCACCCCCTGGCCCTGCAACTTATCAGCTTCAAGAACCTAGAGGATGTGCGCCGTTTCGCCAATCGCGCGGATACGCCCAACCGCGTCTACTACCGCGAGGAGAGCCGGCGGGGCAAGCCCTGGTATGCCCTCTTCCACAGCCTTTACCAAGACCAGGCCGCCGCCGCCGAGGCCAAGGCGGCCCTGCCCGCCGAACTCGCCGCTCTCAAACCCATCATTCGCCAATTGGACGCGGGGGCACAGCTCCAGGTCCTGGACCGCGCCCCATGACCGCCTCCCAGGCGAGTCAGGCCCAAACCACCGGTCCGCGCCTGGCCCGGGAACAGGCGACCATGGCCGCCATGATGGCCCTCTATTGCCGCGATCACCACGGCACCCGGAACGGCAGTTGCGACGACTGCGCTCAATTGCTGGACTATGCCCGCCGGCGGCTCGCCACCTGCCCCTTTGGTGAGGAGAAGCCCGCCTGCAACAACTGCCAGGTCCATTGCTATAGCGCCAGCCAGCGAGAACGGGTCAGGGTAGTCATGCGTTATGCCGGTCCACGCATGCTGTTTCGTCACCCCATCCTGAGTCTCTACCACCTCCTCGACAAACGCCGCGAGGCCCCGCCCCTGGCGGCGATCAAGCGGGAGCGGTCAGCCGCCGGGCACTCGGGTGATAGGGCGGCCGCCAAACCCTAGGCGCCGATCGCCCTTTCGCCCCCCTTATGGCCCTTCAGGCCCCTTCCCCCCCGGAACCTCGACCGATGCTTTGCTGGGCACGCCAACTCTTCATCCTGATGGTCGCCCTGCTGGGCATCAGCCAGATGATGGCCGCCTGCGGCCAGAAAGGCCCCCTCTTCCTGCCTGACGAACAGGCTGGCAAGCAGGAAGTCTCCAGGGAATCCCCGGCGCAATCGCCCCAGCAGGACCAGGCCCCCGAGATCCCCGGCCCGGAAGCCGTGCCGCCACCCGTCCGCTAGGAACCCCCGCCGATGGATCATTTTCAGTACCAGGAACATCGCCTCTATGCCGAGGAGGTGCCGGTCGCCAACATCGCCGAGCGCTTCGGCACCCCTTGCTATGTGTATTCCCGCGCCACCCTGGAGCGCCACTGGCGGGCCTTCGACACCGCCTTCGGCCATCATCCCCACCTGATCTGCTTTGCCGTCAAGGCCAACTCCAACCTGGCCGTGCTCAACGTCCTGGCGCGACTGGAGTCCGGTTTCGACATCGTCTCGGGTGGGGAACTGGAGCGGGTGCTGGCGGCGGGGGGCGACCCGGCCAAGGTCATCTTCTCCGGCGTCGGCAAGCGCGCGGAGGAGATGCGCCGGGCCCTGGAGGTCGGCATCCGCTGCTTCAATGTCGAGTCCGAGGCCGAACTGGAACGTCTGGAAGGGGTCGCCCGGACCTTGGGCACCGTCGCCCCGGTGTCGATCCGCGTCAACCCGGACGTGGATGCGGGCACCCACCCCTACATCTCCACCGGCCTGCGCGAGAACAAGTTCGGTATCGACATCCATGCCGCCGACCGGGTCTATGAGCGCGCCGCCGCGAGCCCCCATCTGCGCGTGACCGGCATCGATTGCCACATCGGTTCTCAGCTGACCGAGCTGGCGCCCTTTCTCGACGCCCTCACGCGGGTCCTGGAACTGGCGGACCGGCTGGAACGCTTCGGTATCCCCATCCATCACCTGGATCTGGGCGGCGGCCTTGGCATCCGCTACACCCATGAAACCCCACCCGAGCCCGCCGACTATGCCCGCGCCCTGGACCAGCTCCTGGAGGGCCGCCATTACGAAATTCTGCTGGAGCCCGGCCGCGCCATCGCCGGCAACGCCGGCATCCTGCTGACGCGGGTGGAAATGCTCAAGGACAACGGCCAGAAGCGCTTTGCCATCGTCGATGCCGCCATGAACGATCTGGTGCGCCCCGCCCTCTACCAGGCGGTCCAGGACATCATCCCCACCGACCGCCACGAGGGGGGCGAGCGCGCCCTCTACGACCTGGTGGGCCCCGTGTGCGAGACCGGCGACTTCATCGGCAAGGCCCGCGATCTGGCCCTTGCCCCCGGTGACCTCCTGGCCGTGCGCGGCAGCGGTGCCTACGGCTTCACCATGAGTTCCAATTACAACAGCCGCCCCCGCGCCCCCGAGGTCATGGTGGATGGCGCCAACATCCATCTGGTACGCCCCCGCGAGACGGTCGCGTCCCTCTTCGCCGGGGAGACGCTAATCCCTTGAGCCACATGACATGAGACGCCGTCCCGCACCCGAACGCATGGAGGACGCAGCCCGGGCCCGGGCCTATGCCCAGGCGGACTTCGCCGAGGACGGCAACCGATTCCTCCAGTCCCTGCGCGACCTGCATCCCGGCAACCTGGACGGCCAACGGGCCCTGGCCCTGGGTTGTGAGCCGGCGGATTATGTCATCCGCTTTCTCAAGGCCTGGCCCGGGGCGCGCTGCGAAGCCCTCGACGACTCCGCCGACCGGCTGGAGATCGCGCGCGCCAGCCTGGGGGCCTGGCCCGGGGTCGCCCGCCGCTGCCAACTGATCCACGACACCCTGCCGCCGACGCAAGTGGCGGCCGGCGCCTATGACCTGGTCCTGGCGAACAGCCTGCTGCATCGATTCCCCGACCCCCACCGGCTCTGGCGCGGCATCGGCGCGGCGGGCCGCCCCGGCGCCCTGGTCCTGGTCATGGACCTGATGCGCCCGCCCTCCCCTGGCTGGGCTGAATCCCTGGTGGTGACCTATGTAGGCGATGAACCCGAGCTGCTCCAGAACGCCTACCGCGACGCCCTCTTCGCCGCCTTCGAGCCCGCCGAGGTCCAGGCCCAGTTGGCCGAGGCCGGCCTGGCAAGCCTGGAAGTGGCGGTGGTAAGCGACCGTCACCTGACGGTCTCCGGCCGTCTGCCCGGCTGATCAGGACCATGAAACTCCCTTTCACTAAGATGCAGGGCCTGGGCAACGACTTTGTCGTCTTCGACGGCGTGCGCCAGCCGGTGACCCTGAGCGCGGACCAATGCCGCTTCCTGGCGGACCGCCGCTTTGGCATCGGCTGCGACCAGATCCTGCTGGTGGAGCCCCCACGCCTGGCCGGCACCGACTTCCACTACCGCATCTTCAACGCCGACGGCTCCGAGGTGGAACAGTGCGGCAACGGCGCCCGCTGCTTCGCCCGCTTCGTGCTCGACCAGGGGCTGACAGACAAGACCGAGATCCCGGTGGGCACCGCGGCGGGCCCCATCCACCTCTTTATCCAGGCCGACGGCCAGGTGCGGGTGAATATGGGCTCGCCCCGCTTCGCCCCCGCGGACATCCCCTTCCTGGCGGCAGCGGAGGCGGATAGCTACGACCTGGAGGTGGACGGCCAGACCCAGAGGATCGGCGCCGTCTCCCTGGGCAACCCCCACGCCGTGCTGCGAGTTCCTGACCTGGACCAGGCCCCCGTCGCCCAGCTAGGTCCCCTCATCGAAGGCCATCCCCGCTTTCCCCAGCGCGTCAACGCCGGCTTCATGCAGATCCTGGACCCGGCCCATATCCGGCTGCGGGTCTTCGAGCGCGGCGCGGGCGAGACCCTGGCCTGCGGCACCGGCGCCTGCGCCGCCGTGGCGGTGGGCCGGCGCCTCGGCCTGCTGGATGAGGCCGTGCGGGTGAGTCTGCCCGGGGGCGACCTGAGCATCGCCTGGGCGGGCGGCGCCGAACCCATCTGGATGACCGGGCCGGCCGTCAGCGTCTTTAGTGGAGAGATCGAACCATGACCGCGCCGTCACCCGTCGGGGATACCGCCGTCGCCGCCTACCTGGAGGCCGACCCGGGGTTTTTCCTGCGTCACCCCGAGCTTACCGCCCGCCTGCGCCTGCCCCATGGCCCGGAAGGCACCCTGTCCCTGGTCGAACACCAGATGGGCCTGCTGCGCGCCCAGGTGGAAGACGAGCGCCGCCTCCTGGCTCAACTCATCGCCCGGGCCCGCGACTACGAGGCCCTCGCCGGCCGCCTCCACGGCCTCATGCTGCAACTCATCGGCGCCCCGGACCGGCCAAGGCTGGAGGCTCTGCTCAGCGACTCCCTGCGCCGGGAGTTCGAGGCCGAGGCCGTAGCCCTCGTATTCGACACCCAGGCCGGACAGGCTGGCGCCGACGGGACAACCGGGATGCAAGCCAGTGCCCGCTGCGGCCCCCTCGACCCAGACCATGCCGCCCTGCTGTTCCCCGACGCCGGTGTCGGCATCCGCTCCGCCGCCCTCATCCCCGTCCGCTCCCCCACCCAGTCAGGCCTGCTGGCCATCGGCAGCACCGACCCGGCGCGCTTCGGCCCGGACATGGGCACGGATCATCTGCACCGCCTGGGCGAGCTGGTCAGCGCCTGTCTCGCCGCCCTGGAGCCCTAAGGTCATGTCGGAAGCCAGCGCCGCCGACCAGGACCCGGCGGCCCCCGCACTGGCCGCCTTCCTGGCCCACCTGGCCCACGAACGCCGGCTCTCGCCCCTGACCCTGACGAATTACCGCCGCGACCTGGAACGGATCGGCGCCTGGCGCGCGGGGGCGGGCGCGGGTCTGGACTGGGCGACCATGACCCCGGAGGAGGTGCGCCGCTATGTCGCCTGGCGGCATCGCGGCGGCGCCGGCGGCAAGACCCTGCAGCGCGAACTCTCGGCCCTGCGCAGCCTCTTCAACTACCTGCTGCGGGAGGGCCGCCTAGGCGCCAACCCCGCCCAAGGCATCCGCGCCCCCAAGACCGAGCGCAAACTGCCCACCACCTTCGAGGCCGACCAACTCTGCGCCCTGCTGGACCAGGCCCAGTCCGAGGACCCCCTGGCCCTGCGCGACCGGGCCATGATCGAGCTCTTCTACTCCAGTGGCCTGCGTCTGGCGGAACTGGTCTCGATCAACCTCAACGACATCGACCTGGAGGATGCCAGTCTGGAGGTCCTCGGCAAGGGCGCCAAGCGTCGGCGCGTCCCCGTGGGTGCCCAGGCCATCGCGGCCGTGCGGCACTGGCATCAGGTGCGCGGCCAACTGGCCAGCCCCGGGGAAGCCGCCCTCTTCGTCAGCCAGCGCGGGTCCCGCATCCACCCCCGCACCGTCGAGCAGCGCCTCCAGCACTGGGCGGCGGCACAGGGCGCCGGCCGCCACCTGCACCCCCACCTGCTGCGCCACTCCTTCGCCAGCCACCTGCTGGAATCCTCCGGCGACCTGCGCGCCGTCCAGGAACTCCTCGGCCACGCCAATATCGGCACCACCCAGATCTACACCCACCTGGATTTTCAGCACCTGGCCCAGGTCTATGACCAGGCCCACCCCCGAGCGCGGCGCAAGGGCCCGGCAACCGAGGATTAAGCCGGACCGCCCCCCGTCATTTCTGGCTCCCTCCCCCCTGGTGGGGGAGGGTTGGGGAGAGGGGGTCTGAAGGGTTTACGGCCGAGTTTGCCTCGAGGTGGGTCTCTGGTCGCCCGGTCGTTTATGGCGGCGTGGGCTGATCGCGCAGGTCCGGGATTTTTAGGGTTTAGGTGTCAAGGACGTTGGAACTGAGTCACCTGTTGTGGCTTCCACATCCTTGGGCGATGCAACGGGGCGGAAACCCAAGACGCGGCAGTGGGCTGTAGCTACCTCTGAATAGGCGGTCAGATCATTTTGGAAGCGTTCGGCAAGCTGCTCGCGAATGGCATGCAGTTCAAGCACGATAGGGTCTCGCCAAGCGGGGGCCGTGGTCATTGGCACGTCTCCAGGAGTTCGAAGGTTGTAGGCGGGCGGGCCGTTCATTGGGCGCTAGCCGGGCAGGTAGCGGCCATCGTCCAGGCGGCGGGCGTGGCCGAGGGTGGCGAGGGTCTCCAGGAGTTCGGCGATCCGGGAGCGAGGGGCGCGGGTGAAGCCTTGGGCCAGGTCGGCGGCGCTGAGTGGGCCGGGGCGGGTGGCAAGGGCGGCGCGCAGGGCCTGGAACTGCTCAGGCAGGGTCTTAGGCCAGTCGGGTTTGGGGCCGCTGGCGGTAGGCGTGGCGGCGGTGATTTTCGCCTCGGTCTGGACGGTGGCGCCACCGCCGGGATGCTGGAATTCGGGGCGCAGCCAGCGGATGAGGCCACGACGCTCCTCGGTCGCGCGCTCGGTGTTGAGGGCGACAAGGCGCAGCAGGATCGTCTCCTCCACCCCGTTCCCCGAGCCCTTTCCTACCAGGGCCGGGATCAGGTCCTCCCAGCCGTAGGCGGCGAGGACGGCGGCGTCGAGTTCATCGTGGAGCTGACGCAGAACCGAAACCAGGCCCTGTTCGTGGATGATCTTATCCTTGGGGCTCAGGGGTTCGCCCCGACGCAGCATGTCCAGCACGTTGTACATGCCGGTCATGGTCAGCCCCGGGTGCAGCGCCTGACGGGCCTTGCGGTGGGCGTCGAGGTCCTCGGCCAGTTGGCGAATGCGGGTCTTGAGGGCCTCCGCGGGGTTAAGGGGATCCGTAGGTCGGGTTAGCGCAGCGTAACCCGACGAGACCGCGGCCGGGCGTCGGGTTACGGGCATCCCTGCCCTAACCCGACCTACGGGATCGTTAGGGGCGGGGAAGGGGAAGGTCTCGAAGCAGCGGGTCTTGTTGTAGCGGGGATCATTGCCCATGCCCAAGCGACCGCCGGTGGCAAGCGCCCAGAAGACATGGATGCGGCAGGAGAGAACCCCCAAGAGCCAGGCGTCATCGACTGCGATGTTGACCAGCATGTTGTCCGGCAGGATGGACTGGTCCAGGAACACGAAGGTGCGATGCTTGGCGGTCTCGACGGTGGCGATATAGCGGGATAGTCCCGCGAGTTGTCTCCTGAGCTTCGGATTGGTCTCCCCGAAGAGCCACCAATTCAGCTTCCTGGATTCGCGTTTGTTCTGGTCCCGTTCCGGCTTGACCCGCTCCAACACCCGCTGGTAGACCTCGGGATAACGCGACCTCACTTCGTCTGCGTTTAGCCCAAACAGGTCAATGACCATGACGCCCCGCGAATTTTGGGTCAGATCGCGGCCATTCAGATAAGCGCGAATGTGTCGGTCTAGGCCGAGCACACGACCCAAACCCAGGGTCAAGGCTTCTTTCGGCGTGACGATGAAGCCGGCACCATGGAGTTTGACTCCGGGATTGCTGAGGTCCCGATTAGCAAGCAACGCTACAGCCGAAGCTACATCGGCCCCAATCCGCAGGTCGGCATGGATGCGCCCGGCCGTCCGCTCCAGATCAACGTCCAGCCCCTCGCCCTGGCCGCTACGTTCGGCCACCACCTGGTCGATAACACCTAGCTTATCGCCCGCCTCGGCCACGGTCATGCCGATCCGCACCGCCGCCCCGCCCGCCGAATCGACCCAGGGGTGATCCGGGACCGCAAACAGCAGTGACAGGGGCTCGGCGGCCTTGAGGTGCCGCTCCAGCACCCGGCGGTTGAAGGTCTGGCGCAGGCTGTTGGTGGTGATGAAGCCGAAGCGACGCAGGTGCCCGCCCCGCGTCAGCTCGGCGGCACGCTCCCACCAGTACATGACGTAATCGGCGGACTCCGGGACCTCCCGCCAGGTCGTGCGCAGGGCCTCCACATAGCCGTCGCCCAGGGCACGGCGCAGGGTGCCGGCGCCAATGAAGGGCGGATTACCCACCACGAAATCCGCCTCCGGCCACTCCGCCCGCCGGGGGTTGAGGTAGCGTTCCAGCGGCAACCGGGCGTTCTCGTCCGGGACCGGCTCGCCGGTGACCGGATGGGGCTGGTAGGTCCGCCCGTCCCAGCGGGTGACCGGCCGGCCCGCCGCGTCCGTGACCCATTCAACCCGGTCGTAGGCGAGCACGGCATCGCGGCACTGGATATTGCGGAAGTCGCGGATCACGGGTTCCGGCGGGTTGACGTTGCCGTGGGTGCGGAAGTGCCATTGCAGATAGCCGATCCACAGCACTGTCTCGGCGATGGCGGCGGCGCGGGGGTTGATCTCCAAGCCGAGAAGTTGGTGGGGATCGACGCTCACCCCCTCCATGGCCATCAGCAGTTGGCGCTGGCCGAGGGACTCCAGGGTATCCAGGACCTCGCCCTCCAGGCGCTTGAGATGCTCGAGGGTGACGTAGAGGAAATTGCCGGAGCCGCACGCGGGGTCGAGCACCCGGATGTTGGCCAGGCGGACCTGGAAGGCACTGACCAGCCGGATGGCCTCCGGGTCCTTGCCCTGCTCGTGCAGGCTGAAGGCGGCGCTATGGACGGCGGTCCATTCCTCGCGCAGGGGGGCGATGACGGTAGGCAGCACCAACCGCTCGACGTAGGCGCGAGGGGTGTAGTGGGCACCCAGGGCGTGGCGCTCCCGCGGGTCGAGGGCGCGTTCCAGCAGGGTGCCGAAGATGGCGGGCTCGACGTGGCGCCAGTCGGCCCGGCCGGCGTCGATCAGCAGGTCGAGCTGGTCGCGGTCGAGCGGCAGGGCCTGGCCCGCGGCGAAGAGGCCGCCGTTGAAGCGCGGCACCCGCTCGCGCAGGATGACCGAGAAGGCGGCGCCCAGGTTCATCTCCCGCCAGAGGTGCTCGGTCAGCGGGACGAACTGGGCGGGATCGGCCCGCACCGATTGCAACAGGTCGGTGAAGCCGCCCAGTTTGATGAGCCCCACGTCCTCGGCAAAGAGGGTGAAGAGGCAACGGATGAGGAAGGCGGCGGTCACCTCGGGGGCATGGCCGGCGGACTCCAGCGAGACGGCGAGGCGCGCCAGGCGGGCGGCGATGTCCCGGGTGACGCGGGCGGCGCGGCGGCTGAGGTCGAGGCTGAGCGGGTCGAGCCAGAGGGCCCGCAGCCGGACGCGGATCCCGGGCCGGCGCAGGTCCTCCAGGCGGAGGCGGTGGGAGCGGGGGTCTGGGTAGGGGATATAGGCCCCGCCGCTGCGGCTGAACTCGCTGTAGAGTTCGATGCTCCGTCCCACGTCCACGACCACCACGAAGGGCGGCCGGCCCTCCGCCACGGGCAGGGCGCGGACATATTGCACCGCCTGGCCGTGGGCGCGGAGCATGGCCTTGTCCCAGCCGCGGGTATCCAGTTCCAGGCCGGTCTGTTTGCATTCCAGGACATAGCAGGCGCGGCGGTAGAGGTCGATGAAGCCCTGGCTCTGGGTGCCGTCGCCGTGCTGAAAGCAAACGCGGCGCTCGAAGCAGTAGACGTTGTCCTGGGTGTCTTCCCGCGCCGGGTCCGGCCGGGGCAGGCCAAGCAGGGTACAGAGTTCGGTCAGGAAAAGCTGGTAGTTGGCCCGCTCGGTACCGCTCGCGGCGGACCAGCGGGCGATGAAGGCCGCAACGATGGCGGGGTCAAGGGCATCGTCCTCTGGCGGGTCGTCCGACAAGAGGGGCAGCGGCGTGGCAGCGTCGTCCATGGGGCCGGGACTCCGGGGGAGAAGGGCTGATGACCGGATGCTAGCCGGGTTGAAAGGCTTTATCAATCAGCAATCAAAACAGCCCCTGCATCACCCCAGCCCCCTGGGCGAGCGATTCAAAATCCTCACCAGCGTTTCGATTGCGAGGTATCCGGCCACCTCCGCCGGCGTCGGGTCCGCCAGCCAGGGGACCACCCCCAGGCAGGGGGCGGGAAGGAGGGCGGCAAGGGTGCGGATATTTTCCTCCCGCCGCTCCAGGCCCGGATCGACCTGGTTGGCGACCCAAGCCGCCAGGCTGACCCCGCCCGCGAGAAGGCTCTCGGCGGTCAGGAGGGCATGGTTGAGACAGCCCAGACGCAGGCCGACGACCAGGATCACGGGCAGACCCAGTGCCTTGGCGAGGTCGCCAAGGGCCAGATCGGGGCCCAGGGGGACCCGCCAGCCACCGACCCCTTCCACGATGAGCAGGTCGGCCCGGGCCGCCAGGGCGGCGGCGTTCGCCTGAATCAGGGCCAGATCGATCTCGACCCCGGCCTCGCGGGCGGCGATATGGGGGGCAATGGGGGGGGCGAAGGCGTAGGGGTTGACCCAGGCGTAGGGAACGGCGAGGCTGGACTGGGCCAGCAGGCGGCGGGCGTCGGGATTGGTCAGGCCCTGGGGACCGGGTTCGCAGCCCGAGGCCACGGGCTTCATGGCCTGGACAGCGAGGCCCCGCTGCCGCAGGGCCTGGATGAGGCCCAGGCTGATCTCGGTCTTGCCGCAGCCCGTATCGGTGCCGGTGACAAAGAAACCCGGCGGGCCCTCGACTCCCCTGCCCGACTCGGGGCCCCCGCCGTCCGTGCCGCTGGCCAGGGTCCTCACCGGCATGGCGCTGCCCGGTCCCGGAAACGCTTCATATCCTTCATCCAGTTCCCGCGACCCCTCGGCTTCCCGCCAGGGACGCGCGGCCAATAGCGCTCATGGGCAAGGTCACGGAGCCGTCTGCCTTGAGCCGTTGCAGGGGCGCCCAGGCATGGCCATAGACCACCTCGTAGGTGGCGGGCAGGCGACCCTCGTGACGATGGACCTCGTAAGCGGCGCGCATGGCGGACCACCGGGCTTTGCCGGTGAGGCCGCGCGGGCGCTCGCGGGTGGCGTTGGTCGCGCCCAGACCCCGCAGGTCGTCCATCAGGCCGCCCAAGTCCTGGTAGGTCAGGGTCAGGTGTTCGGCGTCCATCACCGGGCCCTCGAAGCCAGCCCGCACCAGGGCGTCGCCCACATCGTGCAGGTCGAGGAAGGGGCTGACATGGCCGTAACCATCGGCCTGGGCCCAGGCGGCGCGCAACTCGCGCAGGGTATCGGGACCGAAGGTGGTAAACATGAGGAGGCCACCGGGGGCGAGGACGCGGCGCAACTCGGCGAAGGTGTGGTCCAGGTCGTTGCACCACTGGAGGGTGGCGTTGGAAAAGATGAAGTCGATGCTGCCCTCCGCCAGGGGCAGGGCCTCGGCATCGGCGCAGAGGCAGGTCGGGCGGCGCAGCAGGCTGCCCCGGCGGCGGGCCAGGCGCAGCATGGGGAAGGCGAAGTCCAGGGCCAGGACCCGGGCCTGGCGATAACGGCGCTGGAGGGCATCCAGGGCCAGGCCGGTGCCGGCCCCCAGGTCGAGGACGGTCCTCGGCGCCAGACGCACATAGTCCAACCGCTCCAGCAGGCGCGTGGCCATCTCCTTTTGCAGCACGGCGACGGTATCGTAACCGACCGCCGCCCGCTCGAAGGCACGACGGGCGGCGGGCTTATCCAGGGGGCTCTTCAGCCCCGGGTCGAGATTCGCGGCCATCAGGCCTCCAGTTCCCAGAGAAAGGACAGTAGGGCGGCGGTGGTCGCCGCCGGGTGGGAGAGGAAGGGGGCGTGGGCGGCCCCGGCTATGACCTGGACCCGCGCCTCGGGCAGCCGGGCGGCGATATCGGCGCCTACGGCGGCGGGGACCAGGGTATCCCGCGCGCCGAACAGCCAGAGGCTGGGGCAGTCAAGGTCCTGGAGCAGGGGGCGCAGGTCCGAGTCCCGCAGCAGATCCAGGCCCAGGGCCAGGGCGATCGGGTCCGGGGCGGGCCGCTCCGCTAGTTCTCGCTTGAGCAGGCGCAGTGTGTCCCGCGCCGCCTCGCTGCCCCGCACCTGGAGGGCGAGAAAGCGCTCCAGGGTACCGGCGGGGTCGGCGAGCAGGCCGTCGTGGAAGCGCGCCAGGGTCGCGGGGGCCATGGCCGCGGGCCAGTCGCTGGCCTGGACGAAACGCGGGGTGGCGGTCATCAGGACCAGCCCCTTCAAGCGCTCGGTGGCGCGCTGGGCCGCCGCCAGGGCGACCAGGCCGCCCAGGGACCAGCCCAACCAGACGGCCCGGTCCGGGGCCGCCGCCAGACAGACGTCCGCCCAGTCATCAAGCCCTTGCCAGTCAGGATCGCGGGTACTGCCGCCATGGCCGGGTAGCTCGATGGCCGTCAGGCGGTGGCCCAGGGCCAGATCGGCGGGCAGGCCGCGCCAGACGGCGGCGTTCATGCCCCAGCCATGGAGCAGCACCAGGTCCGGCCCCTGGCCGCGGGTCTCCCGGTAGAGGTTCAGCTCCCTCTCCCCGACCCTCCCCCGCGCGGGGGGAGGGAGCAAGGGCGCGGCGATCATGACGCCGCTCCCGGATCTCGCGCCCCCTTGGGCAACTCCGCCAGGGCCGCAAGCAGGCATTCCAGATCCTGGTCGCTATGCAGGGCGCAGAGGGTGACCCGCAGCCGGGCCGAGCCCTCCGGCACCGTGGGCGGACGGATGGCGGTGACCAGGATGCCACGCGCCTCCATGGCCTGACTCCAGGCCAGGGCGCGCTCGGCGGTCCCCGCCAGGATGGGCTGGATGGGGGTCGCGGAGGGCATCAGCGGCAGGCCGAGCTGTTCCGCCCCCCGGCGGAAGGTCTGGATCAGTTCCCGGAGGCGCTCCCGCCGCCACTCCTCGCGGCGGGCCAGGGCCAGGCTGGCGCGGGTCGCCGCCGCCAGGGCCGGCGGCGGGGCCGTGGTGTAGATGTAACTCCGGGCGGTCTGGATCAGGGTCTCGATCAGATCCTCGCCCCCGGCGACGAAGGCACCGAAGGTGCCGAGGGCCTTGCCCAGGGTACCCATTAGGATCGGTACGGCCTCGGCGTCCAGGCCAAAATGATCCAGGGTGCCCCGCCCTTCCCGGCCCAGGACGCCGAGGCCGTGGGCGTCATCGACCAGGAGGGGTACGGCCGCGGCCCGGGCAAGAGCCGCCAACTCGGGGAGGGGCGCCAGATCGCCGTCCATGCTGAAGACGCCATCGGTGGCGATGAGGGCCACCGGGCGGCCGGTGGTAGTGGGCACGACATTGGGCCCGGAGCCGGCCGCTGGCATGGAGCTAGCGTCGAACCCAGACCCGGATCCAGACTCGCACCCGAACCCGAACTCAGACTCGCATCCGAATCCGGACGAGGACCCCGAACCGGATTCCGACTCGGGATGGGAAGAGATCGCCAACTGGCGCCGCAAGGCCGCCATATCGCCATGGGGATAGCGCCGCAGGCGGGCACGAGCCAGCAAGGCGCCATCGATCAGGGAGGCATGATTGAGCCGGTCCTCGAAGACGGGCTCGCCCGGCCCGGCCAGGGCCTGGATGAGGCCCAGGTTGGCCATGTAGCCGGTGGAGAAGAGCAGGGCCCGCTCGCGGCCCAGAAAATCGGCCAGTTCCTCCTCCAGGGCCTGATGGGCCGGGCCATGACCAGCGACCAGGTGGGCCGAGCCGCTGCCGACGCCATAGGTCTCGGCCCCCCGCTGGCAGGCGGCGATCACCTCCGGATGGCGGGCCAGGCCCAGATAATCATTGGTGCAAAAGGCAATGGCCGGACGGCCATCAAGGATCAGGTGCGGACCTGGCGCCGCCTCGATCTGGCGGCGCCGGCGGTAGAGATGGGCCGCCCGCCGGCGCTCCAGTTCGCTCTTGAAGTCGCGGTTCACCAGGAATCAGGAGGCCGCGCCGATGCGGCTAGCGAACCGGTCCGCGGGCCTGATGGCGGACCATCCCCTCGCCCTGCCGTGCCGCAGGGCAGGAGCAACCTGCTGGCCCGCGCTCGGGGCGGGGGTCAATGCGCCTCGCACCGCTCGCAGGGGCCCGGCACCGAGCGTTCGGCCGCATCGACCTCCTCGAAGCTCATGCCCAGGCGTTGGAACAGATCCAGGTCGCGATCCGCCCCGGCGTTGGGGGTCGTCAGCAGGCGTTCACCGTAGAAGATGGAATTGGCGCCGGCGAGGAAACAGAGGGCCTGCAACTCATCACTCATGTCGGAGCGGCCGGCGGACAGGCGCACCTGGGAGGCCGGCATCAGCAGGCGGGCCACGGCGAGGGTGCGCACCAACTCCAGGGGATCGAGCCGGGCCGTGCCATGGAGGGGGGTGCCCTTCACCTGAACGAGCAGGTTGATGGGCACCGATTCCGGGTGCTGGGGCAGATTGGCCAGTTGCCGCAGCAGGGAGGCGCGATCCTGCCGCGACTCGCCCATGCCCAGGATACCGCCACTGCACACCTTGAGGCCCGCGCGCTGGACCCGGGCCAGGGTGTCCAGCCGGTCCTGATAGGTCCGGGTGGTGATGATCTGGCCGTAGAACTCGGGGGAGGTGTCCAGGTTGTGGTTGTAGTAGTCCAGGCCGGCGGTCTTGAGGCGCTGGGTCTGGGCGTCCGTCAGCATCCCCAGGGTGACGCAGGTCTCCAGACCCAGGTCGTGGACCGCCGCGATCATGGCTGTCACCCGGTCCAGATGCTTGTCCGTGGGGTTGCGCCACGCCGCGCCCATGCAGAAACGGGTCGCCCCCCGGGCCTTGGCGGCGGCGGCGGCGGCCGTCACCTCCGCCAGGGGCAAGAGGCGCTCGGGTTCCAGATCCGCGCCATGGGTCGCGCTCTGGGCGCAGTAGCCGCAATCCTCGGGACAGGCCCCGGTCTTGATGCTGAGGAGGGTGCTAACCTGGACCTTGTTGGGGTCGAAACAGGCCCGGTGGGCCAACTGGGCGCGAAAGAGCAGGTCCATGAAGGGCTGATCGAACAGGGCCACCACCTCGTCGAGGGACCAGTCGTGACGGAGTTGGTGGCAGGACTGGGGACTGGACATGAAGATTTTCCGGAGTCGATAGCGCCTGGACACGGGCTGCAATGGACCGAATCTTAACCCGATCCCGGGATCTGTCAACCATGATGGGGTGACGGAGTTTACGAATCCGACCCGGTGGTCGGCGGGTTATTGGGGTCCACGTTACCACCCGCGGCACGGGTGTCCCCGCCGGCCGCAGCTTGTTTTGGCGTTTCCCCCCGGGTGGCGCGGGGATGTGCCGCGGGTCCCCATGACAAGGCTGTTCGCCACCGAAGCCAAGCCTTACGGCGCGATGCCCGTGGCAAACCGCCGCAAGCGTTGTCCCTTGGCCCGAGCCTCGGCTAGCAACGGGTTCCAGCCGTCTGGCGGATGGCCGCTTTCCAGCATCTTGCGGAACACCCGGTAGGCGTCGTCGCTGCTCTCGTAGGCGCGCTTGGTGTCCTCGTCGTTGACCCACGCGAACACGATCACCTTGGCTTCAGCGTGGTAGCGGAAGAACAGTCGGTACTGCTGGAAGAACTTTGCCCGGAACCAGTGCTTGTGATCGTCGCCCAGAGTGCCGCCCTGGCGGTACTCCGGCCGCAGCGGGTCTTGCGGGATAACGTCGAACGCCAATTTGGTGATCGCCGCCAGTCGCTTGCTAGCGTTCTTTTTCACGTACCCGACCGGGTCCTCTTGCTTGAAGGACTCGACCTGCTGCGCCAGCACTTCAAGCTGGGCCAGGAACAGCGGATGGGCGAAAACCGTCCAGCCGTGGATGACCAGGGGTGTGGGCTTGCCCGCGCTCATTCATTGTCTGCCGACAGGGCGGCATCGAGATCGACTTCGATGCTCCCGACCAGCGACTGGAGCCTTTGGACGAGACCCGCATCCACAGCCTGCAGGCGCTCGGGATGGTGGGTGATGTCGCGAGCCAGGAATCCCAGGAAAGACCCCAGCACCGGGTCGTCTCCCTCGGAAACAGCGGCGCGCGTCAGCACGACCTCGCCGCCGGGCCGGATGGTGTAGTGGATCTTGTCGCGCTTGCCGAGCTTGAGGGCGCGGCGCACGGTTTCCGGCACCGTGGTCTGATAGCGATCGGTCAGAGTGGATTCGACTTCGAGGGTGGCTGGCATGGCGCTCTCCGGTCAAGGTAGTGGATGCGTCGTATAGTAATGCACTCGCCTTTCCAATTAAATGCGAATGCATTACCTCTGTTTGTTGCCATGCTGTCACGATCAAGGCGGGGTCGGCAGGGTCCGCGATATGCGCACGCGCTTTGTCCCCACCGTGAGTATAGCGCCTGATCGCCGGGATCGGGACTGACTTCCGCCGCCTCACGGACATCGTGGCCTTGCGTTCGCAGCCATTGTGCGAGACGCCGCCCGGCGCACCGATCAACGAGGAATTTCACCCGGCAACCGCGATCCTATCGATGCGGTCATGGGCAATGACCGTATGGGCATAGGCGAGGCAGGCGTTGATGTCGTCCTGGTCAAGGCCAGGATAATCCTCAAGGATGGCGGCGTAGGGCTCACCTTGCGCCAAGAGGCTTAACACCAACTCAACGAAAATGCGCAGGTTGCGAATAATGGGTTTGCCGCCGAATACCTCGGGGCGCGTAGTGATGCGTTGCAGTAAGGTATCTTGATTCATGGCAGTGGCGGTCGCGACTGATTGGACATCCTCCCAAGTTTAGGCCCCGGTGCAAGGTTGCGGCAGATTACGCCGAGTAAGGAGGCACGACGGCAGAGATCGCGGCTCGGTCACTGGCGGGGCATTTTGGAGACAGTAGATGCAGGGAATCGAGTGCGGAAAATCGGGGCCAGACCAGAATGGCACTTGACTAAAGCGCGGCCGCCCGATGGCCGCGCTCGGAACAGACTGATTCTAAGAAAGAATGGGGGGCTGGCCATCCCGGATGGTAGGCGGGTGGAGGTTGCGAGACCACCACAACCACCCGGGTAACCCGCGTCATGAACTGCGTACCCCCCTGAATCTGGTCGCCAACTCTCGGCTGTCAATGGCCACCGGACGGGACGAGAAGTCCTACTCCCACCCCCTAGCCCATCACCAGGGCAGGCGCTCCCCGTTGTACGCAATAAAGCTGCCGGTATCCGCAGGGTCCAGTTGATTCAAAGTTTGTAGCATCTCATGCACCGCCAGCCTGGCTGGACGGCCAATTTGTTCCCCTTTGAAGGGTTTGGATAAGCCGGTGGTGACGGTGCCGGGGTGCAGGCTGACCAACACCGCTTGCGGGTTGCCGCGCTTGACCTCGATGGCGGCGGTTTTCAGCAGCATATTCAGTGCCGCTTTGGAGGCGCGATAGCTGTACCAGCCACCCAGGCGGTTGTCTTCGATGCTGCCCACCTTGGCCGAAATCACGGCCAATACGCCGCGCTGGCGGTCCAGCAGGGCGCTGAAGTGGCGCAGCACCAGAGCGGGCCCGAAGGTGTTGACGCGAAAAGTGGCTTCCAGTTGGGCGTAGCCGAGGTCACCCAGTTTTTTCTCGGGCATGAAATCCGCCGTGTGCAGCACGCCGGCGGCGTTAATGATGAGGTGAAACTTGCCCGTGGCGTGCAACTGTTCGGCGGCCGCGCCGATGCTGGCCTCATCGTCAAAGTCCAGGCGCGGCTCGGACTGGCGGTGCAGCCCCACCACCTGCGCGCATCGGGGGTTGGCTTGTAGGGCCTGCACGAAAGCCTGGCCAATGCCACCCGAGGCGCCAAGAATCAAAGCGCGAAAACCGTCTGGGAATCTGTTCATGGTGTGGTTGCCGAGGGTTTAACAGAGTGAGTGGCGGTGCCGGTGCTCGTGCCCTAATCAGAGCGTCTCCAACCGCTGGCGGATATGCGCGGCCTGGGCTTGCAGCGCGGCCACCTCGTCTGGTGGCATTTTGGCCAATTGACGATAGGCCATGCCGATGCGCGGATTACGCTCCAGCTTGGCGGCGTTGCGCCGATAAAAGTCCCAGTACAGCGCATTGAAGGGGCAGGCGGTCTCGCCCAGACGCGGCTTCCTGTCATAGGCGCAGCCCTTGCAGGAGTCGCTCATGCGGTCAATGTAGGCGGCGCTGCTCACATACGGCTTGGTGGCCAGCAGGCCACCGTCGGCATACTGGCTCATGCCCAGCGTGTTGGGCAGCTCCACCCACTCAAAGGCGTCGATGTAAATGCCCAGATACCAGCGGTGCAGCGCCTGGACGTCCAGGCCAGCCAGCAGGGCAAAGTTGCCAATCACCATCAACCGCTGAATGTGATGCGCATGGGCGTTGCGCAGTGAGCCGGTGATGGCGGCGGCCAGGCAGTTCATGCGGGTTCGCCCGGTCCAAAACCATTCGGGCAGCGGCGTGGTGTGCTCGAAAAAGTTGTTTTGATCATAGCCCGGCATCCGCGCCCAGTAGATGCCGCGCACATACTCGCGCCAACCGATGATCTGGCGGATAAAACCCTCGGCCGGGGCCAACTCTACCCGGCCCGCGCGCCATGCGGCCTCAACACGGTTCACCACTTCGGCGGGCTTGAGCATCTTCACGTTTAGCGCAAAAGAGAGCAGCGAGTGGAACAGGCGCCAGGCCTTACGGCTCATGGCGTCCTGAAAATCGCCAAAGTGCGGCAGGGCCTGGGTGATGAAGTGATCCAGCTGCCCCTGGCGCCTCGGCCCGGTTGATGGGCCAGCGAAAGTGGTCCGCGCTGGGCTCGCCAAAGCTTTGCACACCGGCCGCTTGAATGCTGGCCCACAGCGCGCGGTGGTCGTGGCGCGGGCGCCAGTCGGGCGGCTCGGGCGGCGTGCCCTTCCAGGGCTTGCGGTTGTCCGCGTCAAAGTTCCACTGGCCGCCAGCGGGCTTATCGGCGCCGTCCATCAGTACCCGATGGCGTTTGCGCATCTGGCGGTAGAAGGTTTCCATCAGCCATTGTTTGCGGTTGGCGAACAGTTCGGCCGCTTCATGGCGCTGGGTGTAGAAGTGTTCACTATCGACACCCGGGCTACTCCCACTGATTCCATAAGGGCCCGAGGCCAGAAAGTCTTGTAGCTGTCGATCGAGCCGGTATTCGTCAGGCTCTTGGTATTCAAACACTTGCGCCTGGTAACACCGCAGCAGCGCAGTCAGGTTGGCGGGCAGGCTCTGCTGATTGGCGGGGTCGTCAATGGTCAGGTAATGCACCCGGTGACCCGCCTCGCCCAGTTGGCGCGCCAGTTCGCGCATGCCCGCGAAGATGGCAATGATTTTTTGCGCGTGGTGCAACACGTAATCCGTCTCCTGGCGGATTTCCATCAGCACATAGACCAGGTCGGGCCGCAGGGTGGCAAACCAGCTATGTTGGGGGTTGAGCTGATCGCCCAGGATCAGCCGCAAGGCGTGGGCGGGAGGGGTGTTCATGTCAACTTGGCGGACTTGGCGGGATGGCTGGGCTTGAGCGGCGACAACGCTCGGAACAGTATTTGACATGGTCCCAATCACGCTCCCATTTTTTGCGCCAGGCAAAAGGCTTGCCGCAAACGGGGCAGATTTTGCTGGGCAGTTCGGACTTTTTGCGCATTTTCAGGGTAGGCGGACTCAATCAAAACCCAAACTGAGTTGCGCACTGGCCTCGACGGTTGTGGACCGGCGCTGTTGACTAGCCGAGCGACTGTCACGCGGCTTGCGCGAGGCGTGCTTTTCCACGATCGCCGCCTTAGCCGCGCGCACCTCGGGCATGCGGCGCAAGCCGTGCAGCCGGTCTTTGGCGGCGCGGGTGGCGGCCTCCAGATCAACCAGCGGTAGCGGCCAGGCATCGCTGGCACCCGCAGGCGCATCGGCACAGACGCGCACGCCGCAGGCGATCTGCACCTTCACCGACATGCGCCAGGGCTCGAATAACCAGGTATCGGGCACGCGGCGCAGGGCCGGGCACCAGCGGCGCACAAACAGGCCTTTGGGGTCATGGTCTTGCGCCTGCTTGATGGGGTTGTAAACGCGCGTGGTATTGATGCCGGTGGTGCCGCTCTGCATTTGCATCTGGCTCCAGTGGATTCCGGGCTCATAGTCCAGAAACTGGCGCGCCAGCCACTGGCCCACTTCACGCCAGTGCAGCCACAGCGGGTAAGCGGCCACCGAGACCAGCATGGCGCGCATACGAAAATTCAGCCAGCCGGTCTGGCGCAACATGGCCACGCAGGCATCGACCATCGGCCAGCCAGTGCGCCCGGCTTGCAGGGCCTCGAAATGCGCCGGGTTCCAGTCGGGTTCGCGCAGGTTGTCGTAACCCCGATGCACATTGCGCCACTCCAGCTCGGGTTCGGATTCCAACTTCTGGATAAAGTGACAGTGCCAATGCAATCGGCTCAAAAAGGCCTCCAGCCCCTTCGCGGCATAGGCTGAGGCGGAGTGCTCTTTCAGATGCAGCAATTTGGCATCGGTGGCTTGCACCACCTCGCGCAGGCTCAAACACCCAAACGTCAGGTAGGGCGACAGGCGCGAGCAGGCGCTGGGTGCCGACAGGGGGGACGAGATGCCGCCCCGGTAGTGGCGGCAGCGGTCGTTCAAAAAATCATCCAGCACCGCCAGCCCGGCGCCGCGCCCGCCGCGCTGGCGCTCGGGTGGGTCAAAAGCATCCAGCCCCAGCGCTTGCGCGCTGGGCACTGGCTGCGCCGGCCAAGGGCTGGGCTGAAACGGCAATGCGCCGGGCTCGGGGCAGGGCCATTGCGGTGCCTGGGTGTGTGCCGCCCAGTGGCGTTGCCAGTGGTTGCGGCTTTTCAGGCGGCGCACCACGCCAAATTGCGGGAGCTCCCGCCACGCCACGCCTTGCGCGCGGCACCAGCGCGCCACCGCCTTATCGCGCTCAAAGGTGATGGCGTTGCCGGTTTCTTCGTGGGAATACATCCTGGCGAAGGGGCTGAGTGCGTGCAACTGCGTCAATACCTCGGTCACCTCGCCGCCGCGCACATGCAGGCGGCCACCCAGGTTTTTGAGCGCATGAGCCAACTCGCGGAGGCTCTCCAGAATGAATTCATAGTGCTGGCGCGCGCCATCCGGCTGCGCCCAGACGCTGGGTTCGATCACATAAAGGCACAGCACCGGGCCCTGTGTGGCGGCCTCAACCAGTGCCGCATGGTCATGCAGCCGCAAATCGCGCTTGAACCAGACCAGGCTGTAAGTCATGGCAGTCAGTGCGATGGCGTCCCGGCGGATACCTGCCGCGCCGGTACCGGTTTTGCCGGCACTCCCCGCAGCGACCCCAGTGACCGCTGGCTATCGAAGGCATCAGCCAGGAGCCAGGTGAGTTCATGCATCCCGCCGAGGACCGGTCGCCGCGGCTCCAAACCGGGCTGAAAACCCAGCGCCCGGAAGCGCTCCACCAGCTCCGACCGGGAGGTGATGATATGCACCGGGACATCCCAGGGGCCATCGGGACCGGTAACGCTGCTCGCGGGCTGATGATCACCGACCAGGATCATCAGGTAATCGCGGGGGCTGGGCTGTTCGAGATAGCCGGCGAGCCAGGCATAGGTGTACTCGATCGTCCGCAGGTATTCCGGGAGCAGATTCATCCAGTCGCCGACCTGGTAGGCAAGCGCCCGCTCGACATCCTCGCTCTCGAAGGGTTGCGCGGAGAGGAGGCGGGACCAGTCCGGCTGATAGGGTGGCACCTGCCGAAAGGGAAAGTGGCTGGTGATGGTCGGGAAAAACAGCAGCCGCGGCGGGGTGTCGGGCCCAATCGGGTGCAACTCGTCGAGGCGGGCCATCGAGTATTGGTCGGGGATGAACCAAGGCCCGAACTCGGGACCCTGATAGCCCAGGCCCGGACCGTCCAGGAACTCGTCGAAGCCGTAGTAGACCCGCTCGGGCCAGTCCCAACTGAGGGCGGGATAGAAACCATAGGTCCGGTAGCCGTGGCGCTCGAACAGGCCGAGCAGGGTCGGACGGTCGCTGGTGAGGAGCAGGTCGTGCCGCCGGGGGTCGCTCAGGTCGATGCCCGAGAGCAGGCTGAGGTGCGCCAGGTCCGACGCACCACCAAAAGTGGGTGACCGGACGAAGGCCGAGACCTCCTGCCGCCCAGTCGCGGCGATGGTCCGCGCGAGGGTGTCGCGCGCGGCGGCGAGGCGCCGGCGGGACTCGGGATGGTCGAAGGCGATGGCGCCGTAGGACTCGAGGACCAGCAGCTTGACATCCAGGCCCCGCAGCACCGCCAGATCCGAGTCAAAGGGGGGTGACGGCGGCAGGGCGCTGGCAAGACGACCGGGGAGGAAGGCGGAGAGCAGCAGTTCCGCCTGGCGGGCGTAGGTCGGCGTCACCGGCTCGGACACCAGCGCCCGGGTCCCCGGCACGCCGACCGCGTAGGCCGCGACCAGGACTACCGCGCCGGCGGTGGCGACCAGGGCCGGGGTTGACCGCAGCGCCACGGGCGCGGCCCGGCGCGCCAGGATCCCAATCAGCGCGCGCAATAGCCGGTAGAGACCCCACAGGACCAGCACCACGCCGCTGGCGACGAGGAGCTGCTGCCACCCGGCCAACGGCTGGCCGATCACCGACAAGAATCGCGGCAACTGCGGGACATCCCAATAGAGGTTGATCGCCCTCCCGAAGAGGACGGGCGCGGTGACGTCGAGGTAACGCCCGATCACCAGGAAGGTGCAGACGATAGCCAGGCTGGTGACGAGCCACTTGGGGACCGCCCCGAGCGCCCGGATCGCGACCAGCAGCAGGAGCCACAAGGCCACGAACTCCGGCGCCAGGCGCGGCTCGAGCCGGATAGCGGGCGTCCCCGACCCATTCTCGAACCCGAGCATCGCGTTCAGCAGGAGCAGTGCGGCGATGGGCGCCAACCCTTTCAGGATGGGCATGTGGATTCTCCCGGGCTCAGCCCTGCTCGCCGCTGCCACCGAGCGCATCGGGTTGCGCGCGACCGCGTCCCGGCGACCCGAGGGGGGCCGGTTTGACCCGACCCCAGCCAATGTAGCCCGTCCCAAACAGCACCGATTCGAGCGCGAACCCCTCGAGGTAGGGCTCCAGCAGGCTCCAGGGCCGGCCCAGCCCTTCAAAGGTGGTCATGTAGGGCCTTGCCTGCGCGAGCACCACGAGGTTTAGGGGTGCCAGCCACCAGGGGGCGAGCTTCATGCCGGCGACGGCCACCCGCGCGCCAGGGCGAGCGGCCGCGAAGATGCGCGCCAGGGCCGGGGGCGAGCGCAGTACGTCGTGAGTGAAGTTGAAAAGAACCGCGTCCAGAGGTCCGGGAATCTCGGCGGTCTCCATGGCCGACTCCCGCAGGTCAACATTACGCCAACCCTCGCGCGCGCAGCGTTCCCTGGCCAGGGCCAGCATGTCGGGGCTGAGCTCGACACCGACGATACGGCCGGTCGCACCCACGCCCTCTTGCAGCAGGGGAAAGCTGAGACCCGTGCCACAGGCCACGTCGATCACGGTCTCGCCCGGTTGTAAGGCGAGCTTAGCCAGGGTGCGCCGCCGCAGCCCCAGGGTGCGCTGCGCCGAGGCGTCGTAGCCGGGGGCGTGAAGACGGTAACGCGCGATGGCGAGTTTGGGATCAGGCACGGGCATCGATCACGATCGGCGACTCGGCCGCGCTGCGTGGGTCGATCCGCCCGATGATGGCGGCGGCCGCATAACCGAGCGACCTGAGCTCGGCCACGCAGGCCGCCCCCCGCTGGGCAGGCACGCCCGCCAGCAGTCCACCCGCCGTCTGGGGGTCGAACAGCAGGGGAAAGCGCGGATGCCCCGCCATCTGCTCCAGATCGCGGACCGCACGGCGCAGACGCAGGTTTTGCGGCTGCAACGAGGACAGAATGCCCGCGGCAACCGTCTCGATCGCACCCTCGAGCAGGGGCACCGCCGCGATCCGCAGGGTCGCATCGACGCCCGATGCCCGGGTCATCTCCAGCAGGTGCCCAAGCAGCCCGAAGCCGGTGACGTCCGTGCAGGCGGCAGCCTCGTGCCGGCGCAGACACTGGGCCGCGGCCAGGTTCGAGTGGACCATGGAGGCGATGGCGGAATCGATCCAGCGCCCCTTGGCGCACCGCCGCATGTCGGCGGCGAACAGGGTGCCGGTGCCGATCGGCTTGGTCAGAATCAGCACATCGCCGGGGCGCAGGCCCCCCTTGGTCATGACTCCGACCAGCTTCTCGTCCACCAGGCCATTGATGGCGAACCCCAGCGCCAGTTCCCGCCCCTCCCCGGTATGGCCGCCAACCAGCGCACAGCCTACTTCGTTGAGCACCGACACGGCACCCGACATCATCTGGAACAGGGTGTCCTCGACTTGCCTTTCCAGCCCCGGCGGCAAGGTCGCAATGGCCGTCGCCGTCTGCGCCACCGCCCCCATGGCAAATACGTCGCCCAGCGCATGGTTGGCCGCTATCCGGCCGAAAACCCAGGGATCGTCGATGAAGGCACGGAAGAAATCGACCGTCTGCACGCTCGCCATGCCTGCCGGGACGCGCACCACGGCGGCATCGTCCGGGGCATGCAGGCCGATCAGCACATCCTCGCGCTCCACCGGATGCACCTGGGCCAGGGCGCGCGACAGCACGCTGGCGCCGACTTTCGCACCGCAACCGCCGCAGCGCATGGCGATGGCTGAGATAGCCTGGTCCTGCTCCTCGGCATCGAGCGCTAGCCTTTCGGGAGGCCGGGTGAGCGGCGTGGAGGGCATGACCAACTGGGTGAACTTGCGCATGAAACGCCGGTCGATCCAGTCCTTCCAGCGCCAGAGCAGATCACCTCGCGCATAGAAATCGCCACGTGAAGCGATGGCGTGCCGGTCGCCGGTACTGATCAGCGCCAGCCAGCGCTGCTGCGGGCGGTAGTGGATCAGGGCGCGGCCAAGCAGGATTCGCCGCAAATTCTCGGCCAGCGGCCTGGCCATGCGGACAGCGAAGACGCCAGCCTTTTCCAGCGAGTGGTCAATCATGGCGGCGCAATCACCCGCCGCGAAAATGACGGGATCCGTTTCGGTCTGCAAGGTATCCCGCACGCGGATGAAGCCCTTTTCGTCCAGAGCCAGGCCGGTATCAACCAGCCAGCCCGCCCCGCCGGCCTGCGTCACCCAGATGATTTCATCGGCCGCCAGCACCCCGCCCGAGTCGGTTTGCAAGCGCCCGGCCGATACCTGCATCACCTTGGCACCGCGATGCACCACAACCCCCCGTGCCGCCAGCACGCGATCGAAGGCATCACGGACCCGCGCATTGTGGGTGCTCAGGATCTGGGGATCAGCCGAAAAGAGATGAAAGTGAAGTTCATCCGGATCATGGCCGAGCGCCACCCATTCGCGACGCAAACGGTACTGCATGGCCAGGGTGAGTTCGACGCCGCCGGCTCCCGCCCCCACCAGGGCAATAGTCATCGTCCCTGGGTGCTGGCAAACACGTTCGAGCAGGGCCAGCCAGCGTTCATTGAAGCGCCGGATCGGCTTGACCGGCACGGCATATTCGCCGGCCCCGGCCACCTGGGCCAACTGCGGCGTCGAACCGATATTGATCGAGAGGGCATCGTAAGGGACCGGCGGGCGATTGCGACACAGCACCCGGCGCGATGCGCGATCGATGCCGATCACCTCGTCCTTGTAGTAGCGCGCGCCGGCAAACGACGCCAGCCGGCGCAGGTCGATATGCACCTCGTCGAAGAGGTAATGACCGGCGATGTAACCGGGCAGCATGCCCGAATAAGGGGTATCGGTATCCGTGCAGATCACCGTAAGGCGCACGCCCGGCAAGGGCTTCATGGCAAACATGTGGAGCACGCCGACGTGACTGTGCCCCCCGCCAATCAGGACAATATCCCTCACTACCGGCTCGGTGACTGCTTGCATCTAGGCCTTTTCCAGAAGTTCATGAACCAGCCGCCGGAGCGCGGCGCGCTCGGTGGCTGGGTCGAAAAGCGGCGCCCGTGCGCGACACTGTGCCGCCAATGTCGGCATCAGCTCTCCCGAACGGCAGCGCAGGATCAGTTCAGCCAGTGCCGGTGCATCGCCCCAGGGGAAGTAGCCCGCGTAATACGCCCCCAGCATCCCGACATTACCGGCAACCGCCGAGGCCAGCACGGGCGTACCGCTGGTCACCGCCTCCATGATGACATGGGCACCCCCCTCGATACGGCTGGTATGCACCAGCAGACTCGCCCGCTGGATACGCCGGCGAACCGCCTCATGGGCCAAGCCACCCAGCCAGCGGTAGTTGGGCACGGCCAGCATGGTTGCCCTTGCCGCTGCGGCGAGGGCCGGATCAAGCCCCGCACCGATATGATCAATCGCCACATCGGGCCGCTTCGCCAGCAGGCGCGCCGCGGCGAACAAGGCCTCCGGGGACTTTTCTTCGCGCAGATGACCGACCATCAGCAGGCGCAAGCGGCGGGATGACTTGGCAAGGATCTGACGTGCCGTGGTCGACTGGAAAATGACGCGAGTTTTGGCGCGGCATTCGACGGGTAAGGAGGCCGGGGCGCACTCCTGAAGGACCACAAGCTGCCCCGCCATCGCCAGCGAACGCCGTGCCGAGGCATCGGTCTGGATGTCCCGGTAAAGATCGGTCCCGGTCAGCACGACGGCCAGGCCGCCCAGCGACCGCGCCGCATGCCAGGCGGCGACGGCATCGGCCGAACGCCGCGCATGCAGGGCGATCATCACCCGGTCATCCGCCGCCGCTTCATCGGGCCAGTGAGTGACGATGCGCGTCCGGAACTCCGCCGCCAGATGGGCTTGCCAGCGGCGCGCGGTCCGCCAGTTGCCGTTGTTTGCATCGCGCAAGGCCGGGCTGACAATGACAACTTGCGGCATACTTCCCCTATTACACACCTACGGAAGCCTCGCCATGAACACTGCCGAAGCCATAGCGGCCCGTACCAGCAGCCGCACCCTGCTTGCCGAAGCCCTGCGCGACGGTCATCAGCGCACCCTCGGCCTGCTGGCCGCCTACGCCGACAGCCTTGGAGAGGACCTGGTGGTCCCCTATTCGACCCAGCTCAATCCACCCTGCTGGGAAGTCGGGCATATCGCCTGGTTCCAGGACTACTGGATCACCCGCAACCAGCAGCGCACCCGGGGTGTTCAAGCCGACCCCGATCATCACCGGCCCGCCGGCCGCCTGCAAGAAGCGGACGCCTGGTACAACTCCAGCCATGTCGCCCACCCAAGTCGCTGGACGCTGCCACTGCCCGACCTGGGGACAACCCGCGCCTATCTTGAAGCGGTGCTGGACGACACCCTGGCCTTGCTGGCCAACACACCGGAAACCGACGAGGACCTGTATTTCTACCGTCTCGCGCTGTTCCATGAGGACATGCACGGCGAAGCGGCCATCTACATGGCCCAGGCCTTGAGCATTCCCCTGTCGGAAACCCTCATTGCCCCGCCCGCCGCCCTGCCGCCACTGACTAGCCTGAAGATTCCCGGGAACAACGGCAAGCTGGGTTACCCGGGCAGCGGCTTTGCGTTTGACAATGAATTGGGCCTCCACGGCGTCGAGCTGGCCGCCTTTGAAATCGACAGTTGCGTGGTCAGTTGGGAACGCTACCTCCCCTTCCTGGAAGCGACGGGCACGGCACCGCCCCGCTACCTGCGTAAGCAGGGTTCCGAATGGCAAGGGCTGGTTGCGGGCAACTGGCAGACCTTGCCCCTCGATACCCCGGCGACCCATTTGACGTGGTTCGAAGCCGAGGCCTGGTGCCGTTGGGCTGGCCGGCGATTGCCAACGGAAGCCGAATGGGAATTTTCCGCCAGCAGTCAGCCGGATTTTGCCTGGGGCGAGGTCTGGGAGTGGACGTCCAGTCCCTTTCTGCCTTATCCCGGCTTTGTTGCCCACCCTTACCGGGACTATTCCGTCCCCTGGTTCGGTGACCGACGGGTATTGCGGGGCGCCAGCCGTGCCACCTCGCCGCGCATGGTGCATCCACGCTACCGGAACTTCTTCACGCCGGAACGCAACGATATTCACAGCGGGTTTCGGAGCTGCGCGACCTAGATCCATGGTCATGAAAATGCCCGAAAAACAGCGAACCAGCCGTTTTCATCCGTCCATGACTCCACACGATGAAAACCGGCGGCCTGGAGCAGGTCGGCGAAATCCTCCGAGCGCCACTTGTAGGAATTTTCGGTATGAATACGCTCACCGGCGACAAAGGCTCGCTCGCCGTCGGCCCAATGGACTACCGTTGCCCTTACCGCCTCCAGATGCATTTCGATACGCGACGCTCGCGCATTGAAAAAAGCGACATGACGCCAGTCATCGATCACAAAATCGGTTCCGACCAAGGCATTGAGATGGCGGAGCAGGTTGCGGTTGAAAGCCGCGGTAACGCCTAGCGGGTCGTCATAGGCCTGCTCGAGAATGTCGATCGGCTTAACCAGATCGACACCGATCAGCAAGGCGCCGCCGGCGCTGGCCAGGTGAACCTGTTGCAGAAAGGCCAGTGCCTCAGCCGGAGTGAAATTGCCGATACTCGACCCGGGATAAAACATCGTCCTCGGCCCCTCGCCAACCTCGGCCGGCAATGTCAGAGTCCGCGAGAAATCGAGGCCGATCCCCAGCATGTCCATCGTCGGATGCTTGCGCTGCAGGCTCTCCAGCGAATCACGCAGGTAACTGGCCGAAATATCGACAGCAACATAGCGTTGCACCTGCAATGCCGCAAAGAGGCTAGCCGCCTTCTCGCAATTTCCTGCCCCAAGGTCAACCAGCGTCGTGACCGGCGCCAGTTCCGCAGCCATCTCGCCGATGAAGCGGAGAAAAATCCTCGCCTCGGTGCGGGTCGGGTAGTACTCCGGCAATTCGGTAATGGCCGAAAAGAGACGCGAACCCAGGGCATCGTAAAAATACTTGGGCGAGACTGCCGCGGGCGACGCCGAAAAACCGGCAAAAATCGCGGCCCGGGTGGCGGCGGGATCTTCCCGTGCGAACTGCAGCAGGCTGGGCGCTTTCAATTGGCTAGGCTCCGAGCGGCCTTAGCCTTGGCAACGTCAGAAAAGAAAAGGGTGAGCGAGAAATCATCGGGAAGTTTCCATGGAAAAATCGGGCGTTGGATAGCCGGCCGGCATAGGGGTTTCCGCCGGCTGCCACGCATAAGGTGCCGGCCAACCGAGCAGCTCACTGGCTGCCAGGCACCGCTCCCGCAGATCGCGTGCATCCCGGCCGCCAAGATGCAGGATGCCGTAACGATAGCTGCCCAGCCACTTGAAATCACGAGCAATCTGCCCGGGTGACTTGGCAAAACGGAACAGCAGCGCATCCGGAAATCGTTCGGCCAGGGCCGCCCGTTGGGCGGCGCCCGGCATAGCGGGGCGTTCCGCCGGATCAAAACAGCGATAGACAAAGCTGGCCGCGGCACCGGCCGCAGGCTCGGCCCGGGGCAGCAGGGCCGGGTCGCGACCGAAGGCCAGTTCCAGACTGAAACGGTGCAGATCGACTCCGTCAACTCGCAAATACAGATCGGAAAATTGCGCCGCCATGCGTGGGTTGAATTCGATCACCGTCAATTTTTGCGTTACCGGATCATGGAAGAACTCCATGTTGAACAGACCATGCGTAAAACCCACGGCAGACAAAAAGCGTCGCGCCACGTCGAGCGCCTGATCGCGCCCTGGCTCGCTCAACTGGCAGGGATAATCGAAACGCATGAAGGCCTGCGTTCCTGGATACATCACCGATTCAACAAATCCCAATAGCCGCGGCTCTCCGGCAAAAACATAGCCGTCCAGGTTGTACTGCAAGGCATTGACGGGCTGTTCCAGCAACATCCGGTGCGCGCTCCCCGCTTCCGGCAAGCGCGCCTTGACCACCCGCTCGAAAGGCTCGACCAGATGGCGGATAACCCAGAGCTCCCAGAAGCCAAAGCGGGTCAGTGCCACCAACTCATCACGGTCGTGCACGACACGGGCGAGCACCGAGAACGCTGCCTTGACCGGTTTGACGAAGCGGGGATAACGCAGATGGGCCGGTACCGGATCGCCATACCCCGATTCAAGGGTGGCAAACGGGGTATTGGCCTCCGGCGCCACCTGTTCGAGAACCCGCCGGGCGTGCAACTTGTGCTGACAGGCGAGCACCGCCGCGACCGGCGTACCCGGCCAGCCCATCCGCTCAGCCAGCAGGGCGGCGGCCAACGCGCCAAACTGCTCGTGATTCGAGGTTACCGCGCACCATCCCTTGCGCGCCGCGCGACCAGCAAGGCGATCAACAAAGCGCTGCAAGTCGAAGGTAACGAGATGGGCATTGCTGGGAAAACTGAACAGGTCGAAGCCTTCGGAATCCAGAGAAAATTCCGACGACCAGCGGCCATAGCCGACTTGATCCCAATCGTAGTTGAAGAGCACCAAACCGCGCGCAGCACTCATAGGGAGCATCCGGCCGCCGGCAAAGGGGTGGGGATAGGAAGTCCAACCGCACGGCGGCTGGGCTCGGGGAATCTAGCATCGAAGGAAGGTGCTCTGCAAGGGCACAGTGCGAGCCGACGGGTGCGAGCCGACGGGGTCCGGCGGGGAGCAAACCACCGGTTGGGAGGGCGGCGGGGAGCGGCCGCTTGGCGCCCCGGCAGCGTCTGGCGCCAGTGCCGAGGCTTGCCGGAACTGGACTGCGGCTCACTTGGTCCAACGGATAAACATATTTTGACGGTTGTAAGGAATCTCGGGGCTGGCCAGACCAAGCACCACCCGCCATAACCACAGGGATACCGTCGCCGGCTCCGCCGGAGAAACAACAGGAGAGCAACATGAACCGTCGCAACTGGATTTCACGGGTTTCGGGGCTTTTGGCCTTGTCCTGGCTGCCCATTCTGCCGTTTGGCTCGGCCAGCGCCGCCCGCACTTTCCCCTTGAACAAGAGCAAACGGGAGTGGAAGGGATTGCTGCCGGCTGACGCCTACCAGGTGCTGTTTGAAGAGGGTACTGAAGCTGCCGGCAGCAGTGCGTTGAACGCGGAAAAGCGCACCGGCACCTTCGTCTGCGCCGCCTGCAATCTGCCGCTGTTCGACAGCGCCCACAAGTACGAAAGCGGCACCGGCTGGCCGAGCTTCTGGCAACCGCTGGCAGACGCGGTCGGCACCTCGACGGACTTCAAACTGGTATTCCCACGCACCGAGTATCACTGTTCGCGCTGCGGCGGGCATCAGGGCCACGTGTTCAACGACGGCCCGCAACCCACCGGAAAACGTTACTGCAACAACGGGGTCGCCTTGAGGTTCATCTTGAAAGGTGAACAGCTTCCGGCGCTGCGGACATGAAGACGCTGATAAAGGTGGCGGCGCTCGCCACAGCCTTGGTGCCCGCCGCGTTTGCCGAGACACCCGCCACGCCCACCATCGTGCCTGCCGGCGGCGCCACGGCGATTTTCGCCGGCGGCTGCTTCTGGTGCATCGAAAAAGACTTTGAAAAACTCCCCGGCGTGATCGAGGTGGAGTCGGGCTACACCGCAGGCCGCACGAGTAATCCGAGCTACGAGCAGGTCAGCGCGGGCGGCACCGGGCATACCGAGGCGGTGCGGGTGATTTACGACCCGCAAAAAGTCAGCTACCCGCAACTGGTGGATTACTTCTGGCGTCACATCGACCCCACGGTCAAGGATCGCCAGTTCTGCGACGTCGGCACCCAGTATCGCAGTGGCATCTACTGGCAGAACGACGCCGAGCGCAAGGCCGCCGAGGCCAGCCGCGACGCGCTGCTAAAGAGCGGTAAATTCAAGACCATCCATACCGAGCTGGCAGCGGCCACAACGTTCTGGCTGGCCGAGACCTACCATCAGGACTACTCCAAGAAGAACCCGATCCGCTACAACTACTACCGCAAGTCCTGCGGCCGGGACGCGCGAGTGGAGGAAATCTGGGGCGGCAAGTGATCCGCACATGACCCGCCAGCGCCTGCTTCTGCTAGCGCAACCTGATCGTCATCGGCGGCGCCCGCGCGGGGCTGGTCACCGCCCACATCGCCGCCGCGGTGAAAGCCAAGGTCACGCTGATCGAGAAGCACAAGCTTGGCGGCGATTGAGTCACCTACCAGTTCACCCACACCGCCTAGCGCCCCGAAAGGCCCCGGTGGGTATGCACGGCCATGATGAGCCCGAAGCCGGCCAGAATGGTCACCATGGAGGTGCCGCCGTAACTCACCAGCGGCAGGGGTACGCCTACGACCGGCAGCAGGCCGGACACCATGCCGGTGTTGACGAAGAGATAGACGAAAAAGACCAGGGTCAGACCACCCGCCAGCAGGCGCCCAAAGGCATCCTGGGACTGGCTGGCGATGTAGAGCCCCCGGAAGAGGATAAAGAGATAGATACCCAGCAGCGCCAGGACGCCAAAGAGGCCCAGTTCCTCGCCCAGGACGGCGAAGATGAAGTCGGTGGAGCGTTCGGGCAGGAATTCCAGATGGGACTGGGTGCCCAGGCCCCAGCCCTTGCCATAGACCCCGCCGGAGCCGATGGCGATTTTGGACTGGATGATGTGGTAGCCCGTGCCCAGGGGATCGCTTTCCGGGTCGAAAAGGGTCAGCACCCGATTTTTCTGATAGTCCAGCATCTGGCTCCAGAGCAGGGGGGCCAGGGCGGCGGCGATGGCCACCAGTAGGGCGATGAGCCGCCAGGACAAGCCCGCCAGAAAGAGAACGAAGGCCCCGGCGCTGCCCACCAGCAGGGCCGTGCCCAGGTCCGGCTGGCGGGCGATAAGCACCGCCGGCACCGCGGTCAGGATGGCCGCCACCAGGGTACGCCAGCCCCCAGGCGGCAGGGGCCGAAGCGCCAGAAACCAGGCCAGCATCAGCGGCACCCCCAGCTTGAGCAGTTCCGAAGGCTGAAAGCGCAGCAGTCCCAGGTCCAGCCAACGCTGGGCGCCCTTGCCGATCTCGCCGACCGCCAGCACCGCCACCAGCATGAGCACGCCAACCATGTAGAGGGGGACCGCCAGGCGCCGCCAGAGCCGGGGGGGGATCTGGGCGACGAGGATCATGACCCCAAAGGCGAGCCCCAGGCGCAGCAGTTGGGCCTCCAGCCGTTTCGGGTCCTGGTCGATGGCGCTGAAGAGCACCAGCAGGCCATAGCCCGCCGCCAGTAGCAGGGCAAAGACCAAGGGCAGATCCAGGTGCAGCCGCTGGGAGAGGGTCGCTTGCCCGGCCAGGGGCACTCGGTCCAGACTCGCGTCGACAGGCTCAATCGCCATCCTCGGCCTCCTCCTCGGACTCGGCGCCCAGATCCGCCGGGGGGTCCTTGCCCAGCAGATAGCTATCCATCACGGCCCGGGCGATAGGCGCGGCCACCGAGCCCCCATGACCGCCATTCTCCACCAGGACCGCCACGGCGATGCGCGGGTCATCCACCGGGGCAAAGGCCACGAAGAGGGCATGGTCACGCTTGCGCGCGGCGACCTGCTTTTCCTTATAGGTCTCCTTCTGGCCGACGGTAAAGACCTGGGCCGTACCGGTCTTGCCGGCAATACGATAGGCGGGGCTCCGGATGCGCCGGGCCGTACCCCGGGGACTCTCCACGACCTGGGTCATCGCCTGGATAATATCCTCCACATGATCGGGGTCCAGCCCGAGATCGCGCCGGGGGGCCTGAATCGGTGCGAGCTGCCCTTGACCCGCGTCCAGCGCCTTCGCCACGCGCGGTTCGAGATAACGGCCGCCATTGGCGATGGCGGCGGTGGCCGCCGCCAACTGCAAAGGCGTGGCCAGAAAGGCCCCCTGACCGATGCCGACAATCAGGGTCTCGCCCGGATACCAGGCCTGATGGCGCACCCGACGCTTCCACTCCTTCGAGGGCATCAGGCCACCAAGCTCCCCCGCCAGATCGACGCCCGTCTTGCGGCCGAAGTGGAATTTGCCCAGGAAGTCACCCAACCGGTCGATGCCCAGATGATGGGCCAGGTCGTAGAAATAGACATCGCAGGACTCCACGATGGCCCGACGCATGTCCACAGAGCCATGACCGCCCTTGCGCCAATCGCGATAGCGGTGGGATTGACCGGGCAACTGAAAGGCCCCGCTACAATGCTTGACCTTGCCGGTGGTGATGACGCCCGTCTCTAGCCCACCGAGGGCGATGAAGGGCTTGATGGTCGAACCCGGCGGGTACTGGCCGCGCAGGGCACGGTCGAAGAGGGGGACGTCGATGTCGTCGCGCAGGGCCGCATATTCCTTGGCGCCGATCCCTTCGACAAAGGGATTGGGGTCGAAACCGGGGTTGCTGACCATCGCCAGAACCCCCCCCGTCCGGGGATCGATGGCCACCACGGCACCGCGCTTGCCGGCCATGGCCGCCGCCGCGTTGCGTTGCAGGCGAATATCCAGATGCAGCCGCAAATCCTTGCCCGGTGTCGGCGGCTCGCTCTCCAGGGTGCGCAGGACCCGGCCCTTGGCGTTGACCTCCACCTGGCGATAGCCGACGCGCCCGTGCAGCACCTCCTCGTAGGACTTCTCCAGCCCGTTCTTGCCGATGAAGTCCGTGCCCCTGTAATTGGCGGCGTCGATGCGCTTGACCTCTTCCTCGTCGATGCGCGCCACGTAGCCCAGGACGTGGGCCGTATAGATGCCCATGGGGTAGGTCCGCAACAGATCGGTGCGGATATCGACCGCCGGGAAACGATAGCCCTCCAGGGAGACGCGGGCAATCTCCTCCTCTGTCAGGTGCAGGCGCAAGGGCACCGCCGTATAAGGCGAGCCCTGACGACGTAACCGTTCAAAGCGCCGGATGTCCGCCTCGTCGAGGCGGATCAGCTTGGACAGCTCCCCGAGGAGCCCGTCCATATCCTTCGCCTTGTCTGGCGTGACGGTGAGGGTAAAGGAGGGCTCGTTGGCCGCCAAGAGGACGCCCTGGGTGTCGTAGATGAGACCCCGCACCGGCGGAAGGGGCTCCAGCCGCACCCGGTTGTCCTGGGACAGGGTCGAAAAATGCTGGTGGCTGTCAATTTGCAGGTGCGCCACCCGCGCCACCACCAGGGACAGGAGCAGGGTCGCCAGGATGGCCGCGACCCAGGCGCGGCGCGCGAACAGCCGCCGCTCGCCATCCGCCGCGTGGAACCAGGAGCCGGCCACGGCGTGCTCAGCCCATCCCGTAACCGCGCCGACCACCGCGGGTCAGGAGCGGGATCCAGGGCCAGATGAGGAGCCCCATCAGGGTGGATAGCCAGTAAGGCAGGCCAGGGGTCGGTTGACCCAGGGCGCCCATGACCCAGAGCGATACCAACCGCTCCGCCAGCAGGAGCAGCCAGACCGCCAGGGCCTGTTGAAACGGCGGATAGAGGCCGAGGCGTTGCTGGAGGCTCACCATGATCCAGGCCATCACCGCCAGGCTCAGGGCATGCTGGCCCAGGACGGTGCCAATACTGACATCCAGCAGCAGCCCCATAGCCCAGCCCCAGAAGACTCCAACCCGCTCGGGGGTGGCCAGGATCCAGTACAGCAGGGTCAGGGCGACCCAGGGCGGTCTCAGCTCGCTGGCCCATTCGGGCAGCGGCAGGAGGGTCAGCAGCAGTGCCACCCCCAGGCTCGGGATGAGGAGCCAGCGGCGGGGGGAGAAGTCGATCATGGCGCCTTCCCCTGGGAAAGGGCGGCGGGGATAGCCTGTTCGGCCCCCTCTCCCCGGCCCTCCCCTGCGCGGGGGGAGGGAGCAAACTCCTGGTTGCCAGCCTCGGGCAGGGTCCATACCAGCAGCACCTCATGGCCACTATCGAGGTGGGCATTGGGGGTGGCCGTCACCCGCGCGAAGGGCTGGCCCGATTCACGCATGATCTCGCTCACCCGCGCCACGGGATAACCGGCCGGAAAGCGGCCACCGAGGCCGGAGGTGACCAGGAGGTCTCCCTCCTCCAGGTCGGCGTCGTGAGGGACATAGGACAGGTCGAGCTGGTTGACCAGGCCGGTGCCCGTGGCCACGGCGCGCAGGCCGTTACGATTGACCCGCACTGGCAAGCCATGGGCCGCGTCGGTGATGAGGAGAACGGTGGCCGTGGTGGGCCCCACCCAGATGACCTGCCCCATGACGGCGTTGGAGTCCAGCACCGGCTGGCCAACGAAGACCCCCGAGGCGCTGCCCTTGTTGATCAGCACCTGCTGGCGATAGGGATCCAGGTCCACGGAGAGCATCTCGGCGATCAGGACCCGCTCGCCGACGCGGAAGGAGGAGCCCAGCAGATCGTGCAGACGGCGGTTCTCCGCCTCCAGGGACTCCAGGCGTTGCAGCCGGCCCTTGAGGCTCAGATTCTCCGCCTTCAGAACCTCGTTATCCTGGCGCAGGGAGGGCTCGCTGGCGAACAGCCCCTTGAGGGTCGCGACCACCCCGACGGGCATACTGGCGAGATAGTGCAGGGGCGAGACCAGCAGGGACAGGGTGGAGCGCAGCGGCTCCAGCAGGTGCTGGCGCTGGTCGGCCACCATGAGGCCAATGGACAGAAGGACCGCGATCACCACCCGGTAGGTGGGCGAGGCCCGCGCAGGAAGAGGGGTTTGATGGGCGACAACCTCGTTCAGGGACCCCAGGGGCGACGGCCAAGCCAGCGCGCCCCGGGGCTGGTCCGGTGGGGTGCCAGGCCCAACCCCGGCGCCCCGGCTAACGGGGCCCGGGTCGCCGGGATCGAGGCCCGCACCCCCGCCACCGGGACTACTCGGTCACGAAGAGATCCGTGCCGTGCTCGTCGATCATCTCCAGGGCACGGCCACCTCCTCGGGCAACGCAGGTCAGGGGGTCGTCCGCCACCAGCACCGGCAGCCCGGTCTCGTCCGCCAGCAGGCGGTCGATATCCCGCAGCAGGGCGCCACCGCCGGTGAGGACGATACCCCGGTCGGCCACGTCCGCGCCCAGTTCCGGCGGGGTCTGTTCCAGGGCGATCTTGACCGCCCGGGTGATACCGGCCAGGGGCTCTTCCAGGGCCTCCAGGATCTCGTTGCTGTTGAGCTTGAAGGCCCGGGGAATGCCTTCCGACACGTTGCGGCCCTTGACCTCGATCTCCCGTACCTCGCTGCCGGGGTAGGCGGAACCGATGGCGTGCTTGATGCGCTCCGCCGTGGCCTCGCCGATCAGGGTGCCGTAATTGCGTCGCACATAGTTGATGATGGCCTCGTCGAAGCGGTCGCCCCCAATGCGCACGGAGTTGGAGTAAACCACCCCGTTCAGGGACAGCACCGCCACCTCCGAGGTGCCGCCGCCGATATCGACGACCATGGAGCCCCGCGCCTCTTCCACGGGCAGCCCGGCGCCAATGGCCGCCGCCATGGGCTCCTCGATCAGGAAGACCTCCCGCGCCCCGGCCCCGGCCGCTGATTCCCTGATGGCGCGGCGCTCCACCTGGGTCGAGCCGCAGGGGACGCAGACCAGCACCCGCGGGCTGGGCCGCATGAAGCGCGACTCATGCACCTTGTGGATGAAGTACTGGAGCATCTTCTCGGTGACGGTGAAGTCGGCGATGACACCGTCCTTCATGGGCCTGATGGCGGTGATGTTCTGGGGTGTGCGCCCGACCATCCGCTTGGCCTCCTCGCCCACCGCTACCACGGTTTTGGGTCCACCGGCCTGATCCTGACGGATGGCTACCACCGAGGGCTCGTTAAGGACGATGCCCTGGCCGCGGACATAGATGAGCGTGTTGGCCGTCCCGAGGTCGATCGAAAGATCGTTCGAGAACATCCCTCGAAAACGTCGAAAAAACATCGAGCTTTTTACCTTGGGAATAAAAGGGGAGGAAAGACGCGATCCCGCTAAGCCAGCATCCGGCGGGGACCAAACCGCTCCGTGGCAGCGCCCGAGCTTGGCTAATCTAACAATGCCATCGCCTCCGGGCAAGGCGGATCGCGCGGAAGAGGACGGCCGAGGCCCGGCTATGGTATTTTTCTCGCATAACTCACGCAAGCTGGAGCCCGCCCATGACCCTCAACCGATCCGATGTGGAAAAGATCGCCCATCTGGCGCGCATTCAGATCTCCGAGGCGGAAAAGGACAAATATGTTCATGACCTCAATGGGATTCTCGCCCTTGCCGAGGAGATGAACGCCGTGGACACCCAGGGTATCAGCCCCATGGCCCACCCCTTGCACATGGTCCAGCGGCTGCGCCCCGACCAGGCCACGGAGCCGGACCGGCGCGAACTCTGTCAGGGCATAGCGCCCGCCGTCAATAACGGTCTCTATCTGGTGCCCAAGGTCATTGAATAATGGGGTCCGCCACCCCCCTTGCTTACCCCGTTTCACTCTCTCCGCCCCAGGACAAGCCCTCATGCATAAGATGACCATCGCCGAACTGGATCGCGGGCTGCGCCAGGGCGCCTTCACCAGCGTGGAACTGACCCGCCACTTTCTGGCGCGCATCGAGCGACTCAATCCACGCCTGAACGCCTACATCACGGTCGCCGCCGATCGGGCCCTGGAGGCGGCGGAGCGGGCGGATTCCCAGCGGCGCAGCGGCGAGGTCGGGCCCCTGGCCGGTATTCCCATCGCCCACAAGGACATCTTCTGCACCTATGGCCTCAAGACCAGTTGCGGCTCGCGGATGCTGGACAGCTTCGTGGCGCCCTACAGCGCCACGGTGGTGGAGCGGCTGGAACAGGCCGGGGTGGTGATGCTGGGCAAGACCAACATGGACGAATTTGCCATGGGTTCGTCCAATGAGACGAGCTGGTACGGCCCGGTCAAAAACCCCTGGGATGAGACGCGGGTACCGGGCGGTTCCTCGGGCGGATCGGCGGCGGCGGTGGCGGCCTATCTGTGCGCTGCGGCGACGGGCACGGACACCGGCGGATCCATCCGCCAGCCGGCGGCCCTCTGCGGCCTGACCGGGCTCAAGCCGACCTACGGGCGCGTCTCCCGCTGGGGCATGATCGCCTTCGCCTCCAGCCTGGACCAGGCCGGCCCCATGACCCGCACCGCCGAGGATGCGGCCCTGCTGCTCCAGGCCATGGCGGGCTTCGATCCCCGTGACTCCACCAGTTCCCAGGAACCGGTGCCGGACTATCGCGCCGGGCTGGGCCAGGATCTGGCGGGCCTGCGCATCGGCCTGCCCAAGGAATACTTCGGCGCTGGGCTGGACGCGGGGGTGGCCGCCAGCGTGGAGGCCGCCATCGCCGAGTACCGCCGCCTGGGCGCCCAGATCCGCGAGATCAGCTTGCCCAACAGCCCCTTATCGGTGCCGACCTACTATGTGGTGGCGCCGGCGGAATGTTCCTCCAATCTGGCTCGCTTTGATGGGGTGCGCTACGGTCATCGCTGCCAGGAGCCCCGAGATCTGCTCGACCTCTACCAGCGCAGCCGCGCCGAGGGCTTTGGGGCCGAGGTCAAGCGGCGCATCATGATCGGCACCTACGTTCTATCCGCCGGCTACTACGACGCCTATTACCTCAAGGCGCAAAAGCTGCGACACCTCATCAGCGACGATTTCCGCCGCGCCTTCGAGGAGGTGGATGTCATCCTGGGCCCCACCAGCCCCACCACTGCCTTCCCGCTGGGTGACAAGGGGGACGACCCGGTGGCCATGTACCTCAACGATATCTACACCATCGCCACCAACCTGGCGGGCCTGCCGGGCCTATCCCTGCCGGTGGCCCAGTCTGGCGGCCTGCCGGTGGGCCTACAGCTTATCGCCGACTATTTCCAGGAGGGTCGGCTGCTCAACGTCGCCCACAGGCTGCAAGCGGTCACGGACTGGCACCGGGCCTCGCCGCCTAGCTTCGAATAGACCGGGCGGGCCAAGCGTCAGGGCCAAGACGGCAACCGAGGGAGGACAAGCTTCATGCGCGGTCTCTGGCTGGAGGATCGGCAACCGCGCTTGCGGGAGGACCTGCCGGTACCGGTGCCGGGTCCGGGGGAGGCCCTGGTGCGGGTGCGCCTGGCCGGCATTTGCGCCACGGACCTGGAACTGAGGCAGGGCTATTACCCCTTCACCGGCATCCCCGGCCACGAGTTCGTCGGCGAGATCGCCGCCGCGCCGGACCAGCCCGGACGCCGAGGGGAACGGGTCGTTGGCGAAATCAACCTCCCCTGCGGCCACTGCGACCCCTGCCGGGCCGGGCGGGGTCATCACTGCGCCCGGCGCCGGGTGCTCGGCATCAAGGACCATGATGGCGCCTTTGCCGAATACCTGGTCCTGCCCCTCGCTAACCTGCACGCCGTCCCCGACACCCTCCCGGACGAGGCCGCCGTCTTCTGCGAACCCCTGGCGGCGGCCCTGCGCATCCCGGAGCAAAGGCCCATCCGCGCCGGTGAACGCATCCTGGTCGTGGGCGCCGGACGTCTGGGGCAACTCATCGCCCTGAGCCTGGCGGGTGGGCCGGGCGAACTTCAGGTGGTGGCACGCCACCCCAGGCAGCGGGCCCTGCTGGAGGCCGCCGGCATCGCCTGGATCGGCGAAGACCGGGTGGACGAGAGCTACTGGGATCTGGTCATCGAGGCCAGCGGCACGCCGGCCGGCTTTGAGCTGGCCCGCCACGCCCTGCGCGCCGCGGGCACCCTTATTCTCAAGAGCACCTACGCCCACCGGGCGGAGATCAATCTGTCCCGGCTGGTGGTGGACGAGATCACCCTCATCGGCTCCCGCTGCGGGCCCTTCACCACCGCCCTGGAGCGGCTGCGGCAAGGCCTGGACCCGCGACCCCTGATCGAGGGGCGCTACCCTCTCGCCGCGGCCGTCGCGGCCTTCGCGCAGGCGGCACAGCCGGGGACCCTGAAAATCCTCCTCGACTGTAGCCCGGGGTGCCGTCCGTCTCATCCTCCGCACAACCCGACCCCGGAGAAGCAAAATGGAACTGCATGAAACCCACCAGGGCCCCGTGCTCATCATCGCCCCGCAAGGGCGCCTGGACAGCGGTAGCGCCCCCGCTTTCGAGAAACAGCTCATGGAGCGACTGGCTGGCTGCACCCATCTGGTGCTGGATTTCGGCGCCCTGGATTTCCTCTCCAGCGCCGGGCTGCGCGTGCTGCTCAAGGCCGTCAAGCAGATCGACAAGGACGAGGGCCGCCTGATCCTCTGCCAGGTCAACCCGCCCATCCACGAGGTCCTGGAGATCAGCGGCTTCCTTGGCCTGCTGGAGGTCGTCGACACCCGCGCTAAAGCCCTGGAGGCCATGCCGTCATGAATGCCCGAAACGCCCTTCTCTATGTCTCGGCCCCGGTGAATGCCCTGGTCGAGGGCCTCTACCGCCAGGACACCACCATCGCCGACATCCTGGCCCGCGGCGACTTCGGCCTCGGCACCTTCAACGACCTGGATGGCGAGATGGTGGTCATCGACAGCGTGGTCTATCAGCTACGCTCCGACGGCAACGCCTACGCCGTGCCGGACGAAACCCGCACCCCCTTCGCCTGCGTCACCTTCTTCCGCCCCTACAGCGAGGAGGAGATTGATCAGCCGCTGGACTACCCGGGCCTGCTCGCCCTCCTCGACCGCCTGCTGCCATCCAAGAACATGCTCTACGCCCTCCGCCTGGACGGGCTTTTTGATTATGTGCGCACCCGCTCCGTGCCGCGCCAGGACGCCTACCGGCCCCTGGTGGAGGTGGCGCGGGAACAGCCCGAATTCGAATTCGAGCATATCGAGGGCACCCTGGTCGGCTACTGGACACCCAACTTCATGCAGTCCGTCGCCGTACCCGGCTATCACCTGCACTTCCTGACCGTGGACAAGCGACATGGCGGCCATCTGCTGGAATGCCGGCCACGCCACATCCGCATCAGCCTGCAGCACATCGCCCGCCTGGAACTGGGTTTGCCCCTGACCCTGGACTACCTTACGGCGGACCTGGGACGGGATACTTCCCAGGATCTGCGCGAAGCCGAGCACTGAGCCCGCCCGGGAGGGGTGGAACCCAGCCAGTGGGTTAAAGCGGAATTTGCCTGATGGCGTCGGGTGGCGGCACCTGGGATGCGGGACGCCCGACTGCCCGGGTATTTCCCCAAAGCCCCTCTCCGACATCCCCGTCACCGGGTTGCCGCGAACTTGATCCAGGTCAGGCTTCTTTGTAAACTAAAAATATGTTTATCCTGATTGGGTACCCCAGCAATGCCGCCTACTGAAAACGACACCGATCTGCGCTCGCTCAACGCCCAGATCGCCGAACTACAGGCCCAGTACGAAGAAATTTTTAAAGCGGAAAAAGCCCCAGTTATCCAAGAGATCAATGACCTAATCAAAAAATATAAAATCAGGCCCTACGAACTCAATTTCATCAATAGCGTCAACGGCGGACGTAGAGGTAAATATGTCTTACCCCTCATCAGGGATAACATCCCCCGACTTTACCGGAGCCGGCAAGGAAAGGTTTGGAATGGGATAGGACGGAGACCCGAGTGGGTGCAGAAGATGCTGGAGCGCGGCGGAAACCTGGAAGACTACCGGGTAAAGCTGTAATTTTTCCGACAATTTTCCTGATGGAGTGGCGGCTGCACGAGTTGTCGGTTTTCCAGCCCGGGACCTTTCCTGGTCTTCCCGGGCTTCACTCCGGGCTGGCCGCCTCCTCGGTGGCCAGGCGCTGGGCTACGGCGCCGGGGGAGCTGGTACCGCGGGCCAGGACCTGGTAGGCCACCGGGACGACAAAGAGGGTAAAGAGGGTCGCCGCCAGGACCCCCGCGAGGATGACGGTGCCGATGACCAGGCGAGTCTCGGCGCCCGCGCCGGAACCCAGGAGCAGGGGCACGGCCCCGGCGGCCGTGGTGATGCTGGTCATGACGATGGGGCGCAGGCGAATCTCGGCGGCCTCCCGCAGGGCGGCGTTGAATTCCCGGCCCTGATCGCGCAACTGGTTGGCGAATTCCACGATCAGGATGCCGTTCTTGGCCGCCAACCCCACCAGCATGATGAGGCCGATCTCGCTGTAGAGGTTGAGGCTCTGGCCGCTCAGCCACAAGGCCAGCAGGGCGCCGGCCATGGCCAGGGGGACGGTGAGCATGATGATGAGGGGATGGATCCAGCTCTCGAACTGGGCGGCCAGCACCAGATAGACCACCACAACCCCTAGAATGAAGACGAACAGGACCCCCGCCGTGCTGGCGCGAAAATCCCGGGACTGGCCCTTGTAATCGACCCGGGCCTGCTCCGGCAGATAGGTCTTCACCAGCCCCTCCAGATAATCCAGGGCCCTGCCCAGAGCCAGACCTTCCGCCAGATTGGCCTCCAGGGTGATGGCCCGCAGCCGGTTGTAGCGATTGAGGCTGCGCGAATCCGCGGACTCGGTCACCGTCACCAGATTGGCCAGGGGGATCAACTCGCCGCTGCGCCGCGAGCGGACCTGAAGATTATCCAGGGCCCCCGGGGTGCGCTGGCTATCCCGCTCCCCCTCCAGGATGAGGTCGTATTCCTCGCCATCGCGGATAAAGCTGGTGACCTTGCGGGAACCCAGCATGGTCTCCAGGGTGCGACCGATGGCCCCGGCGGTGACGCCCAGATCCGCCGCCTGCGCCTGGTCGATGGCTACCCGCAGTTGCGGCTTGGTCTCCTTGTAGTCCCAGTCGAGGTTGGTCAGGCCCGGGTTGGACGCCTCGATTTGGGCTAGGAGGATGTCCCGCCACTGGGCCAGCTCCTCGTAGGTCCCGCCACCGATCACAAACTGGACCGGCTTCTGAACTCGGGACCCGAAGCCCTGGCGCATGATGGGGGAGGCCTTGACGCCAGGCAGGTCGGCGAGTTTGGCGCGAATCTCGTCCATGATGACCCAGCCGGAACGGCGCTGACCAAAGTCAGCCAGTACCAGGGTGGCGTTGCCGGTATTGAAGGTCTGGGTGCCTTCGAAGCCGCGCGGGGTCCGCACCAGCAGCCGGATAGCCTCGCCATTGTCGATGTAGGACATGAGGCGCCGCTCAATCTCGTCCATGTACTCCTTCATGTAGGCATAGGAGGCCCCCTCGGGTCCATTGACCTGGACGAAGAAGGTGCCGCGATCCTCGCGGGGCGCATACTCCCGAGGCAGCTCCTGGAACAGCCAGACCGCCCCACCCAGGATGAGGATCAGGAGCAGACCCGCCACCCAGGCATGGCGGAGGAACCAGCCCAGGGCGCGTCCATAGCCACGCCGCACGCGCACGAAGAACCCATCCAGCGCCAGGCTCAGGCGGCCCGGGGCATGGGCATCTGGCAGGATCTTGGAGGCCATCATGGGTGACAGGGTCAAGGCCACCAGCATGGAAAAGGCGACGGCGGCGGCCATGGTCAGGGCGAACTCGGAGAAAAGGCGGCCAACGTCACCTTCCAGAAAGGCGATGGGGACGAAGACCGCCACCAGTACCAGGGTAGTGGCCACGACGGCGAAGCCGACCTGACGGGTGCCGCGATAGGCCGCCACCAGGCGGGTCTCGCCCTGCTCGGCCAGGCGGCGGTGAATGTTTTCCAGAACCACGATGGCGTCGTCCACCACCAGACCGATGGCCAGGACCAGGGCCAGGAGGGTGAGGATATTGATGGAAAAGCCCAGCATCCAGATGGCCAGGAAGGTGGCGATGAGGGACACGGGCACCACCACCGCCGGCACCAGGGTGGCGCGCCAACTGCCGAGGAAGAGGAAGATGACCAGCACCACCAGGAGGATGGCCTCCCCCAGCGTCTTGTAAACCTCATGCACGGCGCCGCGGACGAATACCGAGGAATCGTAGCTCTGATGGAGCTTCATGCCCTCGGGCAGGGTCTGGTTGAGGCGCCCCATCTCCGCCTTGGCCGCCTCGGCGACGGCCAGGGTATTGGCGGTGGATTGCTTGACGATGCCGATACCCACCATGGGCAGGCCATTGCCGCGGAAAGAGATGCGGTCCTCGTCCGTACCTAGTTCCACCCGGGCGACATCCCCCAGGCGCACCAGTGAGCCATCCTCGCCCCGGGCGAGGGTCAGACGGGCGAAGTCCCCGGCGGTTAGAAAGGCACGCTCGGTGCGCACGCTGAACTGGCGCTGGCGGGATTCCACGCCCCCCGCCGGCAATTCCAGGTTCTCGGCGCGCAGGGCCTCCTCCACCTCGTCCACCGTCAGGCCCCGGGCCGCCAGAGCCTGACGGTCGAGCCAGACGCGCATGGCAAAGGTCTGGCGGCCACCGACCCGCACCCGCGCCACGCCGTCGATTACGGAAAAGCGATCCACCAGGTAGCGGCGGGCATAGTCACTCAGCTCCGGGATCGTCAGGCGATCGCTGGCCAGGTTGAGCCAGAGGATGACATCCTCGTTGGCGTCCACCTTCTGGATCTCCGGCGGCTCCGCCTCGTCCGGCAGGTCGTCGCTGACCCGCGACACCCGGTCGCGGACATCGTTGGCGGCGCCGTCGATGTCGCGGCCGATATCGAACTTGATGGTGATGATGGAGCGGCCATCCTCGCTCAAGGACTCGATGCTCTGGATGCCCTCCACCCCCGCCACCATGTCCTCGATGAGGCGGGTGACGCGGGTCTCCACCACGTTGGCGGCGGCGCCGGGATAGCGGGTCTCCACCGAGACCACCGGCGGGTCGATGTCCGGATACTCGCGCAAGGGCAAGCGGTCGAAGGCCAGCAGGCCAAAGGCGATCAGGAGGAGCGATATGACCGCGGCCAGGACCGGACGCTTGACCGCGACATCGGACAGGATCATTGACCGGACCCCAGCAATTCCCGCAAGGGCTTAGTACCCTCATCCAGGGCCTGGACCCGCACCACCTGTCCCGGCCGGACCTTGTCGTTACCGTGGGTGATGACCCGTTCCCCCGCGGTCAGCCCGCTGGTGATTTCCACGACCCCGGGGCGACGGGCGCCGATGTCCACCCGCCGCTCCTCGGTCTGATCGCCCGTCCCCACCACCAGGACCCGATGATCGCGCCCCCGGTGCAGGAGGGCCGCCTCGGGGATGGCCAGGCCCTGGCGGAGGTTGCGGGGTACCTCGACCTGCATGAGGAGACCCGGCTTGAGGTCCTGGCGCGGGTTGGGGATGAGGGCGCGGACCTGGATGGAACGGGTCACGGGATCGATCCGGCTATCGATGGCGGCGATCTCGCCCTGGAAGGACCGATCGCCATGGGCCCGGGAACTGGCCGAGATGGCCATGCCCAGCCTGAGATCGGCCAGGTAGAGACTGGGCAGGGCGAAGTCCAGTTTCATCTGGCTGTCGTCGTCCAGGTTAGCGATGAGATCGCCGGGCCGGACCAGCGCCCCGGGGCTGATGTTGCGCAACCCCAGCACGCCCGCGAAGGGGGCCTTGATCAGGCGATCGGCGAGGCGCGACTCGATGGCCACCAACTGGGCGCGAGCCGCGTCCAGGTCGCGGCGGCGCTCGTCGAGGAGGGACTCGGAGGCGGCACGCTGAGTCACTAGGGACTTGACCCGGTCGTATTGGCGGGAGGCCTCCGCCACCCTGACCTGGCCCTCCTCCAGGAGGGCATGCTCCTCGGCGCTGGTCATCTCCACCAGCACCTGACCCGCCTCCACCCGCTGGCCATCGTCAAAATGGATGGCGAAGACCGTCTCGGTGACATTGGCGGTGAGATCGACGGACTCGCGCGCCTTGAGAGTCCCCAGGGCCTCAACCGGGTCGGCGAATGCCTCCTGCCGCGCTTGAGCGACGATGACGGGGATGGCCTTGGGGGCCTCCTGGGCCAGCAGCGGGGTGGCCAGGATCTGCAGCAAGAGCAAAAGGGCGGGACATTTGGGCATGGGGATCGCTTCCTTCGGGAGATTATTAATCTCTGAAACGACCCGTTCAGGCTGCTTGAACTGCCACTGTTCGCGGGCCTCAAAGGGGCAGATAGGACCGAGTGCCTGCTGGGGCATGCGGTGATTATAGACGTTGACATAGCGCTGAAGGGTATCCTTCAGGCTCTCCCTAGAGCGGCGGCGGTTCGTCGCCAGGACCGCCCTGCTGCGGCCCTTAACGCGCTCCACCCGGCCCTTGGTCTGCGGATCAATGAAGCTCAGCCGCGGCGGCCGAGGAGCGAAGCGAGGAGGCCGACGTCGGCTGCAGCGACTGGTTGGGCCTCACTCACCGTTCTGCGTGGAGTGCTCAATAGGTTCATAGATCTTCGACAAACGATGGGCAATTGCCATCATCAGTAGCACTGACACGCCGAAACAATATAGCCCTACGTGAACTTCGACTTTCGCCAGTGCGCCTAGCTTGACAGCAACGAGGACCATAGCAACAACGAAAACATCCAGCATGCCCCAGCGGCCGTATTCATGCATCAAATGCAACCAGCGCTTAGTCTTGACATCGATCCGGCCCTTGGCCTTGATCAAAACGTAGATAAGCCGGAGCTTTAATACAGGCATTACTACACTAAACCCGAATATCACCAGAAAAAGGAACCAACTACCTGACGAAAGAAGCGTAAAAATGCTGGATAACACGGAAACCGTGTTCTTAAGAACGAAGAATTTCGTAAGGGTCATCATCGGAAGAATCAAACCTAGCCCAAACAGGATGCAAGTAGCTTTATACGCATTCAACAGAAAGCCGTGCTCCCTAACCCCGATCCACTGACTTGAAACCGGCAAATTTGCATCACTCACGTTCATCCCCATCTTCTGTCTTCAGTGCACATGCCGGTTCGGCCCTTGCCAAGTTTAGCGAATGAGGCCTAATCGAGATAGGCAGAAGCCTCACGGCCTCGCCCTCCCCCACCACCGGACGAACGGGTCACGTAGCCAGCGGTTCGATGAATTGAATGCTTACCGGGTGGCAAGGCGCGGTACGCCCAGGTTCTCGAAGTAGCGCAAGGGCAACGCCAAGGCCGGGGCGGGGTCTTCGACCCATGCCACGGCCCGTGCGCCGACTGGCGGGTGTTGAGCCGCGCCATGAGCTGGTCGTGGTTTTTGCCCGGTCGAGCACTTGGGCCCGCCAGGCGCGGGGAGGAAGCGACGCGGGTGGTTCCTGCGATCCAGCCACGGGTTCATCCGGCGGCCAAGCCGCCGCCGGCTGGCGCTGGGTTAGACCCGTTACCTTCGCGGCATGGACGCCGGAGTTACACCATACACCTCGTCGCCGAGGGAGGACGTTCCGGTCAGGTGCCCGCTCATCCCGAGGGCATCACGCTTCCTAGCCGGTTGTTGATCATCGCCCCGCCGTTGCGGATGGGGCTTCCTTCCGACCCCGCCTCGCGACGACGCCCTTGCCCTTCTCCTTGCCTCCGGCTCTGCAAACCTGGCCAGAGGACTTGCACCGATGAAGTAACGCGCCATGCCCGGCGCGCACATTGGAAGTAAGCGGCGACCGAAAGGTAGCGAAGCCTGCTTTTGGACGTCCGCTTGACGGACCGGTTAGCCGCCGATTGCCCCTTTGAGGACCGCACTGGCTGCCTCCGTAGCTACAGACTTAACAAGGTCAACTGTCATTTCGATGCCTTTGGTGGCAAACACCTTCTTGGTCTTCTGCCAGACAGTCTCACTCCGAATGCTGTCCAGAAACTCGTGGCCACTCCAAGTGAGGCGAGTAGCGATGAAGTCGTGCGGTCCGCGATGGATTAACTTTGACATCTGTCCGTCGACGAGACCAGCTTCTAGCAGCAACTCAATGTGATACGAAATCTCCGCGGCACGTTCAGCAGGAAAGGAGGACAAGCGGGTGATCTCGCCCGGCTGCGAGCACTCTTCGATCTTGGTGAGTAGTTCCCGGACGGTATCCCAGTCGCGCTTCATCGATGACTCCGGTGTTTGTCGGGTGGCGGCTAACGCCTAAGCTCAGCTGCGTTTGATTCGACGTGAGGGCTTGGCGTAGCCAAACCGAGCGGCGAGTCAAACGTCAGCTGCAGCGATTTGTTGGGCATCGGCTACTCCGAGGCCTGAATATGGTTTTCAGCAAATTCTGAAAGACGCCGGCAATACTCGAGCATTGGCTCCAAGATCAACTGGCGATAGACCTCTCGCGGAGACTCATCCTCCAGTCCTCGATCAGTAAGCATTGCAGTCAATGCGCTGCTCTTCCGGTGAGCAGCCGATTTCGATCTAAGTTCTTGCAACAGGCGAAGCGAGGCTATCAAGTCATCCGGAGGGTTGGCACCTCCATTTTGGCGGAACCATGCCTGTAACTTATCAATTCCCCGAACAGGCTTGTCAGGATCGTTTGCCTTCATCGTTGCAATTTCTGTAGCTGCCAATTTAGCGAGCTGCGATTCGTTCAGGTAGTCGATAAAGACCTTGGTTGCCGCGATAGTGCAGCGATCAAACTCGGTCCATTCATCTGAAATAGGCACCCGCAAATCTGCAAGCACACCCGCATCATCTTTGTGAAAATCAACGTAAAGCCCAAACCCGAAAGCCTCATGCCATTTTTGCAGAAGCTTGCGACGCTCAAAATTTATAGCGAGATCGTGATTCGTAGGATCGGCAAACTGAGCTAAAAAGGAACGATTGAAACAAGTTTCGCTTAGTCCGCCATCAGGTCGAACATTGAACGAGCGCCAGTACTGCTGTTCCGACTCTGGGAGGTCACGCCCAAGGTCACCCAGGAACACCACCACCTTATCATCATGGTCGTTATCCATACGCAAGCCCCATATACTCCCACAACGTAGATATCCATCTTCGACTGAATAGAGACTGGGCTTTTCAAGGTACTTTTTCAGTACATCCTTGCGGAAATGAACCGGGGTGAGATAGTGAGGGTTATCCGCATTTTTGCCGAAATAATCTGCGAGTTCATCAGGGTCGGATGTAAAAACCGCATCTGATCCATCATCGAGAGTTCCGATGATGATAGATTCATAAGTGCTCTCATCCTCGTACGGCCAGACACCACACTTTTCAATTGGCAGCGCCTCTATCAGCCGCTTGCCGAGAAGCCGACCAAACGCGGGCTTTCCAGAAATCGAATCGTTGGTTACGTGCCGACTCGCGCGAAGAGCAGATTCGGTTATTTCTTCTGAGCTTTCTTCTTGAGGCTCATCAAAAAATTGAACCGAATCAACTTGTAGAAGAATTTTCAAACCCCTCGCTGCGCAAAACTTCCGAATCGCCGCCGTATCCACAAGCATCGCGCCAGATGAATCGCGGAATACAACTTTCTGCTTATTTCCGTCTTCTAGAACCCTGAAATAGTTATCTGTTTTTCGGTCGTGCCACAAGTTGTGGAACAAGCGGAACTCCTCAAGAAGATCGAACTGATCCTGCTCTAAGCCATGAAAATCGCGATGAATAACAAGAGGCCAAGATTCGCCCGATGCTGGATCGTAAGAATATTCCGTACGTTCTTCTCCGTCCTCCCACCACATCGAGAATCCGGTTAGCCCATCGCCCTTACTGACAGTCCAACTAGCGTCATCAAGGCAGTTGTTGGCTGTGCCTCCTCGAACAAGGCCAATGTAAACGTCCCCATTCCCGCTTCCGCTAATGTGCCAGCCCCAGTCAGCTATCAACCACTGCCTTTGCTCTCCGTCGCGCAGTAGTTTCAGCGCCTCATCCATTGTCAGCATCTGGATCTCGCCCTCTTACGGTAAAAGGATGGCAAACACGTTTCTTGAGGTGCCCAACGACCAAACTCACCTGCCGCTTTGGAGCGCAGCGGAAAAGCGGTCAGGTGCAGTGCCGTGTTAGGCCAATTACTTGTAAGGCCAGCCATCATCTTCTTCCGTAGAAACCGAAACGTCCTTTGGCGTGTGCAAATCCAGTTCTTCAATTTCTAGATTGTGCGGCTCGGTCGTATTAAACGTAAATCTTAGGTCCGCCTGAACAATTTCAGAGCTTTCAACTGTTCGCTCGACAGTCTCCCAAGGGATCAACACCTTATCCTCGCTGTCATAGCTTGCCGTTTCTAGGTTGTCATATGACACGTCCGCTTCGTATGCGATGGTTGTAGTCAACTCAAATCGCGCTTCTGCTGGCTCGCCATTTGAGCCGTGGGTTAGCGAAATCAGGTAAGCAGAAATCTCTCCGACCTCGGTGACTCTAGTTTCATTCACATCGCCATCTTGATCTACCAAAACGAAGCCAAGCCACTGAAATCGTTCTTCAAGAATATCCGCAATTTGGCCAAAATTATCTTCCAACAACTGTTGAGCTAGCGGAGCGAGTTCCTCAAAGTATGAAGTAACCTTGCCCAGGAACTCTTCTAGTGAGCCAAGTGCGGACAAACGCGGAAAGTCGACTTCGATTCCACTCATGTCTGAATCTTGGCTTACAACGAATACATCCTTCTGCTCTGATTCCGCCCATTCGTTCAATGCCGATAATGCAAATGCGTCAGGAAACTCGCTCTTCTTTTTTCCTTCGCCAAATGGCGCAGAACGCTTGAAGTAGCAATCGAAGACAAACCGCGTGTCGGCCTCCGACACTGAAATAATGACCGCACCGGCATCTGTCAAAAACTGTTCAAACTGCTTATAAAGCTCCTCACCGACGGATGCGCTATCGATGTCATTGAATATGGCGGAATCACTTAGCGTAGCGATGTTTCTAAGGATCTTTGCCGCACCACGAACTTTTTTAAGGGCTTGCGAAGACTCGCTAACATCATTATCTATATGTGCCTTCACTTCTTCTATGGTTATATCCGTAATCAGCAAATTGGCTCGCCCTGCCGACACAGCATCCTTGAGAGCAACAAACGAAGGGTGCTCGTATCGGTAGTTTTTGCCGATAAATACTGATGAATCGACGAAAACGTTCAGCGCTTTTAGACCGTCTATTTCCATAGCACAAGATTTCCGCGTGCAGGCCTAACAATGAATTGTATGGACCCGCCTATCCCCCCCTCCAGGATGATAGCCGGCCAGCCAGATCATTCGACCGCGCATCAGGTAGGGTCATTAGCGCTAATGTTCGGCTGATCCGTGCTAGCTGGCCGGCGACCTACCCTGGTTACTGAGTTCCGGCAATCCCGGCCGGAATGAGGCCCTCAAAATGGGTCATACCGGCAGGGAATGCGGGGATTCAGGTGCCAGGAGGGGGTCCGGTCTGGATAGCGGGGTTTTGACGCGAATCACCTCCGGTGGTGCCGGCTGATTAAACCGTGGTTCACTGCATTTGACAAGGATAAGGAGTGGGTCGCCGCGCTCCTCGCCCTGACCACCGCATCCCATCAGCAGATTCAAGAGCCGCTGAAAGGGCTTCGTTTGGACATTTCGCTCGAAAACCGGGCCAGCAACGGGAGGACTTTGCCCGCCTGAGCGGCGAGGACATCGACCTGCTTGGCGCACCGCGCTGCGGATGCCCGCCCGCTAGGTGGGCCTGCTCCAGCATCGGGCCTGAGCCGCGCAACTGGATTTTCTTCCCCGGCCACGGCCGCGTGCATTACCCACAACACAGCCAAGGCATGGACTTCGGTAAGCGAAACAACAAGTGAACGCGCTCCGAACGACGGCGGACGAGACGTTCGGCCCCGCAGCACCCTGGTGGCGCTCCGGCTCGCGCGCAGACGACAGCCAGAGAGGCGGCGACATCGACCTATATGTTGAGATCGACCTGTATGTTAAGGTGAATAGGGCGTTGCCGGATCGCGTTTCCGACGCCGTGCGGTTTGCCGCGCGAGTCGAACCCGACTTCGGCGGTCTGCCTGTCGACGTCGTGCTGCACGACTCGGAGACATCCCCGCAATCGATCCATGAGATCGCCAAACGAACGAGAGTGCGCCCGTGTATATCAACTGCCAACCTGAACAAGGACCCATGATCTATATCAGCTTCGGCATGAAAAAATCCGGCAGCACCCTGGCGTACGAGTTGACGCGTGCGTTGCTGCAGGCCGTGGGGCATCCTAATGACCGATTGAGCAACAGGGTGATTGCGGCCATTCATTCTGTAAATTTCGTGCGCAGGGACTTCGACAGGGAGACGTTGCGGCGGCTTGAGGAGGAGGTATCGCCCGGACGGATTATCGTGCTCAAGACGCATGCCCCACCGACGGATATTTTTCGTGAACTGGCTGCGGAGGGGCGGTTGTTGGGACAGGCCATCTTCCGGGACCCGCGGGACGCCATCCTGTCGCTGCTGGATGCCGGTTGGCAGGCCAGGCAGCAAGGACGTAGCGCATTTTCAGAGATAGATGGCTGGGTGAGGGCTACCAAGGGTTATGAGAAGGACCTGCAGGCCTTTGAACAATGGCTCGACGTGCCCGGGATCATGGCCTCCCACTTCGAAGAGGTGGCATTCCGCAGCGACTCCTTCCTCAGGCGCGTGGCGGAGCAAATCGGCGCGAAAGACCTCGCCGGACTCGATCTGCCGGCCATTGTGGACGGCGTGAAGGCAAACGCCTTCACGCAGTACAACCGGGGTGTGCCGCGTCGCCATCGGGACGAACTGACCATCAACGAGACGCTCCATCTGACCCAACGCTTTGGACGGCAAATCGAATTGTATATGCGGGCGGATTTCGACCCGCTGGATATTGCCCTTATCGAAACCGCTCGCATGATCGGTGATTCAGGTAAGCACTGGACCCGGCTGCGGGGAAGTTTCCATCCCTGGATGCCGACCTGCCGGCGCGCTGGACATCCGGATCGACGCCGCCGAGTGAGAAACAAATGGCTCGACACCCTTGGTGGAGGTCGTTGTTAATCACGGCCGGTTCATTCATACCCTTCTGGAAAGGCGGCGTTCGCCAAACACAGCCACAAAGCGGTCGAGATCATGTCGGGAAGTGATGGATCGGGTGTCATGAATTTCCTGAATTGCCTCCTGGGGATGATTGGCGGTCGAAGCACTCAAACCCGACGCACCTTCGTCGTCCTCGGCTGTCCGCGGGGCGGGACCAGCCTTGTTGCCGGGGCACTCCACGCTGCGGGCGTCTATATGGGTAACCTGGGAAATTATTACCAATACGAGGACTGCGATTTCAAAATTCCGCCGAAGCAGGCCGACCAGGCCCTTGAGACACTGGCCCCGGTCATTCGGCGGCGGAATCGAAAATATCCCTATTGGGGCTGGAAGCTACCTAACAATATCTACTACATTGAGCAGGTGCGTCATCTGCTCGTCGAGCCCTGCTATCTGTTCATCTATCGGGATCCCCTCCGGATTGCGCAGTCCTCGGCACGGCATGATCGACGTGACTGGTCGGCCGTCGGGGATCGCCTCCTGGAGGTGGCCCATGAACACACCCGCAGGGTGCGTCAGTTTCAGGACTCCCTCTCTTCGGAGTCCCCCGTTCCGGATCTCCATGAGTTTCATTTGGAGGTGATTCATGCCAATCCGCAGGCGTTCGTCGACCAGCTCATCGCCATACTGAACCCACTACGCCCCGACCGCGAACGACTATTAGGGTTCATTAATCGCGATGGCGATTACCACCACCCGACACCCATCGAATATTTAATAGCAAAAATTCGTTCCTTTTATCACCGCAGAGTGCTCGGACGTGACACTAATCGATAACTCTAACGCGCGCGCCGTGGCCGCCTCCTTATGAAAATTGGAATCGATGGATTTGCGCTTGGACTGAAACAGGGCACGGGATTATCCACCTATGCCCGTGAACTGGCCGGCAACCTGGGTGCCGGCGGTCACGAGGTCAGTGTTCTTTATGGTCTAAACGGTATCGGCAGGGAACCTAAGCTGCGCTGGGAGCGTTTCATGCAATCCCTCGGGGTGAATGGCGAGTCCGGTGTCGAAGACTGGAGGCAGTGGGCATTGCATGCCGGGCTGCACGCCGTGACCGGTTTGCTACGGCTACCGCACGACCCGAAACGCATCCTGCCCACGGCAACCACGAGCGAGCGGCGAATACCCGAAGGGATTCCCAATACTGCCGATATCTACAATATGCCATCCGTATACCGGGCGTCCCAGGCGTTGGCGGCGACTACCGGAAGACCTTTGCGGATCAAGCGCATCCCCGGTATCGAGTTGTTTCACCTGACCTCCCCACTTCCGGTTCGCATGGAGGGCGTGCCGAACGTCATCACCGCCCACGACGTGATTCCGCTCGTCTTTCCACACAGTACCGAGATCAATCTCAAACATTACCGACGGATCATGGAGGCCTCGCTGCATCGAGCCGATGGGGTGTTCGTGGTCTCGGAACACAGCAAGCGGGATTTGCTGGCGCTATTCGAGCTGCCCGAGGATCGCATCCACGTGACCTACCAGTCCGTCAACATCCCCCAGTCCGTTCGCCAGGTTGATCACGACTACCTGGCGCGATTCCTGGAGACCAACTTCGGACTCAGCCCCGGGGGCTATTTACTGTTTTTGGGTGCGATAGAACCGAAAAAAAACGTGATGCGCCTGCTGGACGCGCATTCAATCGCACAGATCGAACTGCCTTTGGTGCTGGCCGGAAAATATGGCTGGCTGTTTAAAGAGGAACGCCACCGCATCGAGGTCATGAAAAGCAATCGCAACTCCAGGAGATACATACAAAAACTCGATTATCTGCACCGTGTGCAGCAGATGTACCTCCTGAAAGGGGCGCGTGCGCTGGTTTTTCCGTCGATGTACGAAGGCTTCGGACTGCCGGTTCTGGAGGCGATGCAGATGGGGGTGCCGGTGATCACGTCGAACAACAGCTCCCTGCCCGAAGTGGCGGCGGATGCCGCGTACCTGATCGACCCGATGGATGTCCACGAGATCGCCCATGCCATGGAGCGACTGGCGGAGGATGACACCCTGCATGAAAGCCTGGCTGAGAAGGGTCTGGTCCGTGCGCAATGGTTTTCACCCGAACGCCACCTGGAAAGACTCCAGTCGGCTTACCGGCAGGTTTTGGCGCAATGAGCGCCAACATCATCCGGCCCAGCCCCCCGGCCGGAGGATGCCGAGGGTAACGAGTTGTGTGCTGTCTCGGTATCGCAGTGCGGATACGGGCAGCGACAATCCCCCTTCGGCCTGTAGCGATTCCTTGATCCATTGCACGCGCGCGGCCTCGCCGCGGCGCGCAGCATGGCGGCCTTTCGTGAAATAACGCTCAAAATAGTCCCCCGCAAATTTGAAATGTAGCAGGCCGCCGGTCACGTCTGCCACGCGGGCGGGCAGGATGTCGTGGCTGCTCGACAGAAAACGCACGCCGGAGGGTATGCGCACGAGCGGCGTTTTAACCATCGGAAGGGCCTGCATAACTTGAATATCCCGGAGCACATCCCGAAGGCCGCCGGTAACACGTTCGTAGGGTGCTCCCGATTTCGGGATGAAGCGATAGTGGGGCTCGAAATACGGGCATCGTTCGACGGGATCCTGGCCGGGCGCAAGAAGGGCACCGTCCGCCAATGGATTGGCGGCCATGTCGATCATGTGCGCCCGCATCGCCTCATGGCCCTGGGCCTCGAGCCAGGTGACCAGATCGGGCAGTCCGCGGTGTTCGACACCGGGGTAGACCAGTTGCTCGTCTGCATCGACATACAGGCACCAGCCTCCCGGCAGGTGACGCTCCGCCAGGAGATTGATCCAGCGCATGCCGCACATGGCGTTTCTAAAGTTGTCGGGCGTCCAGTAGAGGGTGACATCCGCCTGATCCATCAGCCATTCGCGGCTGCCGTCGGTGGAGTCGTTGTCCACGATCACGAAATGGCGTATGCCCAGTTCCCGGTAGTAACGGAGAAACCACGGCAGGCGCAGCTTTTCGTTGTGAACCGTGGTAAAGAGCGCAAGAGTCGACGATGACGGATGACGGGCCGTTTTCAGCCAGTCTATCCGCGATACAGGCCAATGCAGGGCGCGGTGACCGCGCTCATCGAGCGCGGTTCTCACAATACGGCGTGCGGCATCGTATCGGTCGTGACGCGCCTCCAGCCAGGCGCGCTGAACGGCTGCTTCCGGGTGCAGATCGAGAATTCCGGAAAGATCAGTAACGGCGCGTTCGGCCTCCTCGAATCGACCGGCCATGATCAGACCCTCGATCCAGACCAGACGTGCCTTAACCCGTCCGGGATTGGCCCGCATGTGCTCCGCCCGGAGCGCAACGACCTCATCCAGGCGGCCCTCCCGGACCAGATCGCCCTGCCGGTTCGGTGGCGGTGCGGACGCCGCCTGTCCCGGCAAGGGTCCGGGCGTCGGATTTTCGGGCGTGACCGCTGCCAGATCCTGGCCGGAGTGGATATTGAGTGCTTTCCGCCATGCCGCGATCAGCGACAGGGAACGCTGCGGGTCCGGATCCCTGGCGGCAACGGGCTCCAGCCTTTCTATCGCCTGCCGTGAGCGGCCGATTTCACTCAGAAGCCTCGCATGCGGCAATGCAGAGGCAAAACTGTCGGGGTTTTCCTGGCGCAATACCTCATGGAGCATGAGCGCGGCCTCCCACTCGCCGTTACGGCAGAGTTCGGCTGCCTGCTTGCGCATGTCGCCAAGTGAACGGGATGTATCCATATCGGTCAGCGTCAAGCAGCTCACAGGGAGGGAGAAAGATAGGAAATCCAACCGCCTGCGTAGCAGTTTGCCCCCGTCCACCTAGCCAGTCAAGGGCCAAGCGGAGGCGTTCGTACCCACAAGGGACACCGGCTGTAGTTGTTGGCGTACGGCATTTTTCATAACTTAAACCTCCCGAATTCGGTCTTGACTGCCATGAAAACTCATGCATTTTTTTCGGTATTGATTTTCGCTCTCGTCGCTGCTTGAGCGTCCATCGTGGGTACAAAACCGCGGCACTCGACCACTATCCCCAGGCGTCGTCAGCCAGCACCGGCGCCCGTGCGGCGCAGTGTGGGCAAAGGGTGAATGAGTGTGGACAAGGGGGGGCCAGGCGGATGTCGGTGATGTCGGTGCTCCAGACCTGGTTGGGGCGGGTCACCGCTACCCCACGCAGCAGGTAGGGGTAAAGCTGGTGCTGCGGAGGTGCCGTGCTGGTCGCAGGCCCAGGCGCCATGCCGGCCAGACCCAGCACCCTCGGCCGGCTTGAGATCTACAATGATTATGGGTTGGGTTACATGCTGCGGCCGGTCCTGCGACTGAAGAGCGGCGTTGTCAGGGATGCGGAACGGCTCGATACGGACGAGATAGGGGCTGGGGGATGGCGTCAGCAAGGCGCGCACCTCACGGCGGATGAAGTTGGGCCTGACGAGGTCTGAGTCTGATTCCGCGCCGCGGTACGCACCTTTTACCCGCGGCACACTGACCGAAGAGGAGAGTGACATGAGCACGGCATGGTATCGACAGAGCGTGGACGAGGTTCTGGCAGCGTTGGCAAGCGACCGGACTCAGGGCCTATCCGCGGCCGAGGTTGCTAACCGCCGAGCCCAGCACGGATGGAATGAACTGGTCTTCAGGAAAACACCGGCCTGGGTGCGTTTCCTGGGCCAGTTTCAAGATGCCATGGTGATCATCCTGCTCGTCACCGCCGCCATCACCGCCCTACTGACGGCCTTGGGCAGCCACATGCTGCCCGATACCCTGGTGATTCTGGCCGTGGTGGTGCTTAACGCCCTGCTGGGATTCGTCCAGGAGGGCAAGGCCGAAGGGGCTCTGGATGCTTTGCGCGGCATGATGGTACCCGAGTGCCTGGTGGTTCGCGACGGGGAGGTGCGGCGGCTGCACTCGCGTGAGTTGGTGCCTGGCGACCTGCTGGTGCTCGAGGGCGGGGACAAGATTCCCGCTGACCTGCGCTTCATCGAGGTCAGTAGTCTCTCGGTCGATGAATCGTCCCTCACCGGCGAATCCGTGCCGGTGCCAAAGTCAGTACAGGCGATCGCCGGCGAGAACCTGGTGCCGGGCGATCAGCGCAACATGGGCTTTTCGGGGACCTTTCTGACCCAAGGAACCGCCCGGGGATCGTGGTGGCGACGGGTGCCAACACCGTTTTCGGCCAGATCGCCGCCATGGTCAAGCGTGCCGATCCCGGTCAAACCCCCCTGCAGCGCAAGACGAGTGAGTTTGTTCATACCCTCATCAAGGCCATTCTCGTCGTCGGCGCCTTCAATTTCGGCCTCGGCATCTACCTGGGCTACGATTTGGGCTACAGCTTCCTCGGCGCGGTGTCGCTGGTGGTGGCGGCGATTCCGGAGATGCTGCCGGCCTTGATCACCGCCATTCTGGCGGTGTCGGGGACCCTCATGGCCAAGCGCAAGGCCCTGATCCGCAAGTTGCCGGCGGCGGAGACCCTGGGGGCCACCTCGGTGATCTGCTCGGACAAGACCGGTACCCTCACCGAGAATCGCATGACGGTGACCCAGGTCTATGCCGGTTCACAAAGCCTGGGAGTCGCGGGGGTTGGCTATGACGTGACGGGCCATTTCTCCCTGCAGGGTGCCCAGCTTGACCCCGGGGACCAGCCGGCCTTGCGACGTTTGTTGGAGATTGGTGTTGCCTGCAACAACGCCCACCTGAGCGATGCGGGTGGCGGGGTGGGTGACCCCACCGAGCTTGCCCTGCTGGTGAGCGCCGCGAAAGCCGGAATTACCCGCGAGGGGTTGCATCGCCTTGAAGAAATTCCCTTCGACTCGAGCACCCAGTACATGGCCGTGCTGGTTGAGATGGCGGGGGGACGCTTCATCTTCGTGAAGGGCGCCCCCGAGGCCGTATTGGCGATGTGCACCACGCAACTTGACCGGGCAGGTCAGACGCAAGGGCTGGATCCAGCGGCCTATCACGCCGCGGTGAGAGGCTTTGCCCGTCAGGCCCTGCGCACCCTGGGCTTCGCCTGCAAGGAAGTCAGTGGGGACCATCGGGATCTTTGCCACCAGGACCTATGTGACCTGACACTGGTGGGTTTGCAGGGCATGATCGATCCGCCAAAACCCGCGGCCATCGCCGCGGTGGCCAAGTGTCAGGGGGCAGGCATCCGTACGGTCATGGTCACCGGCGATCACCCTGACACGGCACAAGCGGTTGCCGCGCAACTTGGCATCCGGGCGGGACGGGTGCTGACCGGGGTGGAACTGGCGAACATGGATTTGGCGACCCTACGCCTGGCGGTGGAAGAGGTTGCCGTCTTCGCACGGGTAGCCCCGGAGCATAAAAAGCTCATCGCCGAGGCCTTTCAGGCCAATGGCCATGTCGTCGCCATGACCGGCGACGGCGTCAACGACGCCCCGGCCCTCAGGCAGGCAGACATTGGCATCGCCATGGGTATCGCGGGCACCGAGGTAGCGCGGGAGGCGGCGGACATGGTGCTGGCGGACGACAATTTCGCCACCATCGTCAACGCCGTGGAGGAAGGCCGCCATGCCTGGACCAATCTGCGGAAAGCGATCCTCTATACCCTGCCGACCAACGCCGCCCAGGCCCTGCTGATCATGGGCGCCATCCTGCTGGCGGCCCTGGTGCCGGTGTTCGCGGCGCGTTTTGTCCTTGAGCCGGTGCAGATCCTCTGGATCAATCTCATCGACTCGGTCCTCCTCACCCTGCCGCTGATGATGGAACCCAAGGAACGCGGCCTGCTGGCGCGCCCCCCGCGTGACCCCCAGGTGCGCATCATTGATTCCCTGTTTCTGCAGCGGGTGGTGATCATGGGCCTGATGATTGCGGTGCCGTGTTTCCTGATCTATTTCCACTTCGGCGCCTCCGCCGTGGTGGACGGGGTGGTCGTGGACGCCAAGCTGCTGACTCAGGCGCAGACGGCCGCCTTTTGGGTCATCCTGATCACCCAGGTCAGCTACGTTATTTCCGCCCGGTCCATTTACGATTCCGCTTTTACCTTGAACCCCTTCGGCAATCCTTGGCTACTGGGCGGAATCGGGCTCGCCATCCTGCTCCATGGCTTGGTGACTTATGTCCCGGCATTGGCGGCCGCCTTCCGCCTGGCGCCTTTCCCCAGCGATTGGTGGCCTTTGATCCTCATGTCATTCTTCCCGGTCATCATCACCATAGAAATGGATAAGGCAATCCGTAAGTCGCGGCTAGCCCCTCAAGCCCAAGTCTAGTGCTGCCAACCCCATGGTTATCCTCCATCAAACCTCAGGGTAAATCCGTCCGCCCTCTTTCAGGAACTCATCGGCCTTTTGCTTCATGGCCAACTGCGAATGCACCACCGTGCGGATGGCCTCCGGATTGATCGCCTCCGCCTGGCCATTGCCCGCATCCGGCTTGCGATGCACCCGGTACAGCTTGCTCATTGCTGCGAAATTCGCGGGAGGCACTGACGAGCGGGCGATTCAATCTCCCGGTGCGACAGGCCCGTCGCCAGCCATCCGTTTTGCGCCAGCCTCGCCCATGCCACGTGGATATGATCCAGCTTGAAAATGCCGCGCTTTCGCGGGTTCCAGGCATGAACCAGATCGACGGCACTCTCCACGTCAGTGGCCGGCGATTCACCCCGATGGCCGCCGTAGCATGCTGACCAATGCACAGTGGACAGCAACTCCATTCCGTAAGGGGTTTCAAAACCCTCGATCAGGCCGGCGACCCGTTCGAGTCGAGCGACGGAGTCCATCCGGTTTTTCAAGAACTCGGTCGCTTCCTCAACCGCACCCGGCAGCAGTTCAATTTCCGCATCCGGCTTCTGGCTGTCGCCAAAACCACGGATGAAGTGCCCCTCCATGACCTCCAGCACCTTGTTCAGGTTGGCGGCGTAGGGCCCATAGTGACCGGCCTCATATTTCAACCGTAGTGGTTCACCAGCCTCTTGCAGGAAATAGGCGAGCTTCTGCACTTCCAGCAGAGTGCGGCTGTAATCAAGCGCTGAATAGGCTTCCATCAGCTTGATGAACAGGGCACGTGCGGCGGTCATGTGCGGGCGAGCGGTGCGTACGGGCATGGCCTTGGCCGCAGGCGCCCCGGCCGGCTCGAACAGTAGAACGCCTACATCCGGCAGCGGAGCAAAGGCCTGTTCGATCATCGGCCGCACCACCTTCCAGTCCAGCCCGCCTAGGCCGCAACCCAGGGGCGGCACGGCGATGGAGCGAATGCCCAGGCGGCGAACATCGGCGACCAGAGCCTCCAAACCGGCGGCCACATCCTCGATGCGCGACTTGCCCCGCCAATGACGCTTGGTTGGGAAGTTGATGATGTAGCGTGGATTCACCAGCCCTTCGTTGTCATGAATGAACATTCTGCCCGGCACCATGTCGCTGGCGTGGCAGGCGGCCTCATAGGCTTTGAAGTTGGCCGGGAAGGCCTGCTTGAATTGCAGCGCAATGCCCTTGCCCATGTAGCCAATGCAGTTGACTGTGTTCACCAATGCTTCGGCGGGCGCTTCCAGCAGGTTGCCACGGGTAAGTTCGATCATTGAACGTGCTCTCCTTGCTCAGTAATACCAGATTTGCTTGACCGCGACCTTGGGGCGCGACCGCTGCAGAAACCGGTCGAGTATGTCTTCGACCCGCCGTTGCATCGACGGGTTCAGCACGGCGATGCCGCCAATCAAAGTCCAGTCCAAAGATTGCCAGACCAGGAATTCCGCCTGCTTGCGGCGCTGCCGGTCGTTGTCGTCGGGCTGATCCGACCAGTAGCGCGTACTCACGAGATTCCAATCCACTTGGTCGAGTCGCGCCAGATCGTCGAACCACTCGGTAAACCCGGCCAGCCCGTGGCCGTCGGAGAACACAAAGCGGCATCCCGCCTGTTGCACCGCCTGGGCCGTGGTCATCAGGTAGATCAATGGTTCCTGGCCTTCGTCGTAGCCGGCGACGCGGCCGGTCTTGAGGTTGAGCAGCATCACCGACAGGGGGCCGAAGTAGAACGGCACGTAATCGTGAATCGTGCCGCCCGGCCCGCATGAGATGGGCTGGATATGACGGCTCACCTGCACACTGACATTGTGGATGGGGTGGTATGGCAGGCCATCCTCCGGCGTGGCATGAGGTGCATGCAAGGCGCCCCGCATCAGTAACGTGGCGAGGTTGTCCACATGAACCAGGCGGTAGAGCCAAGTGGGGGTGGGGAGCTGCGTCACTTCTTTGCCACCAGATCCAAGAAAACCGTCACCACCGCGATGGCTTCGGCGACTTCCTGTTTGGGGATATTGGGTTTGCCCAAGACGAACCACCGATTCCCTCAGATCTCCCGATAGATCTCCGCGCCCTCCTTCAGGAACTCCACCGCCTTCTCCCGCATCCCCTCGACCAGCGCCGCCTCGACGTCATCGAGGCGATGGGCCTCGGCGTAGTCGCGCACCTCTTGGGTGATGCGCATGGAGCAGAAGTGGGGGCCGCACATGGAGCAGAAGTGGGCGACCTTGTGGGCCTCGTGGGGCATGGTCTCGTCGTGATACTCGCGGGCGCGTTCCGGGTCCAGGGACAGATTGAACTGGTCCTCCCAGCGGAATTCGAAGCGGGCCTTGGACAAGGCGTTGTCACGCACCTGGGCGCCGGGCAGGCCCTTGGCCAGGTCGGCGCCGTGAGCGGCGATCTTGTAGGCGATGATGCCGTCGCGCACATCCTGCTTGTTGGGCAGGCCCAGATGTTCCTTGGGGGTGACGTAGCAGAGCATGGCGGTGCCGTACCAGCCGATGTTGGCGGCGCCGATGGCGGAGGTGATATGGTCGTAGGCAGGGGCGATGTCGGTGATCAGGGGCCCCAGGGTGTAGAAGGGAGCCTCGAAACAGTCGGTTAGCTCCTTGTCCACGTTCTCCTTGATCATCTGCAGGGGCACATGTCCCGGACCCTCGATCATGACCTGGACGTCGTGCCGCCAGGCGATCTGGGTCAGCTCGCCCAGTGTCTCAAGCTCGGCGAACTGGGCGGCGTCGTTGGCGTCGGCGATGGAGCCCGGGCGCAGACCATCGCCCAGGCTGAAGCCGACGTCATAGGCCTTCATAATCTCGCAGATATCCTCGAAGTGGGTGTAGAGGAAATTTTCCTGGTGATGGGCCAGGCACCACTTGGCGAGGATGGAGCCGCCCCGGGAGACGATGCCGGTGACGCGGTCCGCCGTCAGGGGGACATAACGCAGCAGCACCCCGGCATGGATGGTGAAGTAGTCCACCCCCTGCTCGGCCTGCTCGATGAGGGTGTCGCGGAACATCTCCCAGGTCAGTTCCTCCGGCTTGCCGTCCACCTTCTCCAGGGCCTGGTAGATGGGCACGGTACCGATGGGCACGGGGGCGTTGCGCAGGATCCACTCGCGGGTCTCGTGGATGTTCTTGCCGGTGGAGAGGTCCATGAGGGTGTCGCCCCCCCAGCGGGAGGACCAGACCATCTTCTCCACCTCCTCCTCGATGCTGGAGGTGACCGCCGAGTTGCCGATGTTGGTGTTGATCTTCACCCGGAAGTTGCGCCCGATGATCATGGGCTCCAGTTCCGGGTGGTTGATGTTAGCGGGAATAATGGCCCGCCCGGCGGCCACCTCGGCGCGGACGAATTCCGGGGTGATGGACGCGGGCAGCCGGGCGCCAAAGCCATGCCCCGGGTGCTGGCGCAACAGCTTGGCGTAACGGGGGTCGGCGCGCAGTTCCTCCAGGCGCAGGTTCTCGCGGATGGCGATGAACTCCATCTCCGGGGTGACGAGACCCTGGCGGGCATAGTGCATTTGGGTGACGTTGGCCCCTGGCTTGGCGCGGCGTGGGACCCGGATGTGCTCGAAGCGCAGGTGGGCCAGGCCCGGGTCCTGCTGACGCTGACGACCGAAGGCGGAACTGGGACCGGCGAGACGCTCGGTGTCGCCGCGCTCCTCGATCCAGGCCCCCCGCAGGTCAGGCAGGCCCGCCAGGAGGTCGATGTGGGCTTGCGGGTCCGTGTAGGGTCCAGAGGTGTCGTAGATGTAGATGGGGGGATTCTCTTCCACGCCACGATGGGTCTGGGTGTCCGTCTGGCTCACCTCCCGCATGGGCACCCGCAGATCGGCGCGGGACCCCTGGACGTGGATCTTGCGCGAACGGGCGAAGGGCTGAGTAGCCGCGTCCGAAAGACGGGCCGTGTTTCGGATAAAGTCCTGGGGAATGGCGCTCATGACGTCTGATCTCGATGAAATGGGGGCAGGCAGGCGCGGCGCGATCGGCCATCTCGCCCGGAGGATCCCGCGCCGGCCTTAACCTGGGCTGCTTTGCTGGCCCTCCTCGAGCCCGAGGCGGCGCAGGATACGCGCGACATAGGACTGGGTCTCCTGGTAGGGGGGGACCCCGCCATGCTTCTCGACCGCCCCTTCTCCGGCGTTGTAGCCGGCCAGGGCCAGCTTGACATCGCCATCAAAGTGGTCGAGGAGCCAGCGCAGATAGGCCATGCCGCCGTTCAGGTTTTGCTCCGGGTCCCAGACATCCTTGACACCGAAACGATCGGCGGTCGCGGGGATGAGTTGCATCAGACCCTGGGCATCCTTAGGCGAACGGGCTTGGGGATTGAAGTTGGATTCCGCCTCGACCACGGCCAGGACCAGGCTGGGATCAAGCTTGTATTTAGGGGCCAGGCTATGGATCAGCTTGGCGATCTCGCCGGTGGCCGGATGGATACGCAGGACCATGCGCGTGGTTTCACCGCCTCCGCCGCCGCCCGGGCCACCGGGGCCGCAGGAGGGGAGACGCTTGGGATCGGCGGTGACCTTAAGGAGCTTGAGCTGAGTAGCGGCCATGGCGTGCCGCGCCTTGACCGCCTCGCCAAACCAGGCGGCGGCGAGTTCCGGATCACGTTTGACGCCCCGGCCGTAGGCGTAGAGGTAGCCGAGACGATATTTGGCGTCGCCATCACCCATTTTGGCCGCGAGGCAATAGAGCTTGACCGCCTTGTCGGCATCCTGCCCAACGCCAACACCGGTCTCATAGCGCAGACCCGATGCGGTGAGCAGGTGCATATCCCGACTGCGCAGGGCCTCGTCGAAGACCTTGTCCGCCTTCGCTTCAGGGGTCTTTTCCGCCGCCTGGGTAGCGGCATGGGGCACGGCCGTCAGCAAGAGGGTCGCCAGCATCGGGAGGGATTTCATCTTTCGCATCATCTCGCCGCCAAGGGTGATGGGTGGTGCGCCGGATGCACACTGGACCTAGGGGTCCAGCCTCCCGCGCCAAAGGCCATAACAGATTTAGTGTCCGATATGACGGCCCGAAAAGCCACCATAAAATAACCGGACGGGCGCGCCAGCCACCCAAAGCCCTACCGCAAGGTTCAAGCCCCGGTCTCCAGGACGGGCAAGGTCCCCACCCGCTGGGCGGCGCGATGGACCAGAATATTGACCAGGCGCAGAGTAGCCGCGATGGCGGCGAAGACCTGATTGGTATGGACGCCACGCGTGCGGACCGGACCTTCCTCGTCGGCCCAGGTGATGATGCACTCGGTGAGGGCGTCGGTACGGCCACCCTTGGGGATGCGTACCTCGTAATCGATCAAGCCGGGGAGCGTCAGGTCATGCCGGCGCAGAACCTTGGCGAGGGCCTTGATGAAGGCATCAAAGCTGCCGTTGCCGCTGCCGGCGGCGTAATGGATGGCCTCGCCGACGCGCACCCGGATGCTGGCGGTGGAGGGCAAGTCCAGCGCGCTACTGACGTTGCAGGCCAGCAACTGGACATGGTTGTAGTCCTGGCTCTCCAACACCTCGGCAATGATGAAGGGCAGGTCATCGGTGGTAATGGTCTTCTTGGAGTCGCCAAGTTCGACGACGCGCTGCAGCACCTTGCGCTGATTTTCCTCCGATAGACTGATATCGAGCTTTTCCAGATTTTTAGCCAGGGAGGCCTTGCCGGCGAGCTTGCCGAGGGCGTACTTGCGGCGGCGGGCAAAGCGCTCGGGGCTCAACTGGGTATGGTAAAGGCTCCCCTTGCGATCACCATCGGCGTGAATGCCGGCGGTTTGGGTAAAGACGTCCTCGCCGACGATGGGGGCATTGTCGGCGATGCGCTTGCCGGAGAAATATTCGACCAACTCGCTGACCCGCGCCAGATGGGTCTCGTCGATGGACACCTTCATACCCAACTGGTCGCGCAGATTGACGGCGACCTCCGCCAGAGAGGCGTTACCGGCGCGCTCGCCCAGGCAGTTGACGGTGCAATGGACCGCCGCCGCCCCCGCCCGGGCGGCGGCCAGGACATTGGCGGTGGCGAGGCCATAGTCGTTATGGGGATGAAAGTCGAACTTGAGCTCCGGGAAGCGCCGGATCATGTCCGAGACGGCCGCGAAGACCCGCTCCGGGGTCATGACCCCCAGGGTGTCGGGCAGCATGATGTGCCCCAGCCCGCCATCCTCCAACCGCTCCACCAGGCCATAAACGTAGTCCCGGTTATCCTGGTAGCCGTTGGACCAGTCCTCCAGATAGATGTTGACCGCCAGCCCCCGGTCCTGGGCATGGCGGATGGTGTCCCGCACCTCTTGGGCGTGCTGATCAAGGGTCTTGCCGAGTTGGCCCTGGCAGTGTTTTTCGCTGCCTTTGGCAAGCAGGTTGAGGACTCGCCCGCCGGCCTGACGGATCCAGTCAATGCTGCGGCCCTGATCAATGAAACCCAGTACCTCGACCCGCCCCTCCAGGCCCTGACCCCGGGCCCAGTCGATGATGTTAGTGACCGCCGTGAGCTCACCTCGGGAGACCCGCGCCGAGGCTACCTCGATGCGATCGACCCGCACCAGTTCCAGCAGGGCCTTGGCGATATTGGTCTTTTCCTCCGGCGAGAAGGAGACGCCCTGGGTCTGTTCGCCATCCCTCAGGGTGGTGTCGAGAATGAGAATGGAAGGGGCCGGGCCACTCATAGGCTTGCCGCCTCCAGGGTGTCATGGATATGGGCGCGGATGGCCTCCGCGCTGGCCTCCAGCCGGGCGCAACGGGTCTCCTTCTCCAACAGCCCCCGCAGGGACGGCGGCGGCGGGGCCTCGCGGCCAATGGCCAGGGTCACGGCCTCGCCAAACTTGGCGGGGTGGGCGGTGGCCAGGCAGATGGTGTCCCCATGACCTTGGGCCGCGCGCACGCCAATCGCCGTGTGCGGGTCCAGAATGTACTGGGACTGGGCGAAGGTGGCACGGATCTGGTCCAGGGTTTCGGCGTCGCCGACGGCCAGGGCGTCGAAATCGGCCCGAACCTGGGCATGCTGCCCGGCATCCACCGCCAGGCCGCCGGTCCCGGCCATGTCGTCGAGCAGACCGCGCACCGCCGCCGGGTCCTCGCCCAGCAGGAAATAGAGATAGCGCTCGAAGTTAGAGGCGATCTGGATGTCCATGGCCGGGCTCAGGGTCGGATAGACCTCCCCCGCCGCGTAGCGGCCGGTATGGACGAAGCGGCTCAGGATATCGTTGCGGTTGGTGGCGATGATGAGGCGGTCCACCGGCAGGCCCATGCGTTTGGCCATATAACCGGCGAAGACATCCCCGAAGTTGCCCGTGGGCACGGCGAAACTGACCCGGCGGTTGGGATCATCCGCCGCCAATCGCCCCCAGGCGTAAAAGTAGTACACCATCTGGGCCAGGATGCGTGCCCAGTTGATGGAGTTGACGGCCCCCAGGCTCAAGTCGCGCTTGAACTCCAGGTCGCCGAAGAGTTGCTTGACGATGCGCTGGCCGTCATCGAAGGTGCCGCGGATGGCGATGTTGTGGACATTGGCGTCCAGCACCGTCGTCATCTGGCGTTCCTGGATCGGCGAGACGCGGCCCTCGGGATGCAGGATAAAGATGTGGATGCGCGACTTGCCGCGCACCCCGGCGATCGCCGCCGAGCCCGTATCGCCCGAGGTGGCACCGACGATATTGAGCCGCCCGCCGTCCCGCTCCAGCAGATATTCGAAGAGGTTGCCCAGAAATTGCAGGGCCACGTCCTTGAAGGCCGCCGTAGGGCCGTGAAAGAGTTCGAGCAGCCACGAGTCGCCCAGGCGGATGACCGGCGTCACCTCCGGATGGCTGAAGCTGGCGTAGGAACGCTCGATCAGGGCCGCCAGGTGATCGCGGGGGATGGCGTCGCCGACAAAGGGCGACATGACCTCCAGGGCCAGGTCCTGAAAGCGCAGGCGCGACCAGGTCTTGAGGGTCGCGGCATCCAGGCGCGGCAGGCTTGCGGGGACTAGGAGGCCGCCATCCGTGCCCAGGCCCATCATCACCGCCTCGGCGAATCCGATGGGGGCCACTCCCCCGCGTGTACTGACATAGCGCATGTGTGGTCCTGCTGGATGCCGGAAATTTTAGAATAAAAGTCGCGACCGGGATCGGCCATCGATTCGGGACCCGGATTGAGTCCCGCAAGCCGGGGAGTGTCAAGGTAGGTAGTTTTTCCGCCAAATTCAAGTGCAAGGCGGGCGGAAGGATGAACGCGATTGAGAGCCTGACGCAAATGGGCCCGCGCCTGCCACCGCGCAAACGGTTGAAAAGACGGGCCCGGAAATAAAAATGCCCGCCAGGGGCGGGCATTTCATTTACCTCAACCGGCTGGGAGCATCAATGGCTGGAGGCCAGGGAGGCACCGACGCCGGTTTCCGAACGGGTCATCTGGTCCGGATAGAGGGCACGTTCCTTCTTGGCCTGCGGGCTGCGATCCAGGATCGAGACCAGCCAGATGACGAAGAAGGCCGCGGTGATGGAGAAGACCGCCGGTGTGGAGAAGGGGAAGAGGGCACTGCCCTTGGGATTGCCGAGCGTGGCCTCCCAGACGGCGGGCGAGACCACGGTCAGCGAGACGGACATGACGAGACCGACGATACCGCCGGCCACGGCCCCGCGCGTGGTGCAGTTCTTCCAGAGCACCGCCATGAAGAGGACCGGGAAGTTGGCCGAGGCGGCAACGGTGAAGGCCAGCATGACCATGAAGGCCACGTTCTGCTTCTCGAACAGAATACCCAGCAAGACGGCGACGATACCCAGGACGACCGTCGTGATCTTGGAGACCCGCAGCTCGGTATCGGAATCCACGTTGCCGTGACGCCAGACCGAGGCATAGAGGTCATGGGAGACGGCGGAGGCGCCGGACAGGGTCAGACCGGCCACCACCGCCAGGATGGTGGCGAAGGCCACGGCAGAGATAAAGCCCAGGAAGACATTACCGCCCACGGCGTTGGCGAGATGGACCGCCGCCATGTTGCCGCCGCCATTCAGGCCCTTGGCCAGATCGCCACCGACGAAGTATTGCGTCGGATTGGGGATCAGGTTGACGATGGCGCCAAAGCCGATGATGAAGGTCAGGATATAGAAGTAGCCGATCCAGGTCGTCGCCCAGGCCACGGACTTGCGGGCCTCCTTGGCGGTGGGGACGGTGAAGAAGCGCATCAGGATGTGCGGCAGGCCGGCGGTACCGAACATGAGGGCCATGCCAACGGAGATAGCGGAGATGGGGTCATTGATCAGGCCACCGGGACCCATGATTGAGGCACCTGCCGTAGCAGCCTCCGCGGCGGTCTTGCCGGTGGAGATAGCCATCCCGGTCTTGACCTCGACCGCCTTGGCGAACAGGGCCTCGGGGTTAAAGCCAAACTGAAGCAGGACCATGGTTGCCATGAAGGTGGCGCCGCCCAAGAGCAACACGGCCTTGATGATCTGCACCCAGGTGGTGGCGGTCATGCCACCGAAAAGGACATACATCATCATGATGACGCCTACCAGGACGACGGCGTAGATGTACTCAAGGCCAAAGAGCACCTTGATGAGCTGACCGGCGCCGACCATCTGGGCAATCATATAGAAGGCCACCACCACCAGGGTGCCGGTAGCGGCAAAACTGCGCAGCGGGGTCTGGGAAAAGCGATAGGAAGCCACGTCCGCGAAGGTAAATTTGCCCAGGTTACGCAGGCGTTCCGCCATCAGAAAGGTAATGACGGGCCAGCCCACCAGCCAACCGATGGAGAAGATCAAGCCGTCAAAGCCATTGGCGAACACCAGGCCGGAGATACCCAGGAAGGAGGCGGCGGACATATAGTCACCCGCGATGGCCAGACCATTTTGAAACCCGGTGATGCCACCACCGGCGGTATAGAAGTCGGCAACGGAACGGGTGCGGGCGGCGGCCCACTTGGTGATGCCCAGGGTGATGAGGACAAAGCCAGCGAACATGGAAATGGCCACCCAGTTGGTGGTCTGTTGCGTGGTCTGCCCGAGGTCGGGCCCGGCGCCAAAGGCCGTACCAAAGACGCCGATCAGAATGATGGCGGCGACGGCGATCAAGCTCGTGATGGTGGGGTTCATTTCGTGGATTCCTCCAGGATGGCCGCGGCCTCGGTATCGAACTCCGTGTTGGCCCTGTGGACATAAATCCAGGTCAGGATAATGGTGAAGAGGATGACGCCCACGCCGATGGGGATCCCCAGGGAGGTGACGCTGCCAGGAACGAGCTTTTGGGCCAGGAAGGGCTTGTCAAAGGCGACCAGGAGGATGAAACCGAAATACGCGATGATGACCAGGATGGACATGACGATCGAGTAGCGGTTACGTTTCTGAACGAATTGCTGAAATTTCGGGTTGGCCCGAATCTGCCCCCATGTTTCTATGGACACAGTAACACCTCCTCATGATTTTGGATGGGAGTTGATGGAATCAGAGTAGGAAGGTCGCTGACCTCGTTACCCTTGTGGAAATGGTATGGCGGCAACCGCTTCGTTAGCTGTCCACGGCCTCCGCCCTGTCCGCCCTGTCCGCGCGAACCGGGCGAGAGCTTGTGAGCCATCCCAGCCTGGGTGTGCAAAGCCTGCTCTCGGCGCCCTGGATAGGGCCATCATCCGATCTGAATAGGGGAGGACACCCTCGGACAGCCCGGCAAGATATCTTATCTTCCTGGCCAAGTCCAGACGCTTCCCAGCCCTGCTGTTAGCGCCCTTGCCGTCGCACGGAGGGGGGTGATGGCGACCGGGATACCGAAAATCGGGTCACCCACTGACCCGGTGAGCGGGATGGTCCCCGCGCCCGCCCGGATGGCTCAGCTTGATAAGGGTCGGCAAGTCAACCCGAAGTGGCATTCTTGTTTTCGCCAAGGGCGATGGCGATGAGCATCCCGCCGATGGAACCGTAGGCCAATCCCGCCGCCGCGCAAAGCAGGACTAATTCCTTCTCGGCGCCGTAGGTCAGGCCAGCGAAAAGGGCGGCACTGACCGAACCCAAAAGGCCCAGGATGACGGCCCCCCCCTGAGCGCTGGCCCTTCTCTGGGCCGCCCAGCCGCCGACCGCCCACGCCAGGAAGGAGTAGACGGCAAAACCGGCCAGATCGAGGCGCGCCGAGAACTCGTCGATACCCCCCAGAATCGCGATGGTGGCGGGGAGAATGGTGGTCGTCAGGCTCAAGCCGGCGAAGCCCCCCAGAATGACGGCGCCGGTGGGCCGGAGCCGAATGCCCAGTATCTTAGACAGGATGAATCTGTTGAGGCGTTGGATCATGCTTAACCTGCCCCCTGGCGGATTTGCCTTCGCGGCCATGGTCTGACTCCCTCGATATGCTGGATAAAAAAATGGCGGCTACCGTTTCCGGCAGCCGCCATCAGTGCGACTCACATCAACTCATCGATCAATGGCTGCTCGCCGCGGATACCTCCTTGCCGGGGTAACGCAGGCTGCCCACCAGATCCTGGATATCGGCCGGCGGCGCCTTGGTGAACTTGCTGACCACATAGGCGGTGAGGAAGTTGAGCGCGGCGCCGACGGTGCCGATCCCTTCCGGCGAGATACCCATCCACCAGCCGGCCGCGTTGTTGGACGCCGGGTCGCCATACTTGAACCACCAGATATAGGCGGCGGTAAAGACGATGCCGACGACCATTCCCGCGATGGCGCCTTCCTTGTTCATCTTCTTATTAAAGATGCCCATCAGGATAGCCGGGAAGAAGGAGGCCGCCGCCAGTCCGAAGGCAAAGGCCACAACCTGGGCCACGAAACCTGGTGGATAGATACCGAACAGGCCGGCGATGACAACAGCCACGCCGGCGCCCGCTCGTGCCCACCAGAGTTCCGCCTTTTCAGACATATCCGGTTTGAGGATATTCTTCATCAGATCATGCGAAACGGCGGCCGAAATGACCAGCAGCAGGCCTGCCGCCGTGGACAGGGCGGCGGCCAGGCCACCCGCCCCGATCAGACCCACAACCCAGTTGGGGAGCTTGGCAATCTCGGGGTTGGCCAGAACCATGATGTCCTGATCAATCTTGACTTCGTTCGCGCTCTTCGGATCATCCCACTTGCCGGGGCGAAGCTGCATGATGCCGTCGCCATTTTTGTCCTTCCAGCCGACCAGCCCAGTCTTTTCCCAGTTCTTGAACCAAGAAGGGGCCTCGGCATACGCGACGTTGTTCACCGTCTGGATGAAGTTGGTGCGGGCAAAAACGGCCACGGCCGGAGCGGTGGTGTAGAGCAGGGCGATGAAAATCAGCGCCCAGCCCGCGGAGGAGCGAGCGTCACGGATCTTGGGTACGGTGAAGAAGCGGATCAGGATGTGCGGGAGACCGGCGGTGCCGATCATCAGCGAGAAGGTGATGAAGAAGACGTCGATCATGGGGCGCTGCCCACTGGTATAGGCCGCAAAACCCAGTTCCTTACTGAGACCGTCCAAGACATCCAGCAGGTACTTACCCTGGGTGCCGGGATCGTTGAGCAGGGCCGCGCCCTCGGCGGTGATCGGCGAGCCGTAGCCTATCTGCGGGATGGGGTTACCGGTGAATTGCATGGAAATAAAGATAGCCGGTATCAAGTAGGCGGTGATCAGCACGACGTATTGCGCGACCTGGGTATAGGTAATGCCCTTCATGCCGCCCAGGGTGGCGTAGAAGAAGACCAGCGCCATACCGATGATGACGCCGGTGTTGATTTCGACATCCATAAAGCGCGAGAAGACCACGCCGACGCCACGCATCTGGCCCGCCACATAGGTGAAGGAGACGAAGATGGCGCAGAGCAGCGCGATGAGGCGAGCGGTATTGGAGTAGTAGCGGTCGCCGATGAACTGGGGGATCGTAAACTTACCGTACTTGCGCAGGTAGGGGGCGAACAGCAGGGCCAGCAGCACGTAGCCACCGGTCCACCCCATCAGATAATAGGAACCGTCGCGTCCGAGGAAGGAAATCAATCCCGCCATGGAGATGAAGGACGCCGCCGACATCCAGTCGGCGCCGGTGGCCATGCCATTCAGCAAAGGCGGAACCGACTTCTCGGCAACATAGAAATCGCCGGTTGTTCTCGCCCTGGCCCAGTAGGCGATGTAGATATACACCGCGAAACTGAGGCCTGTAAGTATCCAGGTCCATTGAAGAATTGTCATTGTGTCAGTGACCTCGTCAAATTACGGGAAGAGCGTTCGTTGCGAACGTCAGGGCCAATATCAGTCTTGCTGCACGCCATATTTGATGTCCAGTCTGTCCATGAGCCCGACATAGACCCAGATCAGGACCACAAAAGTCACGAGCGAGCCCTGGTTGGCGAACCAGAACCCGAGGGGAAAACCGCCGATCCGGTAGGCGTCGAGCTGATTGGCGAGCAGGATGCCACAAACGTAGGACACCGCGAACCAGATGGCCAGAAGAACCGAGATAATGACAAGGTTTTCTTTCCAGTATGCCTTGAGCTCTTTTGTTGCATGTATCGACATGACGACTCCTCTGATTTTTATGGTGGTAAATCCAACCGGTTAGGGGTTGGGTCCGAGGAGACCATACCATCGCGGAAAGGTTCCAGCAAGAACTTAGGAGGTTTCTGGCTTCAACCGCCTCTCCGCAGGGTGGCTAGCGGCGGGGTTCGAGGGCACAGGGTCCAGGGCTTGGCCGGATCACCCACCCGGGCGACGAGACGCCACCTGGTAGCCCGACCCAGGCCAAAACCCCGGGCCAACTCCCGAACGGCCCTGGCCTTGGACGTGATTTTTATCCCTCCATCGTCACAATCCCTTAACATCCGCAGAAGGCCTGGCGAGGCAACCCAGGTTGCCAGCCAGACGAGGCCTGAAAATCGCGAAGAGGCGATTAACTCCTCTCAGTTCCCCCCCAACAAGGAGACCCCCTATGCCTGTTGAAGAGGAGCCCCCTATGCCCGCTGTTGATGAGCCCCCCATGTCTGCTAACGAGGAGACCCCTATGTCTGCCAAGGAAAATAAAGAGAAGCCCACCAAGCAATTGGGAACCCTGGTCCGGGAGTTGGCGGAGGCTGCCAGGATCCAGGTCGAGGTCGCCCTGGCCCAGGAGAAGGTAGCCCGCGCCCAAGCAGAGGCCCAGGCGGAGACCGCCACCGCCCGCGCCCATGCCGCCAAGGCCGAGGCTCAGGCCGCCCAACTCCAGGCCGAGGCCCAGGCCAAATCCGCCCAGGCCCATGCTGAGGTTCAGAACGCCCTCAAGCAGGCCGCCGAGGCCAGGGAGCAGGCGGAGGCGGCGCGACGCGAGGCCCAGGCCTTGGTCGAGCGCATGAAATCCGAAACCCGGGCCGAGGTCGAGGCCGTACGCAAGGCGGCGGCGGCGGAGAGCGAGCGGGCGCGCCAGGAGATCCTGGCCCAGGCGGCCAGGAAGATCGCCGATGCCCAGGCCCAACTGGAACTGGAGGCCCAGGCCCAGGCCGAGACCGCTGCCGCCCAGGCGGAGACGGCCCGCGCTCAGGCCAAGACCGCCGAGGCCCAGGCGCGCACCGCCCAGGCCCTGGCCCAGGCCAGCGCCCAGGAGCAAAGCGAGGCGGCACGGGCCCTGGATGATGCCCGGCAAGCCCAGGAGCGCCTGAACGCGGCGGAGGACAAGGCCCGCAAGGCCCTGGAACGCGCCAAGACCCTGGCCGAGGGCAGCGGCGATGTCGCCATGACCGCCGCTGACACTGCCTCCCCGGGCGCCTCCCCCGGGAGCCCGCATCCCAGCCAGGCTCCCGCCCGGCCCGTCGCCCCCAAAAACCCCCTCATCCGCCCCGCGGTCCCCTCGGGCAGAAAAAACTAAACCCGCCCACTGGCCAGGAGGCGCCGCGCGCGAGCCCATCGCGCCGGCGCCGATCCCTTTCGACCTGCGTCGGGTGCCGCCGCCCAACCATCGCCTGGCCCGCAAGCCCAGCTTTGTTGAGCGAGGGCAAGGCACGGGTTAGGTTGGTTCGTGTATGGTTAGCGTTTTCGCCTAACCTTGGAACTCCCGCGATGGATGTGGAACTGCTCGAAATACGCGATTTCCTGGCTAGCCATCATCCCTTCGACCTGCTGCCGGGGGGGGTGCTGGACAGCCTGCCCAAAAAGCTGTCGGTACGCTATTTTCGGCGGGGACTGGAACTCCCCCCCAAGGACACGGACCAGCCCTACCTCTACATCCTCCGGCGGGGCGCGGTGGAGTTGCGCAACCCCAGGGGTGACCTGCTGAGCAAGCTCGCCGAGGGCGATCTCTGCACCACGGCCTGCCTACAGGTTGACGTGACGCTGACCCTCACGGGTACGACCGCCGAGGATACCCTCTGCTACCTCCTGACCTGCGCCGACCTCGCCAAACTGCGCGCCGATTACCCGGATTTCGCCACCTTCTTCGATCACTCCCAGCGCGAGCGGCTGCGCAAGGCCCTGGACCTGATGCAACTGGAGCCGACCACGAGCGGCGGCAACCTGATGACGGTCAACATCCACGACTTCGTCGCCGGTCGCAAGGTCACCAGCGTCCCGCTCGAGGCCAGCATCCGCGCGGCTGCCACCGCCATGAGCGAGGCCCGCGTCGCCTCCATCTTCGTCATGGACGGGGAGCGTTTGGCGGGCATCATCACGGACCGCGACCTGCGCACCCGCTGTATCGCGGCGGGCCTCTCTTTCGAGGAACCGGTCACCCGCATCATGACCACCAACCTCCATACCATCACCAGCGGCACCCTGGCCTTTCACGCCCTCATCACCATGACCCGGCTGAATGTCCACCACCTGCCGGTGCTGGAGGATGGCCGGGTCATCGGCATGCTCTCCACCTCCGACCTGGTCCGCTTCCAGAGCGCCAACTCGGTGTACATGGTTGGCGACATCCACAAGGCCAGGGACCTGGAGGCCCTGGTCGCCCTCAGCGCCAAGGTAGCGGACCTGCAGGTGCAGCTCGTCAGGAGTGGCGCGACGACGGATCAGGTGGGGCAGGCCGTGAGCGCCGTCACGGACGCCATCACCACGCGATTGCTGGAGATGGCGGAGCAGGAACTGGGGCCCCCGCCGGTGCCCTATGCCTGGATGGCCGCGGGGTCTCAGGCCCGGCGCGAGCAATCGTCCCATTCCGACCAGGACAATGCGCTGCTCATCGCCGACCACATGAAGCCGGACGATGACGCCTATTTCGCCGCCCTGGCCCGCATCGTCAATGATGGCCTCAACGCCTGTGGCTATGTTTACTGCCCCGGCAACGTCATGGCCTCCAATCCCAAGTGGCGCCAGCCCCTGCGCATGTGGCGCAAGTATTTCAATTCCTGGATCGAACGGCCCGAGCCCCTGGCCTTGATGCATTCCAGCATCTTCTTCGACCTGCGGGCGATTCATGACCCGGAGGGCATGGTCGGAGAACTCCGCGAACATGTCCTCGACCTCAGCCGCGCCAACCGCATCTTCATCGGCTACATGGTGGCCAACGCCCTCAAGCATCGGCCACCCTTGGGGTTTTTCCGCAATTTCGTCCTCGTCAGTGGTGGCAACCACGACAAAACCCTGGACCTTAAGCATCGCGGCACGGTACCCATCATCGACATGGCCCGGGTCTATGCCTTGACAACGGGCCAGCCCGCCGTCAACACCACCGAGCGCCTGGAACAGGCGGCTAAATACCAGGCCGTGAGTCAGGATGGGGCGGCCAATCTCATTGATGCGCTGGAGTTGATCGGCGCCCTCCGCCTGCGCCACCAGGCCGAGCAGTTACGCCAGGGACAAAAAGCGGACAATTTCCTGGCCCCAGACTCCCTGTCGGGTCTGGAGCGAGGGCACCTCAAGGATGCCTTCTCCCTGATCAATACCATGCAGGACTATCTCGAGCAGCGCTATCAGGCTGGACGCTTTGGCTGACGGTTGACCATGACCTGGCCCCTGACCCCGGACTTCCGCCGCCGCTGGCACCTCCGCAAGTTGCCGGTGGGGCCCTTGCGCGACTATCTGGCGAGGCCCTTTCCCGACCCGAAGACGGACTATCGTCAGGTGGAATACCTGGCCGTGGACCTGGAGACCACGGGACTGGACCCTAAACGGGACAGCATCCTCAGCTTTGGCTACGTGGCCCTCCACGGCTACAGCATCGATCTGGCCACCGCCCGCCACCGCCTGGTCCTCACCGATCGCGCCATCCCCGAGGCCAGCGCCATCATCCACCAGATCCTGGATGACGAAGCAGCCACGGGCGAGCCCCTCGCAAAGGTGCTGACCGAATTCCTCCTGGAACTAGCGGGCAAGGTCATGATCGCCCATCATTCCTACATTGAGGAGACCTTCATCGACCTGGCCTGCAAGCGGTACCTGGGGGGACCCCTGATCGTGCCCATCGTCGATACGCAAGCCGTGGCCTTACGCAACTTCCATCAGCGCCAGATGCCTTTCAAAGGCTCCGACCTGCGTCTCCATAATCTGGGCGCCCGCTATAACCTGCCCCGCTACGGTGCTCACAATGCCCTCAGCGATGCCCTGGCGGCGGGCGAACTCTTCCTCGCCCAGGCCGCCCAGCGCGACAGCGGCAAGGGCTTCGCCTTGCGGGAATTCCTCGTCTGAGGGCCCTGGCGGCCTCGGCGGGGCTAAGGGCTGTCAACCCAAAGTAGAAATGTCCCCTTCTGTCCAAAATAGAGATGTCCCCTGTTAGCGGCTCGGCTCGGCTAGGGAGGGGGTAGAACCGGGGGGTACGCCGGCTTGGCGGGCCAGACGGCAGGAGCCCGGAGGGCGACGGGCGTCTGGCCGCCCAGCCGGCGGCGTGGTCGTGCGGGGTCAGGGGCGGCGGATGAGGTGGCGGTGCGGGCGGCTGCCCTCGCCACGGCCTGGCGCCACGGGTGATCGAGGGCCGGCTTGGCACGCTGCCGTTGTTGCTTGTCAAGAGCGCCATCGACCCGCTCGTTGAGGGTCTTCTCGTCCGCGACCGGCGGCGGTTGCTCCCCCTTGCGGTAGGTGGTGTAAGGCCGCTCGCGGCCCTCCCGGAGCAGCACGACCTCCCCGTCGGCTAGGGCGCAGACAGTCACCTTAGCCCCGCGTAGGCGGTATCCCGGTCCAGGGTGTTGCAGCTGATAGGCGACGTTGCGGTACTGCGCGGTGAGGTTCTTGGACAGGGTCCGCTCCTCCTGCTCCGAGAGCAGCAGGTCCAGTTCCCGCGGGCGATGCACGAGGGGAAGATGGGCGTCCTCTCCTGAACTGGGGCTACTGCGAAGCGCCGGTTGAAGTCGGCCATGAACTCCGGCAGGTAGACGTTGGCGCTCTCCAGATCGTTAATGCCGCGCAGACGCAACTCCTTGACCAGCCGGTCTTGGAGGGTCTGGTTGGCCCGCTCTACGCGCCCCTTGGCCTGCGGGGTGCGGGCGTGGATCGCTTCGATCTCAAGTCCGGTGAGGGCGCGTCCGAACTGGGTGGTGGTGGCGCCGTTGGCGGGCTCCACCTGGGTGATGCGGAAGAGGCTATGGCGGTCGGAGTAGAACGCTGCCGGCCGCCCGTACTGCTCCAGATGCCACCGTAGCACTTGCATGTAGACTGCGGTGGTTTCGCTGGGGGCAAACCACAACTGCACCAGGCGCCCGCTGGCGTCGTCGATGAAAACGATCAGGGTACAGCGCGGGCCGCGCCCCTCAAACCCGTCGTGGGGTGAGCCGTCGATCTGGATCAGCTCGCCGAAGCGCCCTCGCCGCTCGCGCAGCTGATGTGCCCGCGCGGCCTTGCGCCGCTTGGGTCGCCACAGCCCCAGCTCGATCTGGAGCTGGCGGATCGTCTCGACGGAGACCTCGATCTGATGCAGCTCGGCGAGCTTCTCTTGGGCCAGGGTTGGCCCAAAGTCCGGGTAACGATCCACCAGCAGGGCGCGAATCGCCTCGCGTAGCGGCTCCTTGAGCCGTCGGTTCGACGGCTCCCCGATGCGCCGGGAGACCAGTCCCGCGGCCCCCTGCGCCCGGTAGGCCGCCACCAGACGCTTCACTTGCCGCGTCGTGAGTCCCATTTGCCGCCCGGCCTCCGCCTGTGTCAGCCGCCGGTCCGTGACCGCCTCGACGACCTTCAGGCGGTGTAGCGCTCGATTCGTCAACTCGATCATCTCCTCTGGCATCGCCCCCCCCGTTAACCAAAAGGGGACATTTCTAAACTGCACAAAGGGGACATTACTACTTTGGGCTAACAGGCGGGGCTAAGGGCTGGCGAAGGCCGCGACAAGTGTTTAGACTTGGGTATCCTTCCATCCAGGGATCGGTGTCGACATCGCCCTGGCTAGGGAGGCGAGGAGGACAGTCCCCATAAGGACCGCCGAACCCTGTAGGGTCGGGGGAGACGAGGATCACGCAAGCGGCATTAATCCCGCTGCGGCGCTAAATCAAGAAGAATGCGCGCTCGTTGCGTCAGGAACATCGGTCGCCAAGCCCCACCCGGATTGGCCGATAACCAAAAGCAAGCTCTTTATCTCCGGCTCCTTCCCAAAGCCGGCGGATATTAATTCACCACCTCAGAACAGGAGATTGGTTCCCATGTCGGAAATCAAGACTTACGAAATTCCCGCCGCCATCGCCGCCAAGGCCCATATTAACGCCGAGCAATACGCGAGCATGTACCAACGCTCGGTCGATGACCCGAATGGCTTCTGGGCCGAGCAGGCGGAGAAATTCGTCACCTGGAGTAAAAAATTCGACACCGTGATGGACTATAGCTTCAGCCCCGAGAATCTCTACATCAAGTGGTTCGAGGGTGGCCAGCTCAATGTTTCCTACAATTGCCTGGATCGGCATCTGGCCACGCGCGGTGATCAGGTCGCCATCATCTGGGAGGCCGATAATCCCGCGGAGGACAAGAAACTCACCTACCGGGAGATGCATACCGAAGTCTGCAAGCTGGCCAATGTCCTCAAGTCCAAGGGCGTCAAGAAGGGCGACCGGGTCTGCATCTACCTGCCCATGATTCCCGAGGCGGCAGTGGCCATGCTGGCCTGTACCCGGGTCGGCGCCGTCCATTCGATCGTCTTCGGCGGCTTCTCCCCGGACAGCCTGCGCGACCGTATCCTGGACTCCGACTGCCGCGTCCTCATCACCGCCGACGAGAGCGTGCGCGGTGGACGCAACGTACCCCTGAAGAAGAACGCCGACACCGCCCTCAACGAGTGCCCGAACGTCGGCACCGTGCTGGTGGTCCAGCGCACCGGCGGCAAGGTGGCCTGGACCGAGGGCCGCGATGTCTGGTACCACGAGGCCATGGCCAGTGCCTCCGCCGTGTGCGAGCCCCAGGCAATGGACGCGGAAGACCCGCTCTTCATCCTCTACACCTCCGGCTCCACCGGCAAGCCCAAGGGCGCCCTGCACACCACGGGCGGCTATCTGGTCTTCGCCGCCATGACCCACAAGTACACCTTCGATTACCAGGAAGGCGAGATCTACTGGTGCACCGCCGACGTCGGCTGGGTCACCGGCCACACCTACATCGTTTACGGCCCCCTGGCCAACGGCGCCACCTCCCTGATGTTCGAGGGCATTCCCAACTACCCGGATATGTCGCGCTTCTGGCAGGTGGTTGACAAGCACCAGGTCAACATCTTCTACACGGCCCCCACCGCCATCCGCTCCCTGATGCGGGCCGGCGAGGAGCCGGTGAAGGCGACCTCCCGCCAGTCGCTCCGCATCCTGGGTTCCGTCGGCGAACCGATCAACCCCGAGGCCTGGGAGTGGTACTACCGCGTAGTTGGCGACGCCCGTTGCCCCATCGTTGATACCTGGTGGCAGACCGAGACCGGTGGCCATCTGATCACCCCCCTGCCCGGCGCCACCCCCCTCAAGCCTGGTTCGGCCACCCGCCCCTTCTTTGGCGTGGTCCCGGCCCTGGTGGACCCGGCGGAAGGGACCCCCATCCTGGGCGCCGGCGAAGGCGCCCTGGTCATCACCCAGCCCTGGCCGGCGCAGATGCGTACCGTCTATGGCGATCACCAGCGCTACGTCGACACCTACTTCCGCCAGTATCCGGGCAAGTACTTCACCGGCGACGGCGCCCGCCGCGACGAGGATGGCTACTACTGGATCACGGGCCGCATCGATGACGTGCTCAACGTCTCCGGTCACCGCCTAGGGACCGCCGAGATCGAGTCCGCCCTGGTGCTGCACCCGCATGTCGCCGAGGCGGCGGTCGTGGGTTACCCGCACGATATCAAGGGTCAGGGCATTTACGCCTACGTCACCCCCATGGCCGGCATCGAGCCGACCGATGCCCTGAAAAAGGAACTGGTGGCCATGGTGCGTGGCGAGATCGGACCCATCGCCATCGTGGACCTTATCCAGTGGGCCCCGGGCCTGCCCAAGACCCGCTCGGGCAAGATCATGCGCCGCATCCTGCGCAAGATTGCCGCCAACGAAATCGACAGCCTGGGCGATACCTCGACCCTGGCCGATCCGACCGTGGTCAACGAATTGATCGAGAACCGGGCCAACCAGTAACCACAAGACCGGGCCCGGGCGGTTCACCGCCTGGGCCCCTGTGGGGATCGAAAGGCCCCGGCTGATCGGATGTGACAGGGACTGCAGGGGGCCCTGATTAACGAGGGAAGTAGCCTTTAATCTAGCGTGAACGACGGGGATGCCAGCGCCTCCCCGTCGCTTTTGTTTAAGGAGATGATAATTTTGAGTGCACATATGCGAATTGGCGTCTTCGTCGATGCCGAGAATGTCCGCTACAACGGCGGTTATCAGATGCGCTACGACGTCCTGCGCCGCTTTGCCGCGCGCGAGAAGGGCATACTCCAGCGCCTCAATACCTATTTGGCTTTCGATCTCGAACGTGCCAGGGAAGATCAGGAATACGCAAAAAAATCCCGCGCCTATCAGCAGATGGTGCGGGACTTCGGCTGGAAGATCACCGTCAAATATGTCCGCCGCTACACGGACGAAAATGGCAATGTCACCACCAAGGCCAATGCCGATCTCGACATGGCCGTGGATGCCATGCTGCAGGCCGGCAAGCTCGACCAAGTGCTCCTCGTCACGGGTGATGGCGATTTCCTACAGGTTGTCAACGCCTTGCAGAATACCGGCTGCCGCGTCGAACTCATCGGATTCAAGAACGTCTCGCGCCAACTCCAGCAAGAGGTGGACGCCTACTACTCAGGTTACATGATCCCGGAACTCCTGCCCGTCACCTACGAGCCCCGCAACGAATGGGGCAAGCCGAGTTCCTGCGTGCGCGGCGTCTGCACCAAGTGGTTCCCGGAAAAGGGCTACGGCTTCCTGCGCTTCATGAATCACATCTCCCCCAATCTCTGGATCACGGACCCTCGCGACGAGGGCTCCCCCTATACCAGCGTCTTCTGCCACGCCAATGAGATCGCCGACGAGGTGAGCGAGGACATGCTCATGAACCGGGAGACCGTCCTGGAGTTCTATCTCAACGAGAGCGAGCAGAAGGATAACGGCCTGGTAGCCAATAACGTCCGACTCGCCTTTACGGTGAATCGCTGACCGGCATGGCCAGGGCCTTTTAATACCTGAAATCGGTCTGGTTACCCACCGGCACGAAAGCCCCATGGCCATCCCCGCCCGCACCATTCCCTTGTCCGGACTAGCCTCCTGCCTTATCCGCGAGAAACTGATCTCTGAGGCACGGGCCCAAAGCGCCTTCACCGCCGCCGCCAAGCGCGGCAAGCCGTTCGTCCAGTACCTGGTCGAGGAGAAAATCCTCGACAGCCGCCGTATCGCCCTGGCCACCCGCGAGGAACTCGGCATCCCCCTGCTGGACCTGAGCGCCATCGACACCAGCAATCTGCCGCTGGACATGGTCAATGAAAGGCTGGTGCGCAAGCATCGGGCCCTGCCCATCCACCGCCGCGGCAACCGCCTCTTCGTCGCCCTATCCGACCCGACCAACCACCAGGCCCTGGACGAAATCCGCTTCAACACCGGCCTAACCACGGAGGCAGTGCTGGTCGAGGAGGATAAGCTGGCGGTGGCGATCGAGAAGGCCATCAATCGTGCCCTGGAGTCCACCCATTCGGTCATGGGCCAGATCATTGCCTCGGATCTGGTCAATCTCGAACAGGCCGCCGCCGAGGAGCGCCCGGTTACCGAGGAGGAACTCAATGTTGACGAGGCGCCGGTGGTGCGTTACATCAACAAAATCCTGGTGGATGCCATCTCCAGCGGTGCCTCTGACATTCACTTCGAGCCCTACGAGAAGACCTTTCGCATCCGCTTCCGTCAGGATGGCATGTTGCACGAGATCGCCTCTCCCCCCGTCAATATCTCGCACCGTCTGGTGGCGCGTCTCAAGGTGATGTCGCGCATGAATATCGCCGAGCGGCGTGTTCCCCAGGACGGGCGCATCAAGCTTAAGCTCAGCCGCACCCGCGATATCGATTTTCGCGTCAACACCTTACCAACCCTTTACGGGGAGAAGGTGGTGCTGCGTATCCTGGAGACGGGCACCACCCTGGCAGGGGTGGAGCAACTCGGTTTCGACGAGGAGCAGAAGAACGCCTTCCTCGCCGCCCTCGGCAAACCCTACGGTATGATCCTGGTCACGGGTCCCACCGGTTCGGGTAAGACGGTCACCCTCTACACCGGCCTCAACCTCCTCAACCAGCCGGAGGTGAACATTTCCACGGTCGAGGATCCGGTGGAAATCCAGGTGACGGGCATCAATCAGGTCAACATGAACCTCAAGACCGGCCTGACCTTTGCCGCCGCCCTGCGCGCCTTCCTGCGCCAAGACCCGGACATCATCATGGTCGGCGAGATACGCGACCTGGAGACGGCGGAGATCGCCGTCAAGGCGGCCCAGACCGGCCATCTGGTGCTCTCGACCCTGCACACCAACGATGCCCCCCAGACCCTGACCCGGCTGGCCAACATGGGCGTCGCCTCCTTCAATATCGCCTCCTCAGTCCTGCTGATCATGGCCCAGCGCCTGGTCCGGCGCCTCTGCCGTCACTGCCGCAAGCCGGATAAGATCCCACGCAAGGCCCTGCTGTTGGAAGGCTACAGCCAAAAGGAGATAGACGAGGGGCTGATCGTTTACAAGCCCGTCGGCTGCGAGCATTGTTATCAGGGCTATCGGGGCCGCGTCGGCATCTACCAGGTCATGCCTATCTCGGAGGCCATGGGCCGCCTCATCATGGAGGGCGGCAACGCCATCCAACTGGGCGACCAGGCCCGCGCCGAGGGTATCCTCGATTTGCGCCAATCCGGGCTGCGCAAGGTCAAGGCCGGCGTCACCAGCCTGGAGGAAATCAACCGCGTGACCAAGGAATAATGCTCATGGCCCTTCCTGCCAGGAAACCCGATCCCGATAAAAATCTGCTCTTCGCCTGGCAGGGCTTGGACCGGCGCGGCCAGCGCGTCAAGGGGGAGACGCCGGGGTCCGACGAGGCCTCGGTGCGCGCCGATCTGCGCCGCCAGGGTATCAACCCGATCAAGATACGCAAGAAATCCAAGGGTCTGGGGGGTGGTAAGAAGAAGATCACCAGCAAGGACATCAGCGTCTTCAGCCGCCAGCTTGCCACCATGATGTCCGCCGGTGTCCCCCTGGTGCAGGCCTTCGACATCGTGGGCCGGGGCCACGACAACCCGGCCATGCAGGACCTCATCCTTTCGATCAAGAACGACATCCAGAGCGGCACCGCCCTCACCCTGGCCCTGGCCAAGCATCCCCTCCAGTTCGACGAGCTCTTCTGCAACCTGGTCCAGGCCGGCGAGCAGGCCGGCGTCCTGGATACCATGCTGGACAAGATCGCCACCTACAAGGAAAAAACCGAAAGCATCAAGGGCAAGATCAAAAAGGCCCTCTTTTACCCGGCCGCGGTCATCATCGTCGCCGTGGTGGTGACCACCGTCATCATGATCTTCGTGATACCCCAATTTAAGTCCCTGTTCGATAGTTTCGGCGCCGACCTGCCGGCCTTCACCCTCCTGGTGGTCGGCATCTCGGACTTCATGGTCGAATGGTGGTGGCTGATCGGCATGGCCCTGGGAGGCGCCAGCTACGCCCTTGCCCAGGCCTTCAAACGCTCCCCCAAGCTCCGGGAAGGTTTGGACAGGACCATGCTTAAATTTCCCATCATAGGCCCCATCCTCCACAAGGCCGCCATCGCCCGCTTTGCCCGCACCCTCGCCACCATGTTCGCCGCCGGCGTACCCCTGGTGGAGGCCCTTACCTCGGTGGCCGGGGCGACCGGCAGCGTGGTCTATTCCGAGTCCATCCTGCAAATGCGCGAACAGGTCGCCACCGGTCAGTCGCTCCAGTTATCCATGCGCCAGGCTAACCTCTTCCCGCACCTGGTCATTCAGATGACGGCCATTGGCGAGGAGGCCGGGTCCCTCGACGACATGCTGGGCAAGGTGGCGGATTTTTACGAGGAAGAGGTGGATAACGCCGTCGATGCCCTCAGCAGTCTGCTGGAGCCCATGATCATGGTCGTCATTGGCGGCCTGGTGGGCAGCCTGGTGATCGCCATGTACCTGCCCATCTTCAAGATGGGCGCCGCGGTGTGAGCAAACCCCATGTCAGCCATTGAACTCTTGATCGAAACCCCCGCCCTGCTCTACACCACGGTCGGCCTCTTTGCCTTGGCGGTGGGTAGCTTCCTCAATGTGGTCATCCACCGCCTACCGCTGATGATGGAGCAGGCCTGGCGACGGGAATGCGCCGATCTAGCCGGCGAGGAGGCCCCGGGGGCGGAGCGCTTGTCCCTGGCCCTGCCCGGCTCCCGCTGCCCCCACTGCGGACATGCCCTGAAGGCGCGGGAGAATATCCCGCTCTTGAGCTATCTTTTCCTGCGGGGCCGCTGTTCGGCCTGTGCCAATCCCATCGGCGCCCGCTACCCCCTGGTCGAAGCAGGAACCGCCCTAATGTCCCTCCTGGTGGTCTGGCATTTTGGGGTGACCTGGGAGGCCGCCGCGGCCCTGGCCCTGACCTGGGGCCTGATCGTCCTCGCGGGCATTGATATCGACACCCAACTCCTGCCGGACAGCATCACCCTGCCCCTGCTGTGGCTGGGGCTGCTGCTCAGCCTCGCGGGCAGCTTCTCCAGCCCCCGGGACGCTATCCTGGGGGCTGCCCTGGGCTATCTCTTCCTCTGGACCATTTATCAAGTCTTCAAGCTGATCACCGGCCGCGAGGGCATGGGCTACGGTGATTTCAAGCTCTTCGCCCTCTTCGGGGCCTGGCTCGGCTGGCAGGCCTTACCCATGATTCTGATCTTGTCCAGCGTCGTCGGGGCCATCATCGGCTTGGCTTTGCTCGCCCGGCGCGGGCAGGATCGCCACACACCCCTGCCCTTCGGTCCCTACCTGGCCGCCGCGGGCTGGATAGCCCTGCTCTGGGGCGAAACCATCAATGGCGCCTACCTCCAGTGGAGCGGGCTGGGTTGAGGCCATGACTCCCTCGGGCCGCCCCCGGCTGGTCGTCGCCCTGACCGGTGGCATCGGCAGCGGCAAGACCACCGTCGCCGAGCGCCTGGCGGAACTGGGCGCGGCCGTCATCGACACCGACCGCCTCGCCCACGCCCTCACGGCCCCGGGTGGCGCGGCCATGGCCGCCGTCGCCGCGGCCTTTGGCTCCAGGGCCCTCGCCGCCGACGGCAGCCTGGATCGGGTCGCCATGCGACGGCTGATCTTTAGCGACGCCAGCGCCCGCCACCGGCTAGAAGCCATCCTCCACCCCCTGATCCGCGCCCGTATGGACGAGCAACTGGCCCAGGTCCAGGCGCCCTATGCCGTGCTCGCCATCCCGCTCCTGTTCGAGACCGGCTGGACCGATGTCGCCGACCGTATCCTGGTGGTGGACCTGCCCGAACCCCTGCAAGTCGCCAGGGTCATGGCGCGCGGCGGCCTGACCGCGGAGGAGGTCCGCCCCATTCTCGCCAGCCAGGCCCGGCGCGAGACCCGCCGCCAGGGCGCCGATGACCTGATTGACAATAGCGGTCACCTGGAAGACCTCATGGCGGAGACCGAGGCCCTGCACCAACGTTATCTGAGCCTCGCCCAACATCCAGGCCCCCAATAATGGCTTGAAAGCCCGTAAATTCCCGCTTGAGGGCAGGGTGCCCCTCGTTTATGCTCCTTATCGCGAGGAAATAATCCCGTGAGTGCCAACAATAAACCAAGGAGACACCCCCATGACCAAGTCCATTTCCTTCATCGCCCTTAGCGCCCTTCTGGTCCTGCCCAGCCTCGCCGTCCAGGCCGCCTCGGAGTGTAAGGGCCTCGACCAGACCGCCTGTAGCGCCAACCCCGGGTGCTCCTGGGTCAGTGGCTATAAGCGTCAGGATGGCAAGGAGGTCGCCGCCTATTGTAAGTCCAAGGGTGAGAGGAAGACCGGCGAGGAAGCGGCCGCCGCTCCGGCTAAGGCTCCCGCTACGCCAGCACAGGCACCCGCCGCGCCAGCCAAGGCGCCCACTACTTCGGCACAGGTACCCGCCGCGCCAGCCAAGGTTCCCGCTATCCCGGCGCAGGTACCCGCCGCGCCAGTCAAGGTTCCCGCTATCCCGGCGCAGGTACCCGCCGCGCCAGCTAAAGTTCCCGCCGCCCCGGCTAAGGCTCCGATCACTCCGGCCCCCGCCACTCCGGCACCCACCAAGAACTAACTTTACCATCCTGGCTTTCGCCCATAAGAAATGGCGGCCGAGAGGCCGCCTTTTTGATGGCGGCTGGGACAGGCAGTACCTCCGTCTCTCCCAGCCGGCTTTAACCTAGAGACAAGATGGGGTGACCCCCTCTTTCTAGCCTCCGACCACCTGCCCGCAACCCAATATCCAGCCCATCATGACCCAGGAACTCCAGATCACCCGCCCCGACGATTGGCACCTGCATCTGCGCGATGGGGCCGAGATGGCCTCGGTCCTGCCCCACACGGCGCGCTGCTTCGCCCGCGCCGTCGTCATGCCCAATCTCAAGCCGCCGGTGGTGACCACGACCCAGGCCATCGACTACCGGGGGCGTATCCAGGCGGCCTTGCCCCTGGGCCTGAATTTCACGCCCCTCATGACCCTCTATCTGACGGACAGCACGGCGCCGGAGGAGATTCGGCGCGCCCAGGCCTCGAACGCCATCATCGCGGCCAAGCTCTACCCTGCCGGGGCGACGACGAACGCCGAGAACGGGGTTACCCGGCTGGAGCGCATCTACCCCGCCCTGGCGGCCATGGAGGAGGCCGGCATGCCCCTGCTGGTGCATGGCGAGGCGACCGATACCGAGATTGATGTCTTCGATCGCGAACAGCGCTTCATCGAGGCCTCCCTACTGCCCTTGCTGCGCGACTTTCCCGGGTTAAGGATCATCTTCGAACATATCACCACGGCGGACGCCGCCGACCTGGTCCGCGAGGGGCCGCCAACCCTGGCCGCCACCATCACGCCTCAGCACCTCCTCTACAACCGTAACGCCATCCTGACCGGCGGCATCCACCCCCACTTCTATTGCCTGCCAGTTCTCAAGCGAGAGCGCCATCGCCAGGCCTTGGTAGCGGTGGCCACCAGCGGCCATCCCCGCTTCTTTCTGGGCACGGACAGCGCACCTCATGCGGTAGGGGCCAAGGAGAGTTCCTGTGGCTGTGCGGGGATTTATAGCGCCCACGCCGCCATCGAACTCTACACGGAGGCCTTCGATCAGGCGGGGGCCCTGGACAAGCTGGAGGGCTTCGCCAGTTTTCATGGCGCGGACTGGTACGGTCTGCCTCGCAACCGGGAGACGATCCGGCTGCGGCGGGATGCCTGGCAAGTACCGGACAGCTATACCTTCGGAACGACCCAGGTCAGACCCCTGCGCGGGGGGGAGACCATCGGCTGGCGCCTGCTGGCAGGGTAGGCAACCACTTCAGGTCTGAAATTTCTTCGGCAGCTTGACCTTCCACTCGTTCATCAACACCAGGTCGCACTCCACCCGGGTCCCATCCGGGTTGACTATCGCCAGCTCGCCAACGCGCTGGGTCTGATCGATCAGAAACGCTTGGGTCATCAGGTCCAGCACCGCCCGCTTGTACTCGGTGTCCGCGTTGCCCTGAAGGTGATCGCCCTTCGTCTCCATGACCACCCGCCGTTCGCCCTTGTCGTACCGGTTGCCGGGCCGCACGGCAAAGATGAAGTCGGGATAAATGCGCTCGCGCCGCCAACCCTGAAGGACATACTGGTGCCGTGCGACGTTGCGATGCCACCAGACCAGGGACTGCTCCGCGTCCAGGTAGACGGCAACCTCGCGTTCCTCCTGGTTCAGGTCGTGCCTGTACATCGGTGCGAACAGGCTCCGTTGCAGGGGACCGCCGTCGGTACCGAGCATCTGGTCCGCCCCTTCGGGTTCGTAGGTCACCGAGTCCGCCGGCATCGTCCAATGGTGTCGGTCGGTGCGTAGCCGGAACTGGATGCGCCCCGCCGCGACCTCCTGGCGGAAATGGGCCTCGGCCATCCGGTCCCGCTCGCCGTCCAGCCACTTGCGCAACTCCTCGATCAGCAACCCGTGGAGTTTGCCCAGCGTCTCCTCCGCAAAGCCCCGGCGTTGCAGCCCAGCGACCAGTCCGCCGATGATCTCCCGCGCAATCCAGGCATTCGGCACGATGTCCGACACCATACGCACGGCATAGGCGGGATCGAAGGCCAGGCGCTCGCCAGTCTCGCCTGTCACCTCCGCCAGAAACCGCTCCTTGCCCGTATCCACCAGGCGGATGCGCCGCATCTGCCGCTCCGCGGCTGTGAAGTTGTCCGGGATCTTCGCGACCAAGGGTGCCGGGTCGAGCTCGCTCCAATCCAGCGCAAACAGGATGTCCTGCTCGTAGTCAAGTTGCCGCACCGCGCCGTCGGCGACGTGCAGCACCTCGGGCAGGTAAATGTCGGTCTTGGCGAAGGCGGGACGACGTCCGATTCGGCGGGGACCCTGGCCGCCGCCGTCCGGGTCCGCACGCGAATCTCCCGCACCAGATCGCCCAGCCCGTCCTCCTCTAATCCTTGCTTGATCGATGCCACCACGCGCGCCGTATCTGCGTGGTGCGTGACCACATAGCACTCGTCCAGGGCGGCGACGCCGGTCTTTCGCGCGTGCGGCTGACGCAGGATGCGCCCGACCAGTTGGGTCAGGGCGCTTGCGTTATGGCTCGCCGACAGCGAACAAAGTACATAGGCGAAGGGGCAATCCCACCCCTCCTGTAGGGCCTGCTTGGTGATAATGACGCGCACCCGGTTGGTGGGGTCCAGTAGGTCAAGGTTTTCAGGCGCGGCCAGGTCGTTGGTATCAGCGGTCTTGATGGCAATCTCGGGCTCGTCCAGTCCAGCAGTGACCAGCCACTCCTTCACATCCATGGCATGAATGAAGCCGCCGTCTCGCTGCTCGGCGCCGGTGCGCTCCGCCTGCACCAAAAGGATGGGGCGGATGTAACGCCCGGTTTCACCCTGGAACCGCCGCGCCTCGGCATCTAGGTTATTCAGTCGCTCCAAGGCACTGCGCAGGGTTTCCCGCCAATCGCTGCCCCCGCGGGTGTCCAGGTTGAGCGGCATCTTGATCATGCCCTCCCGGTCCACATCCAGGCCCGTGATCTCCACCAGCACATTGGCCGGTCGCGCCGGTCTCGGGTTCTGCCCGCCACGGGCAAGCACATCCTTTGGGGTCGCGGTCAGTTCCAGCACAAAACAGGGGTTGAAGCCGCCATAAAGGGTCTTGAAGGCCAACTCCGGGGTCGCCTTGTGGCCCTCGTCCATGACCACCACGGGGCGGATCAGTCGCAGCGCATTACCCAGCGAGTCCTTGACCATGGGCCAGAAGGAACCGCTGGTCGCGGACACGGCGTAGGCGTCCAGGTTCGGGGTCTCCTTGAGCACCTGGGTCTGTGCCTCCTGGTCACCCTCATCCGGGAAGAAGCCGCGCACATCGCCGCGGTCCTTGAACATCCGCAAGGTCTCGTTGGTCTGCCGATGGCCGACAGCAACATCAGCAGCATGACGCACAGGCCGGCGTCCACATCCCGCGCGTCCAGCTTGTCCCCCTTCTCCAGCAGCAGGACCTGGTTACCCGAGAGGACATCGAGCATCTGCCGATAGGGGTGTTGCCGGTTGGTCAGTTGGCGTTTGGTCTGGGTGTAGATCGCCTCGTTAGGGACGATCCAGAGCACGAACCCGGTGCTGCGCCCCAGGTAGCGCCCGAAGAGGCGCGACAGGGCCGAGACGGCGAGATAGGTCTTGCCGCCACCGGTCGGCACCTTGAAGACGCAATTGGGGACCGGGCGCCGCATTCCGTCGGCGCGGGGCGAGAACGGAACCTTCACCCGGCTCGGCGGGAGCTTGCCAGCCTCCTTCAGCGCCCGCCAGGCGGTGGCCGGAAAATTCGGCACCGGCCGAATCAGGTCCGGGTCCGACTCCCCCGCATTGGCGACGGCGATCTTATCGGCCCTCGCCTTCTGCACCGCCAGCTCGGTCAAATATTAGTCGAACCGGGTCAGCACCCGGGCCTGATACTCCAAGTCGCGCAAAGGCATGGCGGATTAAATCTCCAAGTCGCCAAGTGAAGCAGCGATGTGCTCCAGTAGGGCCGTCACCTCCGCAATCAGCGCGGGCCGATCTCGTGCTTCGTCCGCCTCGGGCAACCCTTCCGCGTAGCGCGCCTGAACCGCATAGGGTGCAAACCGCGCCAGCGGCCAGAATGGTTCGACCTCGGCCCCGTCATGCTCCAATAGCGAAAGCAGGCGCGGCAAATCGTGGGTCAACGGATACTCGCGGCCACGCGCGCTGAGCCATGCCTTCAGCGCCTTCTCGACCGCCTGCTGTACATGAAACCCGACGATCTCGTCGGCGAACAGCGGCGAATCCTGCATCCCAATCAGCGCGTTCAAGTCCCGGTAGGCGAGCCGCACCAACGAGCGAGCATGTTCAAAGTCGCCCATGCAGGACCCGTCCTTCACGGCAAGCGCGACCGACCACATGATTCAAGGACCCCTTCCATTGCTCGAACTCATCCCGGCTATACAGCAACAGGTCCTTTGATACGGGCAGGTTGCGCAGCGCCATGTAGAGCCGGTTGGCCTCCCGGATGCGGCTGTGCGCGGGCGAAAATGGCTCACGCTCCACCACTAACAGGTCCACATCGGAATCCGGCCGGGCCTCCCCCCTGGCCCGCGAGCCGAACAGGATGATGGTCTCCGGGTCGACCTCCCGCACGATCGTCTCCACCATCTGTTGTAGCAACGCGGCTTCATCTGCGCTCATGGCCTTGGCTCCGGATTCATTAAGGGCTAAAGGCGCTCCACGCGGTAGAGGGCATAGGGCAGGGGTGCAAAGGCCACCTCGACGGGGAGTTTGGCGTCCTCCAGGACCCGTTTCGAAACGAAGCGGGTCGGGGCATAGACCAGGTGCGGCTTGTCCGGCTTGGCCCCGGCGATGGCCTGGGCGCGCGAGAGGGTCAGGGCCGCGTCGCGGGACTTGAGGAAGTCCAGGTCCGGGCGGTAGATCAGCCACACATGCTGCGCCGACGAGGCCCCCAGGTAGCCGCACCCCGCGACCTCCTCCGGCTCGGCGGCGATGGGCCGGGCCTGATGGGTCGCCATGTGGAACAGCAGGGCGCCCAGTTGCTCGAAGGCCGGCAGGTTCTCCCCGGTCAGCAGCCTGTCCATCTCCACCTTCGCCCGGTGGGGCGCTGGCCCGGCAACCCACAGCGGCTACTGAGCGCGAGCATCCTTGGGCGTAGCGCCGCGGGAACCGCCCTCCTTTAGGGTGGTGAGGATGTCAAGTGTGCCAAGAGGGATGGCCACCTGGAGGCCATCAGGGCTTTTTCGCCTTGGCCGCTTTAGCCGCGTCCTCTTCGGCCCAGATGTCCGGCTCCCCGGGGTCCGACGGCGGATTACCATCGAAAATGGCATAGCGCCGCTTCTGGATATAGGCATCACGCACAAAGGCATAGGGATCGACGGCGGCCGAATCCAGGACATCGCTGGCCGCCAACAAGTCCGCCCGGGTGTCGATTACATCCAGGCCGATCATGCCCCAGTTGGCGGCGGTATTGGTATTCCAGACATGGAAGAAGGGATTGGCGGCAATATCCCCTGGCAGTCCAATCGTATCGCGCAAGGTGCTGGGGCCCAGCAGGGGCAGCACCAGATAGGGGCTATCCACATCGCCCCAATAGCCAAAGGTCTGCCCAAAATCCTCCTTGTAGCTGGGTAGCCCCATATTGGTGGCGACATCGATGAGGCCGCCGATGCCGACCGTCGTGTTGACGACGACGCGTCCCACATCGGTGCCGAAACGCGATACCTTGAACTGCAGGAGATTGTTGACGGCCGAGTTGACGTCATTGACGTTATTAAAAAAATTGGTGACGCCCTGATCCACGGGCTTGGGCACCACGGCCTTGTAGCCCTTAGCGACGGGCTTGACAAAGGCCGTGTCCAGGTCCGTGTTGAACTTAAACATGGCCCGGTTGTAGGACTCCAGGGGATCCTGGGGATCACGCTGGTCTTCCGGGATGGAGGTACAGCCCCCCAGGACGAGCATGAGGGAGGTGCCCAGGGATAAGAAAATTCTTCTCGTCATAAAGGTGCGCCTTTCCATCGCCTCGGTGCGCCGGGTGCCTTCGAAAGGCGGATACTAGCATAAGCGGTAAATCGGCTCAGCAGAGATTGGCGGATGTCCAGAAGCGATCCCGAGGGCGCTGGCGGTAGCGCTTAGGAAAATTCCCTAAACAAAAAAAAGGCGGGGCATCCCTGCCCCGCCCAGTCACCTTCGGATCAAGCCCTTAATTCTTACTGAGGGATAAGCTCCTCTCGGGTCGCGAGAAGTTGTGGCAGGCGGCGCAATCCTTTTTCTTGCTTGACACATGACGTTTATGGACCTCGGCGAACGCACGATCACTGGCGCTCGTCTCGTTGCTATGGCACTGACTGCAGATATTGTCCAGATTGCCGTTCAGCGTGGTCCTGTTGGTGCTAACCACTACGCTCGTGGCGGTCCGTGGGCCATAACCCAGGCTGACCATATCCAACCGCGTCGGGCCTCCCGTGAGATCCTGGTGGCAGGAGCCACAGCCCTTGGTGGTCCCGCCCAGGGCATTGGCCTTGGGCTCCACCCCGTGGTTGATGGTCTGATAGGTAAAGACCGGGACCGTGGTCGTGCCCGAAGGCATCTCGAGACCGCCAGGGAGACCGTCGCACACCGTGCTCGTCTCCGCATTGGCCTCGTCAATGCCCAGGCCCACCGCCACCGCGCGACAGAAGCTGCCGGTGCGGAAGAACTCGAAGGTCGAGTGGGCAACCAGGGTGTTCTTACTGTCGTCGCGAGCCAACTTGCCCCAATGTTCCTTCATGGGATAGAGCTTGGCGCTGGCGCTTTTCACGTCGCCATTGGGCTGACCCAGGACATAGGTGGGATCACCGGGATTGAAGTTCCCGACAAAATTGGTCGCCACCGTAGCGTCCAGGGGCACCGTCGGCACGCCCGTGAGGGACTCATTCAGATAGGCGATCTCGCTGGTGCCATCGAACCATTCGTAGATAGGCGTGAGGGATGCCGTACCCAGACCACCCTTATCCTCCCGCGGCAGCCAACCGCCACGACCATTACAGGCGGAGTCGGACGGGTGCGGGTCCTGCCAGTCGCGAGCGATCTCGGTGCCCACCGCCGCCTTGGCGTAGGACGGGATGTGACAGGTCTGGCAGGCGACCTTCATGGCATGTTTGTCCTTGCTGGAGCCAGTGGTGTTGCTGAAGTCGCCGTGGGGGGTGCTGTTATGGCAACCACCCGTCTCGCAGGTGAAACGCCCGGGCACATCATTCGCCCGCAGATCCAGACCACGACCCCGTACCCGGTGACTCTCGCCATTGGGCCCGACCGCGTCGTGACAATCGGAACAGGTAAGGTCAGCGCCGGCCGGGCTCATGTGCATGTCCAGCGTCAGGCTCGGGTTAACGTTTTCCTTGGAGAGATCACCGCGCTTGGCACCGTCGGCACCCGCCGCCCCCGCATGGCAGTTGAGGCAGGACTGACGGGTCGTGGCATGGACATTCTGGGCCGCGGCCAGGGTGGTCAGGGTCATGGGTACCATAGGCACCGAGGCAGGTAGCGTGTCCTTACCAGCCGGCTTGAACAGGAAGTCACCGGCGGCGCTGACGTTCGGGATGCCCTGGAACCCCGTGCGGATCACGGCGTCGCCATCCGAGCGAATGAGTTTGCCGGTGGTGGGATCCGTGTCCAGGTTCAGCAGACTAAAATCACTGAAGCCCAGGCCAGCGGAAGTCCAATCGGGGAAGCGCTTGTAAACCTCCTGGTGACACATCAGGCAGTCGATATTCGCCAACTGGGTATGAGCCTCCACCGAAGTGGGAGCCAGCTTTTCGAAGAGGGATTGGGCCATCGGGAAGCGCCCGTTACCCACATGGCAGCCCGCGCAGGTGAAGCGCGGCGAGTTCTCATGGGTACCGCAGTAGGTGTTGACGCCAGTCGCCACCAGGTCACTCGCCGCCGCCTTGGCGGGCCGCTCACCGGCCGACTTGAAGTCCGACGGAATATTCGTCACGTTGGGGAAGGCCCCACCCTGCTGGTAATGGACGGATCCATGCATATCGCGCGCCTCGCCTTCGTGACAGGCGACGCACACCTCGGGCCCCGTGTAGGCGGTGATGCTGCAATGCTCCGGGATTGGCGAGGTGCAGGCCACCGCGGCGGTGATGGTCGCGGTGGTGGCGGACGCGGTCGAGGCCTTGCCCAAGTTGTCCGTGACCGTCAACGACACATTAAAGGTGCCGGCGGTCGCGTAGGCGTGACTCGGATTCGCGGTGGTGGCGCTGGCGCCGTCGCCGAAGGTCCAGGCATAGCTGGCGATGGTGCCATCGGTATCAGTGGAACCGGCGCTGCTGAAGCTGATGGCGGCGCCCGTCAGGCCGCTATAGGGCCCGTTGGCCTTGGCCGTCGGGGCCTGGTTGACCGGGGGCGCCGTGATGGTCGCGGTGGTGGCGGACGCGGTCGAGGCCTTGCCCAGGTTGTCCGTGACCGTCAACGACACATTAAAGGTGCCGGCGGTCGCGTAGGCGTGACTCGGATTCGCGGTGGTGGCGCTGGCGCCGTCCCCGAAGGTCCAGGCATAGCTGGCGATGGTGCCATCGGTATCAGTGGAACCGGCGCTGCTGAAGCTGATGGCCACGCCCGTGGTGCCGCTGTAGGGCCCATTGGCCTTGGCCGTCGGGGCCTGGTTGACCGGGGGCGCCGTGATGGTCGCGGTGGTGGCGGATGCGGTCGAGGCCTTGCCCAGGTTGTCCGTGACCGTCAACGACACGTTAAAGGTGCCGGCGGTCGCGTAGGCGTGACTCGGATTGGCGGTGGTGGCGCTGGTGCCGTCGCCGAAGGTCCAGGCATAGCTGGCGATGGTGCCATCGGTATCAGTGGAACCGGCGCTGCTGAAGCTGATGGCGGCGCCCGTCAGGCCGCTATAGGGCCCGTTGGCCTTGGCGGTGGGAGCGACGTTAGGCGCCGTGATGGTCGCGGTGGTGGCGGACGCGGTCGAGGCCTTGCCCAAGTTGTCCGTGACCGTCAACGACACATTAAAGGTGCCGGCGGTCGCGTAGGCGTGACTCGGATTCGCGGTGGTGGCGCTGGCGCCGTCGCCGAAGGTCCAGGCATAGCTGGCGATGGTGCCATCGGTATCAGTGGAACCGGCGCTGCTGAAGCTGATGGCCACGCCCGTGGTGCCGCTGTAGGGCCCATTGGCCTTGGCCGTCGGGGCCTGGTTGACCGGGGGCGCCGTGATGGTCGCGGTGGTGGCGGACGCGGTCGAGGCCTTGCCCAGGTTGTCCGTGACCGTCAACGACACATTAAAGGTGCCGGCGGTCGCGTAGGCGTGACTCGGATTCGCGGTGGTGGCGCTGGCGCCGTCCCCGAAGGTCCAGGCATAGCTGGCGATGGTGCCATCGGTATCAGTGGAACCGGCGCTGCTGAAGCTGATGGCGGCGCCCGTCAGGCCGCTATAGGGCCCGTTGGCCTTGGCCGTCGGGGCCTGGTTGGTCGGCGTAGGGGCCTTGGGGGAACAGGTGGACGGGGTATTGCTCACGGCACGATCGATGTAATTGCCGTCCGGCGTCAGGGCGCGCACCGCACAGGGCACCGGGCTCGGCCTGTATTTTCTGATGGACCAGTCGCCGTCGTCTTCGGCCTCGTCCGAACCCAATACCTGGGATGGGTTGTAGGCATTGACCAGCTTGACCCTAACATCGGCCGGCGCGTTGCCCGTGGCGCGCAGACGTCGTTCTCTGTTGTTCCAAGAGGCACTGTCAATGCTCAAGGCGATGGCCGCGCTGGGCGCGACGCCATCATTGTCGGCGGCCTCGACCTGGGCAAAACCAGCCAGGGCAAAGCCCGCTATGAGCAGTCCGAGACCCAAGCGACGCCCTAGAGGTCGTCGCGGTGGCGATTCCTGAGCGGGGTCGGGAAGGTGGCGCTCGTGGCGCCATGATTGGGGGGTGGTCATCTGCCTCTCCTTTGGGGTGGGCTGTGGATCATTGGTCGCGAAGGCGGTTACCGCCAACTGCATGATCACAGTACAACCGGGAGGCTTAAGAAAACCTTAAGTTCAGTTCCTCAAAACAATTTGCTTTATATGAAGCTTGAAAGCGGGAAGACAAGGGCCCCCCCCAAGTGCCTGCCCATCCGCCCCCCTCGGTTCAACCGCCGTCCCCGGCGGAGACGGGCTCTTCGAGGAGAGACTCGACCCGCCCCAAGGCCTCGGCCCCGTCCCACTCCAGGGGTCCCAGCCCGACATACCGCAAGCGGCCCTGGCGGTCGATCAGGGCGCTGGTGGGCAGGCCCTTGCCACCCCAGGCGTGAAAGGTCCCACCCTCGGCGTCCAGCAGGACCGGGAAACCGAGCCCCATTTGCTCCACACTCCGGGTCGCTCGCCGCTGGGTCTCCGCCACGTTGACGCCAACGACAACGAAGCCGCGACCCCGCATCCGCTCCTCCAGGCGCTGGATCCCCGGCATCTCCGCCACGCAGGGTTGGCACCAACTGGCCCAGAAGTTGAGCAGGATCACCTGACCACGCCAGTCGGCGAGGCGATGCATAGCCCCGCCCAGGTCTGGCAGTTCCAAGGCGGGGGCGTCCCTGGCTTCCAGGGGGCGCAACTCTCCGGCCCAACAGGGTAGGGCCAGACTGACGGCCAGAACCAGGCCGAGGGTTATCAGGCGTTGGGCGTTAGGCATGGCTAGTTCCTCCAGAGATTAGAGCGAGCCAAAAAAACGGGCCCCGCCCGGTTGCCCGGGTGGGGCCCAAGTGCGCGGCATCTGCCAGATGCCGTCGCGCCTACCTAGGAAAGTTGTTGGATTACTGCCCGAAGCTCTTGCTCACGCTGTGGCAGAGGCCGCAGCTCACCGGATCGCCGGCCAGCAGGGTACGGTTGGTCCCCTCCACACTGAAGCTGCGATCGACAGGGGTACGCGACAGGACGGTACCCAGGTGATCCGCCCCGTGGCAGGCCCCGCAGGTCCCGCCCCCCGTCTTGCCGTTCTCGGCCTTGGCCATGTCCTTGTGCGACTGCTTCCAGAAGCGGCTATCGTTGACCAGGTGCATGCCGTGCGGGCCGCCCTGGGTGCTGGCGGACATGGCACTGGTGGTGTGGCAGGTGCTGCACTCACTCACGGTTCCGGAATGGCCTTGGAGTTGGTTGCCGGTGACGTTGTCGTTCTGCAAGGGCGAACTGTCGGCGTCCCACTCCGCATGAGTCGCCCCATGGCAGCCCTCGCACATGACCCCACCATGACCCGTGCTGACGCGGTAAAGTTTCTGGTTGCCGGCCCCCGGGTTGGCAAAGCCATTGAAGCTCGCGGCGATGGTATTCTCCGCGAAGCGCTTGTTGGCCGGAACGATGGGCTTGGCATTGGCGTCGTTGTTGAGATAGGCGCGGATCAGGCGGATACCGTCGGCATTGCCGTTGGTGTCGTAGCCATTGACCGCGGTCCCAGCGGCGGTAGCCATGTTGCTGGTGGCATCCCCCGTGTGGCAAGACCCGCAGCCGGGCTCGTTGGCCCAGGGCACGCGTTTGGTCAGGTCGGCCCCGGCCGGGAAGGGCTGGGCGGCGGTGACGTTGGCAGTGAAGTCGTTACCAACCTGGGCCAGTTCTCCGTGACAGTCCTGACAGACCATGCCGCCGTCGGCCATGGCCCCACGCATGCACTTGGTGTTGGTACCGGGATGGCACTGGTAACAGGTCTGTTCGAGCACGGCCTCGCGGGCGGCCTGGTTGCCGGGCAGGCCGGTGGCGGCGCTGTCGGCGGTCGGGGCGGGCATGGCCGGAAACAGCGTGGTCTGTTTCGAGTGGGCCATGTGCAGGACGCGGGAGTTACTCTTCTGGATGCGCTGCACCCGACCGTTAGCGGCGGCATCCGGGTTGGCCGCATCACCACCGAGGGGGCCGAACTGGGCCAGGTCCAGGGCCGGGGTGTAGTGGCAGACCTGACAGACCACCGACTTGCCCTGGTCGAGCGCCCGATTAGTCAGGCAGTTGGCGTTACCGTTGGGGGTGGCGGAGGTGATGCCGTTACAGGCGGTGACCGCACCCGTGGTATCGCGGTAGGCCGCACCGTGCATGACGTCATGTAGACGCAGGACGTTGATGTCGGTGGCGTACTCCACGCTCACGGCGATAGGCACATCCGTCCCCTCAAGGGGGTCGGCCAGACTGCTCGCCACCGGCAGTCCAGCGGCGATCAGCTTGGCATTGGCCGCGCCCGGGTGCAGGCTGTCGGGCACATCCACCGGGTCGCCGTGACAGTTTTTGCAACTGGCCTCGCCGGAAATTGGCAGGACGGTATCGACGGTGGCCAGTACGGTCCCGGTATTGTTCTTGGCCTGGACCCGCACCAGCGGGTAGGGATTCTCACGCCCGAAGTCATCGAAGGCGGCGAACGGCACACCGGCCCCTTCGAACCAGTTCACGCCGTTGGCCACATAGCCGAAGGGGAAGTTGACGAAGAAGGGCTTGTCGCCGTAGTGCTCCTCCGCCGTTTGAGCGGCGTTGGCCAGGTAGGGGTTGGCGATACCGGGCATGGCATGCTGGACGGCGGAGAGAAATTCATCCCCACTGTTGACCAGCCCATCGGGGCCTATATAAAGATCCTCGACGTTGGGCACCGGCAGGCTGTCGTCCGCGTTGTTGGCCGGGTTGTTGGGATCGTAGAAGCTGGCCAGCACGCCTGGGGGGTAGAAGGGGTCGTAGGCGTTGAAGGCGACCGACCAGAAGTTGGTCTTGAAGACTTCGCCGCTGCCGGTCAGGCCGGTGAAGGGATAGCCGGTGCCCGGATCCAGCGGTTTGCCGAGGATCGGGTCATTGGCGTTGGAGGCGGCGGTGTAGGTCACACTGGCCTGGGTTTTGTCGAGAATGACGGGCTTGGCCCCCTTCTGAATGACCTGAGCGAGCAGGACCTGGAAAGGCGGCAGGATGCTGGAGACGCGGGTGTCTAGATCTCCGCAGTGCATGCCGAGATCGTTGATGGCGACCACCTGATAGCCGGTAGTGCCGGTTCCGGCGGTAGGGCTCAGGGAATTGGCGCTCTTCGGCTTGGGACCCTCGGTCACGGCGCCGACGGTGTAGGGGTCCACACCCACATCCAGCGCGTTCTGGCTGGTGGAGTTGATGGAGACGTGGGGGGCCTGGGGCGCCACGGTCAGGCTAAGCGCTGCGGTGGTACCGACATTGCCGGCCGCGTCGTAGGCCTTGGCGGTCCAGTTATGGCTAGTTCCGGCATCGCTGGCGACGATGGACCAGTTGTAGCTGTAGGGAGTGCTGGTATCGGTCCCCTGGAGCGTGGCCCCGTCGTAAAACTCGACCTTGGTGACACCGACGTTATCGGTAGCGGTGGCATTGACGGGCACGATGCCCGGGGCGTGGTAGGGCCCGGGGGTCGGGGTGGAGATGGACACGTTTGGCTTCGTGGTATCGCCCGCCGGGGTGGTGGCGTTGACAGTGCTGGAGTAGGCGCTCAAGTTGGCCGCCGCATCCGCCGCCCGTACCCGGTAGCGGTAGGTGGTGCCGGCGGTGAGGCCGGTGTTGCTGTAGCTGGCGGTGGTCGGGGTGGCGATCTGGGCGAAGTTGGTACAGGACGCACCGGTGCAGCGCTCGACACGGTAGCCGGTGACCGCGACGTTATCCGTCGAGGCGGACCAGGCCAGGTTGACCTGGGTGGCACCGGCGAGCGTGGCGGTGAGACCCCCGGGGACCGTCGGGGCCTTGGTATCCCGGACCGTGACCGTGGACGTACAGGTCGCGCTGGTGCCCCCTCGGGTCAGCTTCAGGCTGGTGGTGGAGGCCCCGGCATTGGCATAGCTGACGCTGCGGGTGGCGCTGGTGCTGCTGGCGGGGTTGCCGCCCGGGAAGGTCCAGGCGTAGGTCGGCGACCTCGAGAAACCGCTGTAAGTGGCGGACCAGGAAACGCTCCCGGCCATGTTGATAGTCGGGTTGCTGGGCGAGATGGTACAGGATGCCGCCGAGCCTACGGCCGGCCACGCCAACGCCAGCCCAATGGATAGTGCCACCCCCAAGGGGATGGAGTTGCTTCGAACCAAGCCAGCCATGGACAGCTCGAGACCCAAGCCATGCTGCGCCTTGGATGGTCCTGGGGGGGCTTGATCGGAGCTAAGGGAGTAGCGCTTGTGGCGCCGTGGTTGGGGGTTGGTCATCTGCCTCTCCTCTTGGGTGGGCTGTGGATCATTATTCTTGGCGGCGGTTACCGCCACATGCATGGTCACAGTACAACCGGGAGGCTTAAGAAAACCTTAAGACCCTTTTTCCACGACACCCAAGGGGGCTGAGGGCCGGGAGTCGGAAGACAAGGGGAAGCGCACCTCAACCGCCAGGCCCACCCCCTCCGCCCCTTCCCGCAACTCGATTCCCAGACCGTACATGGTGCAGATGCGCCGTACAATGGAGAGCCCCAGACCCGCCCCTCCCTGGGATTGACCAGGCTGGCGATAGAAGCGGTCGAAGACCCGCTCCCTGTTGGCGGGTGGGATGCCAGGGCCGGAGTCGGTCACCCGCAGCAGGAGCCAGCCCCGCTCCGGTACTAATGCCACCTGGACCCAGCCCCGCGGCGGCGTGTACTTGACCCCGTTCTCCACGAGATTGCCGACCAGAGTGCCCAGCACCTCCCCAGGCACCGCGACCACGCTGTAGAGACCCTCGGGTACCAGGGCGGTCAGGCTGATCGACCGGCTCTGCGCGGCGGCCTGCTGGTGCGCCACGGCCCGGCTAACGGCCCCCGCGAGGGATGAGACACCCTGCTCCACCTGCTGAGACTCGCCCTGGAGCCGGGCTAGAATCAGGAGTTGGGCGATCAGGCGGGTCGCCCGGTCCACCCCCAGGATCAGGTTATCGAGGGCTTGGCGACGTTCGGCGGGATCGCCGCTGCGCTGGGCGATTTGGGCGTGCGTGCGGATGATTGCGAAGGGGGTGCGCAATTCATGGGAGGCATCGGCGGCAAAGCGCCGCTCCATGGCCAGCGCCTCGTCGAGCCGCTCCATGAGGCCATTGAGGGCCTCGGTGAGCGGGCGGATCTCCACTGGGACACCCTCCCCGTCGATCGGCCCCAAACGATCCGCCGAGCGGCGGGTAATACTTCTGGCAAGGCGGTACAGGGGGCCAAGACCGTCACTCACCGCCAGCCAGATCAGCAGCATACTGAGCGGCAGGGACCAGAGGATGGGCTTCAAGGCGTGAATGGTCAGATAATCAACCAACTCCTTGCGGATCGAATAATCCTGGGCCACGAACAGGACCTCGTCGGGGCGGGTGCCTGGCAGCCCGAAAACCCGCCAGGAGGTACCCGCCAGCACCTGGTCCGAAAATCCCATCGTCTGCGCCAAGGGCGCGGATGGCGCCGCGCCGAAGCTCGCCTTCAGATGGTCCCCCTGCCAGCGTTGGAAGCTCAGCTTCGCCTCGTAGGGGTGACCCACCGTGGACAAGGCCTGGGGGGCCGCGATCATCCCGGACGGAGGCCCACCGGAACTGAGATTACGTAGGACATGGGCGGTTTGGGCCATCTGGGCATCCAGGAGTTCGTCAACCTCATGACCGGAGCGTTCGAAGGCGACCATGGCCACCGCGGCCCAGACCGCGATCCAAAGGCCAAACAGGGACAGCATCAGTCGTTGCCGGATGGAGTTCAAGACGTCGGCTCCGAGACCAGTTGGTAACCAAAGCCTCGTACCGTCAGGACCCGTTCCTTCCCAAGCTTGCGCCGCAGATTATGGATGTGGACCTCCAGTGAATTACTCTCCACCTCGCCCTGCCAGCCCTGAGTGCTGGCCTCCAGGCGGGCCCGGAGCACCACCCGGTCGGGGTGAGAGATCAGGACCTCAAGCAGGTCGAACTCCCGGGGTGACAAGGTCAGGGTTTGCCCAGCCAGGGTCACAACCCGCGCGGTGGCGTCCAGGGTCAGGTCTCCCGCGCTGCACAGAGGCGCGGGACGACCCCAACCGCGCCTCGCGAGGGCGCGCAGCCGGGCACTTAATTCGTCCAGGTCGCAGGGCTTGACCAGATAGTCATCGGCACCCGCATTGAGTCCAGCGACCTTCTCCGCGACGGAATCCCGGGCGGTGAGTATCAACACCGGCAAGGTTGAACCCTCCTGCCGTAACTCCCGCAACAGCGAGAGACCGTCCTGCCCTGGCAACCCCAGGTCGAGTACCAGCAGGTCAAAGTGCTCGAGACGCAGGGCATGCAGGGCAGGCTCGGCGGCGGTCAGCCAGTCCGCCGCAAAGCCATCTTGACCGAGTCCGGTCACCAGTCCCGCCCCCAGCAGAGGGTCATCTTCGACGATGAGTACGCGCATCTTTCCCCAACAAGCTATCAGACAGAAATATTGCCAGGTAAGGCTTGGATTTAGGGTGTTAGCCCAACGAAGAATGGATGCCTGTCTTGCGGTTTTGGCTACTTGCCAGTAGATCCCTGTCCGCACCGGCTGACTCAAGCCAGGAGGAAAAATTCGAAACCCATGACCCGACAGCCAACTGTTGAACCTTGGAGGGAATATAGGGTGTTTATGGATCCAACTCAATCGCCCTAGGCCCCAGAGGCGCCCTGGCGGCCTAGGCGCACAGACGGCGAGTCGGCGCCTTTCCACGAAAGGTCCCAACCCTATCAACCGCCCAACCAAGAGGTTATCGGCATCCTAACTGGGAACCCTGGCCGATAGCTGGGTGCGATTGAGCCCCATCAATCCACCGCCCGCACCCGCAAGCCGGCCCGCCCAAGGCGCGCTAGAAGCCCATCTTCTCCCGGCAGGTGCAGGGCGCCGATGGCGATAAAACAGCCGCCCGCGCGTAGATAGGCGTCCAGACGCGCCGCCATGCGCAGGTTGCGATCATCCAGGGCCGCGCGCCGGAAATTTTCCGCTAGCCCGGGGTCGCCCTGGCCCAGGTACTCGTCGCCGAGGCGCGCTAAAGCGGTGAGATCCCGATCGAGATAGGCCGAGAGGATGCGCTCAAAGATCAGGGGCAGCTGGTGCCGGGTGTCCAGAGTCTCCTTCAGCATGAGGATTTGATCCTCCTCGCCCAGGCTATCGAAGACCGCGACTTGCTCCTCGATGGTCTCCAGGCCGATCACCTCCTTACCCGTGGCCAGGGCCGTCCGGTAGAGGTGGATATCGAGGAATTCACCCGTCCGGGCCGGAGGCAGGCCCAGGAGGGTGGCGGCCGCCCAGGGCTTGAGGCCCCGGATCGCCGCCTCGGGCAGGCCCAACTCGGCCGCGGCCTCGACCAGGCGCCCGTAGAGCGGCGCCCCGGCCACCCGCGCCAGGTCGCGGTCATCCCCGTAGACCATGATTTGCATAGAGCGGGCGAGCGCCTGGGCATCCGGGATCATCTCCAGGATAAAGACAGGGCTCCCCTCGAAGGCGTCCCGCGTCGCGGGCGACAGTGCCAGCACCCGCGGGTCCTCGCTATGGAGGGTGCCGAAGAGATAGCAGGGAGGCGCCGCGGGCGTGCTGATTTCGAACAGGAGGGCGCGCTCACCCCCAGCGGCGGTGAACAGCAGCAGCCACAGGGCCAACCCGGCCAGGCGGGCCAGGCGGGCCAGGGGCTTGGGAACCGGATTCACTGGATTTGTCATCGCGCCACCCTCTCCATCCCTCTCCAGGCGGACACTATAGGAGTTTTTCGGTTTTCAGGGTCGGGTCGGGTGGCGGCGGTTGGGGGACGCCGTGAAGACCTCCCGGTAGGCTTGATGACAGCATCCCGGCGAGGCCGACCGCAAAGGCCTTTGCAATTAAGGGCGCTACTCTTATTCTGTGCCCATGAACGAACTAGAACAGCTTCACACCATTGCCCGGCGCTTTCGCGGCTTCCTGCCGGTGGTGGTGGACGTGGAAACCGCCGGCTTCGACCCCCAGCGCCATGCCCTGCTGGAGATCGCCGCCAGCGTCATCCGCATGGACGAGCGTGGGCACGTCTTCCCCGGGGCCACCCTTTCCTGCCACGTCCTGCCCTTTCTCGGCTCGGAGATCGACCCGCGCGCCCTTGCCTTCACCGGCATCGACCCCCTTCACCCCTTCCGCGACGCCGTGCCCGAACAGGAGGCGCTGAACCGCATCCTGCTGCCCATCCGCAAGGCAGTCAAAAGCAGCGGCTGCAACCGGGCCATCCTGGTCGGCCACAACGCCGCCTTCGACCTCGGCTTCCTCAAGGCGGCGGTGGAGCGCAACAGCTTCAAGAACAGCCCCTTTCATTCCTTCAGCGTCTTCGACACCGTCTCCCTGGCGGGGCTGGTCTTTGGCCAGACCGTACTGGCCCGCGCCGCTCAGGTCGCCGGCCTAGGCTGGAACAATAGCAAGGCCCACGCCGCCATCTATGACGTGGAGCAGACCGCCAAGCTGTTCTGCCAGATCGTCAATCGCTGGCGGGAACTGGACCCAGTGCGGATCTGGGAAGCCGGCCCGCCCGGGCCACAGGGCCCGGACCCTGATTTTCGCGATTAATCCCCACCCGCCAGCAGCGGAGCCCTTAGCCACCATGACGACCCCACCGCCGAGCGCCCCGAGCATCGATCCCGACGAGGTCGCCTACTATGAGAAGCTGGCCCACCGCTGGTGGGATGCAAACGGACCTTTTTGGCCCCTGCACCGGCTTAATGGCTTCCGCGTCGGCTACCTGCGCGATCGCCTCTCCCAGGCCTTTGGCACCGATCCCACTAGCGAGCGGTCCCTGGCGGGCCTTCGGCTGCTGGATATCGGCTGCGGCGGCGGCATCCTGAGCGAGTCCCTGGCACGCCTCGGCGCCCAGGTCACGGGGATCGACGTGGTGAGCAAGAATATCCGGGTCGCCGAAATTCACGCCCAGGAGAGCGGCCTGGCTCCAGACTACCGGCTGACGAGCGCGGAGGCCCTCGCGGACAGTGGCGCCCAGTTCGATGCCGTGCTCAACATGGAGGTCGTGGAGCACGTGAAAGACCTGCCGGCCTTCCTGTCGGTCTGCGGCACCCTGGTCCGACCGGGGGGCCTCATGGTGGTGGCCACCATCAACCGGACCTGGGCGGCGTTCCTGATCGCCATCCTGGGCGCGGAATATATCCTGGGCTGGATGCCGAAGGGCACTCACCACTGGCGAAAACTCGTCAAGCCCTCCGAGGTCACCGCCGGCCTCGGCGCGCCCTTCGCCCTCCTCCATCGCACCGGCGTGCGTATCAACCCCTTTAACCGCAGCTTCCATTACAGCCGCTATCTGGGCGTCAACTACATGTTGCTGCTGCGCAAGGACCCGGGTCCGGAAACCGTTCGTCCCGACGGGCGCTAGCCGCTACGTCACGGTTCAAAAACAACCGGTACATCCGTAAGTCGGATTAGCGCAGCCTACGCCGACTCCGGGCAAGCCTTGCGCCGCTTGTTTCTGAACCCTCCCTAAGCGGCGACAGCAGGGCATCCCGATGGCCCACCCGGATATGCAAAAGTCCGGCGGCGATGTGTGCCTGGCGACGCTCGTGCCAGCGGCAGATCTCCTCGTCCAGGCCCCTTGACTCAGGCCCGGCGGGCACCTGCTCCCGGGCGGCGACCGCCCAGCCGGCGACCAGGGCCGACTGGAGCTCCGGCTCGTCTGGCCCCAGTACCCAATCACTGTCAGCCGCTTCCAGGGCGAAGCCTAGACCCGCCGCCAATTCCGCCAGCCGGGCGGGGGCGGAGGGCCCGAGGGCGGGACCACCCAGCCCCTTATCGCGGTTTTGATGAGCGTTGACCAGGGCGATCAGGGTCCCGTCGTGGGGGTGGTCGGGGGACAAGTCGATCCGGCCGTCATAGGTGAGGGCCAGGTAGAGGTGGGAGCGACTCCTGGCGCAGGCCCGCAGCAGGCCGGCGAGCCAGTCCGCCGCGACCAGATCCAACAGGGCGGAGGCGACCACCAGGGTACCCGGGCCCAGAAGCAGGGACTCCGACCCCCGGGCCAGATCCCGGTCCAGGGTCCTGACCCGGCAGTGGGGACCCGAGGCCGGGACACCCTGGGCACCCTGGATGATTAGCCCCTCGCCCTGGACAATGGCCGTGAGGTTCCGGCCTCTGGCCCAGTCCGCGGTGCGGTGAGTCAGATCGGCCAGCAGCCTCCGGTCCCTATCCACGCAGATCCAGTCCTGACATGCCCAGGGGCCGGCGTCTGGCTCGAGGCCCAGACGAGGGGCCAGGTAACGAAGATTAGCCCCGGTGCCACAGCCCAGATCAAGAATACGCAGGGGCTGAGCGACCTCGGCGCCCGGGGGGTGGTTGAATGCCGTGAGAAGCGCCAGCAGGCTCCGCAGCAGGCGATCGGAACGGGCACGGCTATCCACCGGCTCCCGCAGGGCCAGCCAGGCGGTGCTGAAATCACCCATCTCGCGCCACCTCCGGGATGACCATCCCGACCACCTGCTGGGTCATCTCGTCATGGGCAGGGCTGCTGTTCAGCCGGATTTCCCCGAGAACCCGCCGGGCCCCCTCTTGGGTAGCCGCCTTTGCTTCTTGCTCGGCTTGCCCCACAGCCTCCTCAAGGGCGGTGGCGAAGGCGGCGACGGCATCCTGCCAGGTCGGCAAACACAAGCCGGCGGCCCGGGCACCCTTGGCCAGACGGCCCCGCAGGGCTGGATCGACCAGCAACTGGCGTAGCGCCTGCCCCAAGGCCAGCGGATCATCCGCCGGCACCAGCAGCCCCGCCTCCGGGGGGACCGTCTCGCCGCTGGCCCCGGCGCGGGTGGCCAGGATCGGCAGGCCGCGCGCCAGGGCCTCGGCGAAGGCCATGCCGTAGCCCTCGAAGCGGGAGGGCAGGACGAACAGATCCGCCCCCCCAAAGCAGTCCTCCAGTTCCTCCTCGCCAAGGGCACCCAGGAGGCTCACCCGCCCAGCCAGCCCAAGTTCATCCCGCAGCCGGATCAGGCCCGCGGCCCAGGCGGGGTTCCGGTCCAGGCTGCCGACGCAGTCCAGGTGCCAGGACTCTTCCCGCAGCCCCGCCAGGGCACGCAGCAGCAGGTCATGCCCCTTGCGGGGGGTGAGGGAGGCGACGCAGAGCAGACGCAAGGTCCCGGACCCCGAGCCCTGGGCGGTGGGGGCCGGGTCCGTCCCCGGCTCCACCACCCGCAGCCGGCTCGGGGGCACCCCCCAGCCGGCGAGCAGGGCGGCAGTGAAACGACTGGTCACCAGGATCAGCCGCGCCTGGGCCAGGGCAAGGACCTCGGCGTCACGCAGAGTGGCGGCCCGCTCTGGAGACAACCCCGCCTCCAACGCCAGGGGATGATGCACCAGGGCCACCAGACGTAACCGCCGCCCCTCGGCCTCCGCCAGTTCAGGGAGGACACCGTAGGCGAGCCCGTCCACCAAGACCAGGCCGTCGTCCGGAATGGCCGCGAGGACTTGCCGCGCCTGCTCCCTGGCCGCTGGGGTCGGTGCCGGAAAGCTGGCGTCCAGGGTGCGGTACGCCACCTCCCAGCCCAGACCGGCCAAGCCGGCCAGGATGCGCCGGTCATAGCGGTAACCGCCGGCGGGGGTGTCGAGATCGCCGGGAACCAGGGCCCAGAGCCGCCGCCCGTCGGACCCCGGGGGGTTCGGCGGGCTCAGGCGGACAACTCCGACTCGTAAGCGGCCCAGGCCAGGTGAGACTCGCGCAGCACCACCCGCAGGGACTGGATGCCCCGCGCCGACGCCCCCAGCTCCCCGGCGGCCAGACTGGCCGCCACCCCCTCAAAAATCCGCCGCGCCATGAATTCGGTGGTGGTGTTCTGGCCCTGGAGATCCGGGTGCTCGTCCAGATTGCGGTAGTCCAGGTCGGCGAGGACGGCGCGCAGGGCCTGGCTCGCCAGACCGATGTCCACCACCAGGTTGTCTGCGTCCAGGCTGGGCCGGCGCAGCTCCAGATCCACCACATAGGTGGCCCCGTGCAGCCGCTGGGCCGGCCCGAAGACGGCGCCGCGAAAACTGTGGGCGATCATGACGTGATCGCGAACGCTGAGGCTGTACATGATCGGATTCCCTTAGTCAGTCGTAACGGATGCGGTGCATCAGGGTGTCGCCGGGGTCGCGAGCCAGTCGGGCCTGAATCTCCGGCAGTTGGGTGAAGGCATCCTCGCCGGTGATGAGCCCATCAAGGGCCGGGTCCGTCAAGAGGGACAGGGCCAGCCCCATCCGGCGGCGAAAATCCCAGCGCGCCCGCTGGGCGGTGGCGATGCTACCCACCTGGGATGAACGCAGGGTCAGCCGGCGGCGGTGGAAGGCAGCCCCCAAGGGCAGCGCCACCTCCCGGGTGCCATACCAGGACAGCTCCAGCACCGTCGCCTCGAAACCCGCCAGGCGCAGCCCTAGGGCGAGGCCGGCGGCGGAGCCGCTGGCATGGATCACCCGATCCACCTCCGGGGTCGCCGAGACCGGGGCGGCGAAGGCCACCCCTAGGGCGGCGGCGATGCCGGCCCGCCGCGGGTTAGTATCGATGAGCTCGACCTGGCAACCTGGGATGCGACCGGCGAGCCAGGCCACCAGGCAACCCAGGGTCCCGCCCCCGATGACGGCGATGCGGTCCCCCACCCGAGGGGCAGCGTCCCAGAGGCCATTGATGGCGGTCTCCAGGTTGGCGGCCAGCACGGCGCGGCCCGGTGGCACCCCCTCCGGGAGGAAATGGAGCGCCGCGGCCGGGACCCGGTAACGGGTCTGGTGAGGGTAAAGGCAGAAGACCCGCCGCCCGCGCAGGTCCGCCGGGCCGGACTCCACTAGCCCCACGCTGCAGTAGCCATACTTGACCGGACCGGGGAAATCGCCCGCCTGAAAGGGGGCGCGCATGGTCTCAAACTCACTGGGCGGCACCTCGCCCCGAAAGACCAGGGACTCGGTGCCCCGGCTGATGCCGCTGTAGAGGGTCCGGACCTGGGCATCGCCAGGCTCGAGCCCAGGCAAGGTCTCGGTGCAGATCCCGCCCTGGCCGGGGGCGAGGAGCCAATAGGCCTCCGCCGCCAGGGTCGTGGCCTCCGTCCAGGGTTCGGCGTTACCGAGGGGGAGGCTAGGAGGAGCCATGATCGAGCCGGGTCAGGCGCTGGGGGGATGGTGCTGGGCTGATCGGCATGGTCCTGTCTCCCGAAAGACGCGATTCTATACCCAACACACCCGTGTTTTGGGTTTGGTATAGTCGCTCAGCAATTCTAAATTTGCCGCCGTTGTCCGGGTGATCGACACTTGGGCGGCGAGCGCGCTGGCTGCAGGGCCTCCAGCATGAAGTCAAAGAGGTGATCCCCGGAGGTAAAGGGCATGTACAGGGTGAGCGCGCGCAGGTGTTCGAAGAAAGTGCGCCGCGAGGGTAGGTGCCGGCGGATCGTGCGATAGCGTTGGTCGAGCAGATCGAGCACGCTATGGGTAAGGAAGGCCAGCAGCATCAGGCTTGCCAGCAGCGAGGACAGGTGCTGTTTGCCGTGGCTGTAGTTGTGCTCGAAGTTGTAGCCCTTGGTCTTGAGGGTATTGTTGTTCTCGTTCTCGATCTTCCAGCGACTGCGCCCTCGGCGACGAGCGCGACGACGTTCTCTCGGGTGACCGGCACCGAACTGGCCCAGGCGTTGCGGTAGAGCACGTTGCCCGCGGCATCGGTGGTCGTCAGCTCGCAACCAACCGACCTTCAGGGCATCGTCGCCGTTGCGCAACGGCAGCTCATTGAGCCAGCGATAGGTCTCGGTGAGGCGCTGCTTGCCCGTCCAGCGTGTTTTCACCAGGGTCGGCACCGCGCCGATGCGCTCGAAGTCCGCGACCCATTCATACAGCAGCGTGTGCGACGGTGGCAGGCAGACGAACAAAAACGCACAGTCCGGCGCGAGCACCTGCTCGCTGAACGGCTGATGACAGTACAGATCGTCGCCCAGGAGCGTGGTGTGCCACGGCGCGATACGTGCACCCCACTGCTGCAGCCAGCGCGTCGCAGCATTGAGTTCGCAGTCCTGCTTGGCCTGCCCGTCTTGCGGGCGCACGAATGCCGGTGGCAAGGCAAAGACCTGCACTTGCCCTGGGGCGACGATCACCGGGGTGACGGCAACATGGTCATACTGGGTTTTGCCGTTACTCAGCTGCGCGTAGAGCAGTGCTCGCAGTGGATCGACTCGGAGCTGTGGTACTGGGTCCCGTCGAGCGCCATCAGCAGGCGTGCGTCGACGCCGCGGTGCGATGCCAAGGCGCCGTGCCGGTGCAGCGCCTCGATGAGTTCGAAGAACACCGGCGCGAGATGATCCGCCGAGTTCGGGCCGAGCAGATTGCCGATCTGCTGCGTGCTCGGGATCTGATGCACGCCGAACAGCGAGCTGGCGTTGTTCTCCCCGAGCTCTTCCTACATGCGCCGCCGGTAATCCAGAAACGACGGACTCTGCAGGAAAAACGCCGAGAAGGCACTCAGCGCGGCGTCGCCGATGGCATAAGACTGGTTGTTGCCGCCCTTACGGTGATCAGGCAAGTCAAACAACGCCTCACGAATCCGCTTCACCAAGCCGGTGACCGTGAACACGTCTGGCGCAGGATCACTCTGGGCAACGGCAGGCTTGAGGACCAACGGAATCACCAGTAGCTTCTCAGAAGTCCCTCATAACATAATGGTCTTAAATTTAGAACTGCTGATAGTCGCTGGGGGAGGTAGTGCGCCAGATCTGGATAGCACAGCTTACAGGGGCTTGTCTTAACGACTGTTTTCCGAGCCCGTTTCCACGTCTGGACCACTACCCCCGAATGCAGGAGGGACAGTCTGACACCCGGCCAGGATCAACCCCACCAGGAGTCCAGCGACAGGGCCTATGGTGTCAAGCGACACCAGGTATTGACCCCCTGGCGACACGAAAAATTGCCCCCCTAGCTGGGCATCGCGGTGGTGGTTTCGTGGTTGATGGGGCTCAGACGGACGAGGCCCGAGCGACGTTTCTCGCGCAGGCGATAGCTCTCCCCGCGGAGGGTGAGGACGTGGCGGTGGTGGAGCAGGCGGTCGAGGATGGCGGTGGCCACCACTGGGTCGCCAAAGACCTCGCCCCACTCGGTAACGTGGCGGTTGCTGGTGACCAGCAGACTGCCGCGCTCGTAGCGGCGTGAGACGAGGTTGGAAGAACAGGTGCGCGGCGCTGGCCTCAAAGGGCAGATAGCCCAACTCGTCGACGATCAGGAGCTTGGGCTTGGCGTAGATGGCCAGCCGCTCCTCTAGGCGGCCCTCGTTGTGGGCCTTGACCAGGGAGGTCATCAGGGCCGCGGCGGTGGCGAACAGCACGAAACGGAGAGCGAGACCCCAGGCGAGCCTGTCGCAGGCGTCGCGGCCGCACACCATCCTGCCGCGTCACTTCGACGTGGTCGCGGTGGCATTAGCGGGCCTGGACACCAGCTCCGCCAACAGCAGGCCATCCTGCGGGCTGAGTTGGTGATCGCCGGCCATCACCCGAATGCTGGCCCGCCCATTCAGAGCGGGCACCCGGCGGAGGTCCTGACTGGGTGCCGGCACGACCTGGTCGCCCGCCAGCCCGTATGCGGCGCCGCGAACCACTGCGATATAAACGATGTCGGGGTGCGGGCGAGCATTGAGCGAGTACAGGAGGTTACCGGGCACCGGCGGGGCGAGGTCCGCGAGGACCCCGCGCGAAGCCTGCACGGTGCGATACAGGTCGTCTCCCACCTTGCGTTTTACGAACCAGCGCTTGATCCCGCCGAACAGCCCGCTGTCGTCGGTCGCATCCAGCGCCTCCGAGGCGCGCTCGGTGCCCCTGTGGGGAGCGGCGACGGTGATCAGACGGGTGACCGTGCCCGCGCCGTAGTTCACCAGTGCGAGCCGGGCCACGACGCCGCCGGCCGAATGCCCGATGAGGTCGACCGTGTCCGTCGGGTGCCGCTGCGCGATGGCTCCCAGCATCCCGCCGAGCAAGCGCGCCTGTTCCATCAGTTGGGCGGTGGAGGGCAGGTCGACAGTGTAGACCGCGAATTCCCCTGCGGGTGGCCCGACCGGCTCCAGCCGGACGCCGGCCCGGGTCGACTGCCAGTTGCCGGCTGCTTTCCAGCCGGCCTGCTCCAACACCGGCAAGACTCCGTTCTGCCGCCAGGAAGCAGAATCTCCCAGGTAGCCGTGCACCAGCACCAGGATGCGCCCAGCGCTGGCAGGGCTGGCGAACACCAGTCCGAGCGCGCAACACAGGGCCAGCCACCAACGACCACACCAGCGCTTCATGCCGATTCCGCCGGGTTGGTCGGGAGGCAAGTGCCTTCGATCTCGATGCTGACTCGGTCGCCGGTCGCGAAGCGCACTGGGGATTGGCGCGGGAAGCCTACCCCGGCGGGGGTCCTGGGGGGTCAAGGTGCCGGCGCGCAGAGTCGTGTCGCAGCTTGGCTGCGCGATCCGGTCTGCGGCAGTGACGACCATGGTAGGACCTCCTAAAGGGACCTGTGCGATGGAGAGGGGGAAGGGACTTTGGGAACCGAATGGGACAACCCCAGTCGGAATCACCTCGGCAGTCCGGGGCAGCGCCGGCCAGGCCATCACCCTATACGCAAACGCTAACACCCCCGATCGAAGCACTGGGAGGGCTTTGGTTTGACGGCCATTTACAAGCGTACCTACCAAGGTAAGCCGCTGGCCGCATGATGTTGGGGCCATTTCAGCGCAACGGTACTCGTTGCCTGCCGCAGGACGCAGCGGGGGTTTCGATGGCGCCGAGCGGGGCTTCGTGTCCAGCGGCTGCCCGGTGTTCTGTGCGGCGTTTGCTACTTGTCGCCCTTAGCCGCGTCCTGGATTTTCTCTCCAGCCTTTTCGACCTTCTCTCCGGCCCTCTCTGTCGCCCTGTCGACTCCCTTGCCCATCTGTTCCCCTGGGCCTTCCTGCTTCTGGCAGCCGGGTAGTGCCACAAGCAACGCGCTCAGGACGAACGCTGTGCCGACGGTCGTGTTGAGTTTCGAAAATTTCATCATTTATACCTCGTGGTGATCCGCTCGCCCGGAGACGAAAGCGACTTTATCGGTCCCGCTCGCAGCGGGATCAGGGCGATGAGCAACTGCGATGTACCGGCCTGGTCGGTCAGGCGCGTCGCAATGCCATCATCATTTGGGCTTACTCACTTCGTGGCCGATGATGCCGCCAACGGCAGCAGCGCCGACGGTTCCAACTGCGCTGCCGTTGGTAAGGATAGCGCCCCCGACGGCTTCGCTGTGACACCCCGACGCTATGGAAATCCGAGGATTCCGTCTGTTCGGTGACACACATAGGTCCCACCGGCAATCCTCGACACACAGGACATGCCCTCAGCCTTCCCCGGTCCAGGCCTACGACCCTTCGGCACACGGCCGGAGGATCCTTTCCAAAGAAACGGCAACGCTCATCGAAGCCCACAACTGCGAGCGACAAACGCGCCCCCCGCCCCGTGGGGCATCCCTGGCCCGCAAAGGACCTTGTCTCTTCCGCCGCTCTCTCTAGCCCCTGTTCAACGTGCGTTGCCGCACCGAAAGCCCCTGGTCTTGCGTGTACTATTTAGATTGAGCGATGGAAACCGTCATTCCAGGCTCAAGTCATCGCCATCGTGGCCATGGCTGACCTCACCCTCGGAGACTCACCATGAACAAAGGCCAGGTCAAGGGACGCATTGAAGAAGCGAAAGGCAAAGTCAAGGAAGTCACCGGCAAGGTCGTCGGCAACAAGGAGATGGAGGTGGAAGGAAATATCCAAAAGAACATCGGCAAGGTCCAGGCGGGCGTGGGGGACCTCAAGGAAGATGTCAAAGACGCGCTCTAACGCCTGAGACGGCCCGATTCTGACGTAACAATCCACCGGCAACCCCAGGCACGTTGGAATTAAAGCAGGGCTGGAGGGCTGGAGGGCTGGAGGGCTTCCGGTGCATCGCTGGCTGGCGGGCAAGCTGAAGGGACGCGTCGGCCTGTCGGCGGGGATCATTACCCTGCTGGTACCTGTCCTGCTCGCCGGCCCGCTGGTGAGCCCCGGCGCGGCATTCGTGGATCAGGTCGCAGGCCTGATCACACACCTGCAAGAGCAGCCCCTGCGCTTCGATGCCAGTCTGCTCACGCAGATGGAGCGGTACCCAGGCATTGGCGGCCTAGCCGAATGGCTGCGCCAGCACCTCACCGCCACGACCGAACAGCTCCAGGGCTGGCTGGTCAGCGCTGCTCAGGCGCCGCTCACGTCTGTGGCGGCCACGGGCGGCAACTTCCTGCTCGGCGCCATGGGCACGGTCGTCGACCTTTTCGTGATGCTGTTCCTTCTGTTCTTTCTGCTGCGCGACGGCCGCCATATGCTCGGCCGCACGGTCCGTCTGGTGCCGATGGAACGGCCTTGATCATAACTCCGCTCACCCCCGTCACGCCGCCACCAGCGTCAGGGCAGACTGCTTGTCCGGTCGCGGTCGTCGTCGCCGCGCTGGCGGCGGCAGGTCGACGTGTGGCAGCACTTGGTCAAACAGCGCCGGGTGAGCCCGCCCGAAGAAGCGTTCGGCCGCGGTGGTGCCGTCAGGGCGACGGACATAAAAGATATGCAGCGCCGTCAGGGCCGCCAGCTTGCGGTCGCTCAAACGGTGACCGCCGTGATGATAAAGCGACAGGTGGCCGTTGCGCCCCTCCACACCGGAACTGCTGCGTTGGAACAGGTCGGCACAGCCCGCGGCGACCGCCTCGAGGTGGGCACGGCGTGCGGGTGCCAGGGCCTGCAGCGGATGCGTTGGTTGACGCAGGGGTTCGAGCAACTGCGCGCTCAGCGCCGTGAGACGATGACGATCCGCGGCGTGGGTGCTCCGCCCCGCGACCCGCTCCAGATAGAGGGCCGGAATCAACTGGGTCAGAACCGCTTGCTCCAGGTCGGGAGCCAGGCCCAGGGCGTCGACCCGGGTCTGGACGGTCGCCCAGAAGCAGGCCAGGGTGGCCAGCCACGGGACGGTCAGGCGCTGCGCCTTGGCGAGGTGTTCGCGTGCCCGCGTGGGCAAGTCGGCCGCGTCGGCCAGGTCCGCCAGACGCGCCAACACGTCCGCGAAGCGGGCGGCGACGCGCGCCACGGATTGTCCCGCTCCGCTCACGAGGTCATAGGGGTGATACAAGCGGCCCCGTTCCTGGATCTGCTCACCGGCCAGCGCTTGTCGCGCCACGGCCTGGGTCTGCGCGTCTTCGGCGCGGATCAGGCCCGTCACGGCCGCGTCGATCTGCACGCCAAAGGCCGGGGGGCGGCCGCGGGGACGCGGCGACTGGGCGTAATAGGCCCGCTCGGCGGCCTGCGCCGCGTCCACCTGCGCCTGGGCGGTGGCGAGGTCGCCGGTCGCCTGTCGGACGTCGCGGGCCAGATGCAGGCGGGTCGCTTGCGACACCTCATGCTGGCCATGAAAGAGGTCGGCGGCATGGTGGGCGCCGAGGTCGTGCTCCACGTGGTGCCGTAACGCCTTCGCGGCGTCGCTGGTGCCTTGGATCACGGTCACCGGCAACCCGTCCAGGGCCGTCGTCAGCGCCTGCGTCCAGGTCGCGGCCGTGCGATCAGGTACGTACTGTTCCAGCAGAATGAAATTCGATACCGGCTCGATAGCGACCAGGCAGATGTCAGGATGGAAGGTTTCGTCCTCACAGACCGTCACCGTCTGCGGCAACATCCCGACCGCGAGCGCCGCGCGCTGTGCCTGCGCCTGCTAGACCACGGCGTCCTGCAACGGCACGCTCAGCGCGTACTGGCTGCCATAGGCGGCGCCGACCACCGCCGACAAGCCGCTCAGCTCCAGGAACTCGCACGCCAGGCGCACCCCGGCGCCCGCCCGCAGGGTGATGATCAGATGCATCACCACCACTTATTGATGCAGCCAGCGCGCCCCCGCCGGGTTGGCCAGGCAGGCCGCGACCTCCGCCGGCAGCCCGGCCGGTGCCGATGCCGCGCACCCGTCGCGCAGCGTGCGGCGTGCGACCCCCAACGGGGCCGCTACCTGGCGCAGGGGTTGTCCCTGCGCCAACCGGTCCGCGGCGACGCTGAGCTGTTCCGCCCGCTCCAGGCGCGAACGTGCTTCACCGTGCACCACCGCTCGCCAGCCAACCACAGCCGACTGGCGAACCCCGGGCCTCTGGGCTAAAGTCAATCGTGGCAGGATCTTCGGACATCGTTCACTACCCTGGTTTAGTTCGCGCTTCCAAGGGTATGAGCGTTCGGAGATCCTGCCAACCTCGCCGATGCCTATAACCGGGCACAGCACTCGGTCTTGGGCGGAATTGTGATCAAGGCCGCGCTGGGATGGAGCGGTTGATGTCACTGAGGATTTGTACGGTGATCTTCCTCCTTGATCGCGACGGTCCGGTGAGTCGTACCCGCTTTCGTTTGAAGGTATCGCCCGAGAGGAAGAGAAAGAAAACCAAGAACAGCACCATGGTGGCCTGGACAATATATCCTAGGGCCCCCTTGGACCCTGCCCACAGGAAGTTTCCCGTCCTGAACACGGACGGATCGTCGATGACGATGGTTGTACCGCCCACTCCCCTGCGGCGATTGGTCGACCGTTTGGCGATACGGCAGGCGTTACGGGCGCCCGTTGCGGATATCCTGGTTCTGAATCGCCGGCGGAGGTCCGCTGCGCATCCTGCGCGCCGGCCGACTGCAAGCCACCCACGCCCAGGATCAAGGACACTGCCATGAAAGCGAGCCTATGCATTCTTGCCATATTGAGAACCTCGTTTTATTGGTTGATGGGGGCCGTAAGTCAGGCGTTCCCCGGGACACGTCGGCCTTCATTTTTTTGGCAGAGGGACACGACGGGCTTCCCGAGGTGCGGGTATTAGCTGCTCGTAGTCACAAAAACCGGCAGCGCGCCTGCCGCTACGGCTACCGCGCGGGTCTAGACCAACGAACTGACCGTCGGCCGATCGCCGGCGGTCAGTTCGAGCAGACCTACCTTCGTCTGCTGGGGTCAGCGACCGACCTGAATGCTGCTAAGCGAGCCCAACACGCCAAACGCCTGCAACAGCCAGAGCACGACTGCGATGACGACGACGATATTCAGGATGTTCTTGATCTTTCCGTCCATGGGGATATAGGCGTTGACGAGCCAAAGCAGTACGCCAACGACGATCAAGACAACGACTAGATTAATGAGTGGCATGGGCATTCTCCTGTTAGATCTTTACATTTATCGAGGGACCGTCCGCATCGATTCGATGCATTTAATCCTCCATTGTTGCCGCCGCTCATTCAGCCATTGTGAGCACGCGCGACGGGCAAATGAGGACGGACAACGACTCGCGTCCGCCCCTTTTTAATTTTAGCGCTTGATGCGGGAAATTTTTGTTCCCTCGATGCTGACGCCCGCCATCAATCCTTGTTGACTGAAAATAAACGCATAGGCGTCATCCTTCAGCGATGAAGTCGAAAGATTCTTTGCGACCCCTTCGTCCACCACGACAACGGTTGGGCCCACACCAATTTCCCAACCCTTCGTGTCTTCGACATAGCGTACGGCCTCATCTGTCATCAGAAACACCACGTATCCGTAGGACTGGGCACCGATCTGCAGACCCCAGGATCCGGTAACAGAGTTGTAATAATCGATGACTTTCGAGCCCTTCAGCAACTCGCCTTCGCCGTAGCCGCCGCCGAACACGAGGCCGGCCTTCACGATATTTGGAAAGACGAGCACCGCCTTAGCCGTGCGCGAAAGGGTCTCGGCAACAGGTTGGGCTTTATAGAGCGCCTGCAATGCCTGACTGGAATCCTTATCCAGATCCTCCGCGGTTGCCGCCCGTGCCGGGTTCAACACGACCATTGCAACGATCGATGCCATCGCGAGCACGAGGGTGCGGAGATTGCGTCGTATGCTATACATATTGAGTGGCCCTTACGGTTTAGATTGTCGTTGGAGACCGACCGGTAACATTGCCAGTCGAGCAGTCTTTGTCGCGGCGGGCCTCTCCCTACAAAAAACATTTTCCGAACGATAGCCGGCGGCAGCGACAACTGACCACAACGATACTGACATGACCAAATGCCGTCTGTACGGTGGTACACATAGGGCGGCACTCGTCCAACACCGAACCGGTCTGGAGCGGGCAGAGCCCACCTCCCGTGTGGTGTACCGCTGCCGCCCATGTGCCCATGTTCCGCACCAAATCCGAACTTGTCCAGGTTCCGAATTACCCCGTCTACTACGCGCCGCGACAGCGCACGAACTATTTCTTTTACGATGGTATGTACTGGGTCTACCACGACGACGACTGGTACAACGGGCCTTGGTGGCGCACCGCGCCTGAATATGTCCCGGAATACGTGTTACGAGTCCCGGTGCGCGATTACCGGCGTCCGCCAGCGTACTTTTAAGGGTGGCGGCGGGATGCGCCGCCACGTTGGGGCGAGCACTGGGGTCATGATTGGGAGCAGCGTCGACGCGGATGGGACAAATGGAACCACCGCTCCGCGCCAGCGCCAGCCCCCCTGCCCACCTATCAGCGGCAGTATTCGGGGAAAACGTATCCCAGGGTGGAGGAGCAGCACACGCTGCGAAAGCAGAAGTACCGTTACGAGCCGAAAGACGCTTTAGTGCGAGAGCATGTTCGCCCGCAGATACAAGGCGCGTCCGCACCTACCGCGCCAGAAAAGCAACTACAGCCCCAGCGCAAAGATGCCGGGAACGACGCGCGCGAGCGCGATCAGCCGCCAAGATCCGCTGCCTATTCCACGCCAACTGGACACCCATTCCAGCGCAAGCGGGACACCCGTTCCACGCCAACCTGGACCGTCGGAGCGAAGCTACGCGCGGGGTGGATGTTGTTTACGCTCGGGTGGGTTCCTCCGTCAATCTTGGTTGGATTTTTCGCAGGGATTCCCCGGCGAGGTTGAGGGGGTGGGCGTGGTGGACCAGGCGGTCGAGGATGGCATCGGCTACACCCCCCAAGGGGCTATTCCAGCGACGGCCCATGAACCGTCGCCAAAGCCCACGCCTGGGAAAATGGCGCTTGACAATATCAGAACATTCTAATATTCTAACTCCCCATGGACGGCGCACCGCACAACCAAGACGCCGCCCTTGCTGCTAACCAGAAACCAACGAGAGAGAAAATCACATGAAAAAGCTTGCTACTGCCGCCGCGATCGCTGCCCTGCTGGGTGTTTCCGCTTCTGCTTCCGCCTTCTGGGGCGGTGGTCCTTGGGGTAACAACGGCTACGGCAACGATGGCTGGGGCAACAACAACATGATGAACGACATGTTCGGCAATGGCGACGGCTACGGCGACTTCAGCATGAACATGAGCGGTGGTGGACGTGGCTATGGTCGCGGCAACAACCGCTACTACAACAGCTACTCCAATGGTTACGGCCCCGGCCCTTACGGCTACGGCGCCCCCTACGGCTATGCCCCTTACGGCGCTCCTTATGGCGCCCCCTACGGTGCCCCGCCCGCGCCCCCGGTCGCGCCCGCCGCGCCGGCCGCCCCCACCAAGTAAGGAGCCGCTGAGCTTAGGACATTCTCACGCACAGGGAGGTGCGTTTCACCCTGGGTCCCTTTCGGCGTCGGGGGAGGGTGGTCAGCATCTTAGCGGTAGCAAGTACCTTTCTCCGACGCCACCTATCCCTATCCCTATCCCTGCACTGGCCCACCACCCCTCGGGCTAGTGGCCTGCTTTACCAAAATCCTGAGTGATTCCGTTCTGGTGGCCATTGACAACGGCACTGCGCCCCCTGCCCGGGCGTCGTGCAGCCAGGCCAACACCTCGCCAGCATCATCCGCGGTCAACCCGGATGCGGCAGCCGGAAAGGCGCCGGCCGCATCGCCGGCCAGCGCGCCAAGCAGCGCGCCGCGGGCACGGTCGGTCGCAGCATTCATTGCCAGTTCGGCCCTATCCCCCCTTTTCACCCATGGCCAGCATTTCCCAGCCCGCGACGCCACCTCCAGCCAGACCAGGGCTAACGCCTGGCCAATTTCCGGCAACTCCCCCCGGCGGGGGGCAGGAGGACTCGACTCTTCCGACAGCGGGCGGGCTACCGGCTGGGCATGGTGAGCCTGCGAACTGCGCCAGCCGGAAGACCAGCCGCGCAACAGCGGCGCCAGGGATGGCGCTTCTGAATCTTCAGGTCGTGGCCACCCAAGCCAGGGACGGCGCGTAAATCCAGCCAGGGAGGGCGGAATCTGAGGTTGTGCGGGACTGGCGCGCGCCCTGCTGACCAGACCGTGACCGAGTTGGCGAGATGACGGGCTGGGCATGATGCAGGGTGTCAAGCGACACCAGGTATTGACAGCAATTCTAAATTTGCCGCCGTTGTCCGGGTGATCGAGAGCTATGCTCGATTCTGGTGTATATGAGCGGGGACTGATAGCGCTTGAGCAGGCGGCGCACCGTTGCTGACCATGTGGTTGTCGAGACCCAAAGCAGCAACGACAGAGGTGCGCCATGAGCAACGATACGAGGACGGGGACCCGAAGTGCAAGTGGGGATCGGGTGGAGCCGCTGGCCGAGCTGGGCCTGCCGCTGGAGGAGCGGGTGCGCCGCGGGGCGCGCGACATCCTGCAGCGCGCCATCGAGGCGGAGGTCCAGCAACTGCTCGAGGAATTCGCTGCGGTGTCGTTGATGGACGGACGCCGCGCGGTGGTGCGCAATGGGTATCTCCCGGCGCCTTGAGCCGACTGAAGGCACCGTGGAGCAAGGAGTACCGGGACTGGGCCAGCCGTTCGCTGGAGGAGAGCCGATACGCCTATTGGTGGGTCGACGGCATCGACACCACGTTGCGCACGAGTGACGATCCCCAGCTCTGCCTGCTGGTGATCATCGGGGTCACTGCTGATGGCACCCAGGAGTGGGTGGCCATCCGCGACGGGCGGCGCGAGTCCACCGAGTCCTGGCTCGATGTGCTGCGCGACCTCAAGGCCCGGGGTCTGCAAGCGGGTCCGCGCCTGGCCGTCGGCGACGGGGCGCTGGGGTTCTGGAGCGCGCTCGATCAGGTCTATCCCGACACCGCGCATCAGCGCTGCTGGTTCCACAAGATGGGCAACGTGCTCAGTGCGCTACCCAAAGCGCTGCATGGCAAGGCCAAGACGGATCTGCAGGCGCTCTGGATGGCCCCGACCCGCCAGGAGGCCAACCAAGCCCTCAAGCGCTTCCTCAGCCGCTATGGCGCCAAATACCTTAAGGCGACCGAGAAACTGGCGAAGGACCGCGGGGCCCTGCTCGCCTTCTTCGCCTTCCCGGCCGAGCACGGGGTGCCCCTGCGCACCACTAACCCGATCGAGTCGACCTTCGCCACCGTGCGCCAGCGTACCCGTCAGACCAAGAACGGCGTCACCCGCGCGACCTTCCTCGGTCTGGCCTTCAAACTGGCCGAGGAGGCCGCCAAGACCTGGCGGCGCATCCGTGCCCCCGAGAAAGTGGCCGAGCTGCTCGGCGGGGCACGCTACGCAGACGGCATTCCGGTGTCTGACGACCCGCCGGAGACCCAAGAGGAGCAACAGGAAGCCGCCTGACAAAACTCTGATCCCATGGTCATACACCAGATTTGACAATAGCTCTAGCTTCTCAGAAGTCCCTCATAACATAATGGTCTTAAATTTAGAACTGCTGATCCCGCCCAGCCCCCCTGGCGCAGGTAGCGCCTGACCGTGTTCCGACTCACCCCAAGCTCAGCAGCCATCCGCTTCGCACCCCAACCCAACTCGTGCAACCGCAGCATCGCGGACACCTCCTCCGGCTCTCGCATCGTCTCGCCTCTCTCTTTTCTTACTGCCCATGAAAAAGAGGCGTTGTAACGGGTTCTCGACATCGGTTCCTCCCGGCCCGCCAGGGGGTCAGTTTTCGATGTCGCCAGGGGGTCAGTTTGTGCTGTCGCCTAACACCTAGGGGACCAGGGAAAAGGGCTGGTTGCACGGGATGGCGCCACTGTCGATCCCCTTCGGGGCAAAAATAGGCCCTCAGGGGTAGGACAAAACCTCGGTTCAGGCTAGGATGCGAATCGTGCCCTTACCCCCTGGAGGTATCCCCTTGGAAGCTTCGACTCTGGCCGCCCGCGGTCCCGCCGCCCCCGTGCGCCCCCGCCCTTGGGCCCTGGCCCCCTGCGCCCTCGCCTTGCTGATCCTCCTGCCCGGCTGCAAGCCGGCGCAGACAACCCAGGAAGTCCCGGAACCCATCCGGCCGGTACGGGTGGTGACGGTGGAGGAACGCCCTGGCGGCGAGACCGTGACCCTCACCGGTACCGTTGCGGCCCAGGAGGACGTCGCCCTGGCCTTCCGAATCGGCGGCCAGTTGATCGAGCGCTCGGTGAATGTCGGCGATCAGGTCAGCACCGGCCAGGTCGTCGCCCGCCTGGACCCCTCTACCTGGAGCGATGCCGTACAGACCGCCCGCGCCAACCGCGCCGCCGCCCTGGCCCGCCTGGTGGAGGCACGCAATCAGGTGGAGCGCTTCGAGCCCCTGCTGCCCCGCGGCTTTGTCTCCCGTCAGATGTTCGACCAGGCGGTCGAGGCCCGCAACGCGGCCCAGGCCCTGGTGGACGCGGCCGAGGCCCAGGTCACCACCGCCGAGACCCAGCTCTCCTACACGGAGCTCATGGCCGACGGCCCAGGGGTGGTCACGGCCCGGGGGGCCGAGCCCGGCGAGGTGGTGGCCGCCGGGCGCATGGTGGTGCGCCTCGCCCGCAAGGGTGGGCGCGATGCGGTCTTCGATGTGCCCGCCCGGGTCAAGGACCAGGGCCACGCGGATCTCGAGGTCGCCGTGGCCATGAGCACCGACGCCAAGGTCGCGGCCCAGGGCCGGGTACGGGAGGTCTCCCCCGAGGCCGACCCGGTGACCCGCACCTTCCAGGTCCGGGTGGGCCTGTCCGAACCGCCCGAGGCCATGCGGCTGGGCTCCACGGTCACTGGCACCGTGCAGTTGGGCGGCAACCCGGGGATGGTCATCCCCGCCGCAGCCCTGACCGCCAGTCAGGGGGCGCCCGCCGTGTGGGTCATGGACCCAGCGGCCGGCACCGTGGCCTTACGCAATGTTGAGATTGCCGGATTCGAACTCGACCAGGTCCTAATCGCCGCGGGCCTGAGCAACGGCGAACTGGTGGTGACGGCGGGGGTCCAGTCCCTGAGGCCAGGACAGCGGGTGCGCCTGGCGGGCGCGCCACCGCCCTCGGCGGCGGACCCCGAGCCCAAGCTTGAGGCCTCGCTAGCGCCGCCCGCAGAGGCCAAGCGATGAGCGACTTCAACCTCTCCGAATGGGCCATCAAGAACCGCTCCGTGGTGTTCTTCTTGATGATCGTCTCGGTGGCGGCCGGAATCAGCGCCTTCTTCCAGCTTGGCCGCGCCGAAGACCCGCCCTTCACCTTCCGTACCATGGTGGTCAGCGCGGCCTGGCCGGGGGCGACCCTGGAGGAAACCACCTTGCAGGTCACGGAGCGCCTGGAGCGCACCCTGCAGGAGGTCCCCAACCTCGACAACCTGCGCAGCTTCACCAAGCCGGGCGTCACCACCATCTTTGTAGACCTGACCGGCGACACCGACCCCAAGGCCGTGGAAGACACCTGGTATCAGGTCCGCAAGAAGGTGGGTGACATGCGCCACACCCTGCCCCAGGGGCTCATCGGGCCGGGCTTCAACGACGAGTTCGGTGACACCTACGGCATCATCTACGGCTTCAACGCGGACGGCTTCAGCCACCGGGAGCTGCGTGACTACGTGGAGGAGGTCAGGTCCAAGCTCCTGCGGGTACCCGACGTCTCCAAGGTCAGCGTCCTGGGGGCTCAGGACGAGCGCATCTACGTCGAGTTTGATATGCGCACCCTGGCCGGCCTGGGCTTCGACCCCAGCGCCCTGGTGGCGGCCCTGGCGGCCCAGAACGTGGTGCGCCCCACCGGAGTCATCCAGACCGGGGATGAGAGCATCTCGCTGCGGGTGTCTGGGGCCTTCCGCTCCGAGGCAGACCTGCTGGCGGTCAACTTTGCCATCGGCGACCGGATGCTGCGGCTCGGGGACGTCGCCCAGGTCCGCCGCGGCCTGGCCGACCCGCCCCAACCCATGTTCCGTGTCAACGGGAAGGACGCCCTAGGGCTCGCCATCGTCATGCGCGACGGCGGCGACATCCTCTTGCTCGGGGAAAACATCCGGCAGGCCATGCAGGGGATCATCGCGGAGCTGCCCATCGGCATCGAGGCGGTGCGGGTGGCCAACCAGCCGCGGACGGTGGACGCGGCGATCAACGACTTCACCACCTCCCTCTGGCAGGCCATCGCCATCATCCTGGGGGTGAGCTTCCTGAGCCTGGGGGTGCGGGCCGGGACCGTGGTGGCCCTGGCCATCCCGCTGGTGCTAACCACCGTCTTCGCCATCATGAACATCCTGGACATCGACCTGCAGCGCATCTCGCTGGGCGCCCTGATCATCGCCCTGGCGCTCCTGGTGGACGATGCCCTGACTACGGTGGACGCCATGTCCCGGCGACTGGCCATGGGCGAGGCCAAGGAGGCGGCGGCAACCTATGCCTACCGGACCCTGGCCTTCGCCATGCTGACCGGGACCCTGGTCACCATCGCCGGCTTCGTGCCCGTGGGCTTTGCCGCCAGCTCGGCCGGCGAATACACCTTCGACATCTTCGCCGTGGTCGGCATCACCCTGCTGGTCTCCTGGTTCGTCGCCGTAGTCTTCGCCCCCCTGCTCGGGATGCTGCTCCTGGTCCCGCCCAAGACCCCGGCCGATGAGTCCAAACCCGGCGCCCTGCTGCGGGCCTACCGCGCCCTGCTCAATGGGGCCATCCGGCTGCGCTGGCTGACCATGGCGGTGACCGTGGCCGCCTTCGCCGTCTCGCTCTGGGCCATGGATCGGGTCCCGCGCCAGTTCTTCCCGGCCTCCGACCGCACCGACCTGTTGGTGGACATCAGCCTGCCCCAGAACGCCTCCATCCATGCCACGGCCCGGGAGGCCGACCGGCTCGATGCCCTGCTCGGCGCCGACCCGGACGTCGCCCATTGGAGCACCTATGTCGGCTGGGGAGCGGTGCGCTTCTATCTGCCGCTCAACGTCCAGTTGCCCAACCCCTTCTTCACCCAGGCGGTCGTGGTCGCCAAGGACGTGGCGGCCCGGGAACGGCTGGAGGTCAAGCTCGACCAGTACCTCAAGGAAGAGATCCCCCAGGCCATCACCCGGGTCGCCCCCTTGGAGCTTGGGCCCCCGGTGGGCTGGCCCATCCAGTACCGGGTCCTGGGCGACGACCTGGACCAGTTGCGTGAGATCGCCCTGGAGCTCGGCCAGATCGTGGCCGGGCACCACGGGACCCGGGATCTGAACTTCGACTGGATGGAGCCCGGCCGGCAGTTACGCATCCGCATTGACCAGGATCAGGTCCGGCGCCTGGGGCTGTCCTCGGCGGCGGTCGCCTCTGTGCTCAACACCCACATCACCGGGACCACCGTCACCCAGGTCCGCGACGATATCTATCTGATCGACGTGGTGGCCCGGGAGCGGGAGGGACAGCGCGTGTCCTTTGCCACCCTGAGGACCCTGGAGGTCCCACTGCCGGACGGGCGCACCGTGCCCCTGGACCAGCTCGCCACCTTCGATTACGGCCAGGAGTACCCCATGATCTGGCGCCGGGACCGGGTACCGACCCTCACGGTCCAGGCCGATGTGGCCCCTGGGCTCCTGCCGGACGCGGTGGTCGCGGACCTGACTCCGGCGATCGAGGCGCTGAATGCCCGGCTACCCGCGGGCTATCGGATCGAGGTCGGCGGCTCGGTGGAGGAGAGCGCCGCCTCCCAGGCGTCCGTCATGGCCGTGGTGCCCCTGATGCTCCTGCTCATGATCGCGCTGCTCATGTTCCAACTGCGCAGTTTCGCATTGCTGGTCATCGTCCTCAGCGTCGTACCCCTGGGCCTGATCGGGGTGGTCGGGGCACTGCTGCTGTCCGGCCAACCCCTGGGGTTCGTCGCCATCCTCGGGGTACTGGCCCTGATCGGCATGATCGCCAAGAACTCGGTCATCCTCATCAGCCAGATCGAGCAGGAACGCGAAACGGGCAAGCCCCTGCAGGCGGCCGTGGTGGACGCCAGCGCCTCGCGCCTGAGGCCCATCATGCTCACGGCCCTCTCCACTATCCTGGGGCTCATCCCCATTGCTCCGACCGTGTTCTGGGGGCCCATGGCCTTCGCCATCATGGGCGGCCTGCTGGTGGCGACCCTCCTCACCCTGGTCTTCCTGCCGGTACTCTATGTGACGGGGTATCGGGGTACTGCCGAGCGACCTTCGCAGCCGCAATGAAGAACGTGGGTGCAGTCGGTGGGGGTGATATTCGGTGCCAATGTGGGTAGGAGAGTGATGGTGCAGCCCCCCACTTACTTTCCTTCGTGGTCGGCTAGGAATTTTCCTACCAGCATGGCAACGAGAATGGTCATGTACAGCGGACCGGCAAGGCCGATGAGCATCACCACGGATCGGGTCAGGTGGGAAACAGCCGTCACGTCCCCAAAACCCACGGTAGTCAGGGTAATAATCGCCAAATAGAGATAGTCGCTGAATTCGGGTGAACCCTGGCTGGGGAGAGCGATGCCGGCGCTTTCCGCGCCGTTCAGGAAGACATGGACGGCATCAGCGATGTTCAGCAGTACGGCGCCAAGCACGCCGAGCAGCAGGTAGCCGTTGACTGAACTCAGAATGATGGTCGGCGTCACGATTCGACTGCGGGCGATATGGCGGATCATCAGTACGACGATAACGGCCAGCGTCACCGAGGACGTCGCGAAGTCGATCAGGGACAGCAGGTCATTGTCGTTGAAATGATGGATCCAGGTGGTGCCGGTCGTTAGGGTCGCGAGTGACAAGAGGAGCATCCGGGACTGAGCGGAAAACTCAAGCGAGAAAATCCCGGAAAAGAAGACTGCGGAGAGCAGCAGATCGCGAACCAGCAACCTGTCCGCCTGGAACAGCGGGTAGAACAGGATCAGGACCAGCAAGGAGACGAGAAGGATGACGTTGTTGCGTGCGAGGTGTTGCGGTTTCATCAACCCACTTCCGGTAGCTGCAGGTGCTTCGAGAAAAAGCGGGAAAACCCGCTCCGGGATTTTATACGCCACGCCACGGCATTGCACGGACCTGGCTATTAGCCTTGACAGGGTCCGCCGACAGGGCCGGCAATCTCCCCGTTGGCAACGTCTTTGATATAGTCGCCGGCCCCTCTTCGTTGCCTCCGGGTAAGGCGAGCCCCTCCCCCCGATCAAGGCCGCGGAGGCCCAGCCTCCCACCAGATCCCTTTAGCACCCATGGCCAGCACCCACCGCATCGCCCGCGCCCTTGGTCTCGCCCGCTCCCTGGGCCTCTACTACGGCAATCCCCTGCGCAACCGGCGGCTGGCCCGCCTCTACGCCCCCTTCCTGGGGCCCGGCGCCCTGGGCTTCGACATCGGCGCCCATGTGGGCAACCGGGTAAGGTGCTGGCGCGCCCTGGGCGCCCGGGTCGTCGCGGTGGAGCCCCAGCCAGACCTGCTGCGGATCCTGTCCCTGCTCTACGGCCGCGACCCGGCAGTAACCCTGGTCTCGGAGGCGGTCGGCGCCCGGCCGGGGCAGGCCCCGCTCTGGGTGAGCGATCGCCACCCCACCGTCACCACCCTCTCCGCCGCCTGGGCCGAGGAGGTTGGCCGGGGGCCCGACTTTCGCGGCGTGCGCTGGCGCCAGGCCGGGGAGGTGCGGGTGACGACCCTGGACGCGCTGATCCGCCGCTTCGGCGTGCCGGACTTCGTCAAGATCGACGTGGAGGGCCTGGAGGCGGGAGGTTCTCGCTGGCCTCTCCCGGCCTCCGCCCGCCCTCTCCTTCGAATACCTGACGGCGGCCCGGGACCGGGCCCTGGCCTGCGTAGAACGGCTGGAGGCCCTGGGGGAGTATCGCTACAACTGGTCCCCCGGCGAGAGCCACCAGCTCGCCTCAGCCGGCTGGCTGGACGCCGCCGGGATGCGGGCCGCCCTCGCCCGCCTGACCCAGGGCTCCGGGGACGTTTACGCCTGGCGCGCGGATGTCGTCGGCGGGACCCGAGCCGAAGGCCCGCAGCAAGGCCTGGGTGAGATCCGCCATGCCGCCCAGGGCCGGGCGCCGGGGGACCAGGCCGGGGACGAAGCCCTCGGCCACAAAGGCATCCCGGACCTCCGCCCGCTGGGTGATAAGGTGGACCGGGACCTCCCAGGAGGCCCCCTCCCCGCTGACGGCGGCCAGGGGCTGGTGGTCCCCGAGCACCAGCAGCACCAGATCCAGGTCGGGCCGGAGCCGTAGCCAGCCGGCGACGACCCGCAAGAGATAGGCCACCGCGTCCCCATAGGCGGGGCCCAGGTCCGACAGAACGCCCGCCTCGCCGCCCGCCGGGTCAAGCTCTTGCTTGATCTCCGCCCGGTCGAAGGGGTCCGCGGTGAGGATGCGGCCCCAGTCCGGCTGGTAAGGCGGCGTGGGCCGGAAGGGGGCATGGGAGCTGATGGTGGGAAAGACGGCGAGACGCGGCCGGCCATCGCCCCCGGTCAGCTCCGCCGCATCCAGCCGGGCCAGGGCGAACTGGTCCGGGATGCGCCACCAGCCCAATGCCGGGCCCGGATAGTCGAGGGCCGGGGCATCCAGAATGGCCTCGTAGCCGTAGAAGGCGCCCTCGGGCCAGTCGTACCTCAGTCCCGGCATCACCCCCAGGGTGCGGTACCCCGCCCGGGCGAAGGGCTGGACCAGGGTCTCCCGCGACTGCGTCAGCAAGCGGTTGTAATCCTCGTCCCCCGTCACCTCCACACCCGACAGGAGGCTGGCGTGGGCCAGCCAGGAGCCGCCGGCGAAGGTCGGCGACCGCACCCAGGCGGAGACCGCCTCGCGCCCGGTCTCGGCCAGGGCGGCGGCCAGGTCGGCGCGGGCGGGAGCCAGGGCCGCCGCCAGATGGGGCTGGTCGAAGGTCGCCGCCCCATAGGACTCGGCGAAGAGGATGACGACGTGGGCCCCCCGCACCCGGCCGAGGTCGGAGTCGAGCCGGGGGCTCGGCGGCGGCCCCGGCGCGCCTGCCCGGGCCTGGGGCTCCGGGGCTTGGGTGTTCGAGGTATGGGGGTCCGGGGTATGTGTGTCCGAGGCTTGGGCGTCCGGCGCTTGGGCGTCCAAGGCTTGGGGGACGAGGCGGAGTTGTTCGGCCAGGGCCAGGCTTACCGGGCGCGAGAACCCCGGCCCCCAGGCCAGGCCTGGACTCGCCAGCCCCACCAGGTAGGCGGCGAACGTGACCCCGCCGAGCAGTATCAGCAGCCTGCGGGGGGCAACCGCCTCCAGAGCCGCCGCCACCCGCCCCAGGGCCCAGCGCAGGCCGACAAAGATGACCCCCAGTAGGAGCAGGAATGCCAGCGGCAGGCCCAGCAACAGGGTCCAGGGCGCCGCCTGGGCCAGCATGGGGATCACCTCGGGCAGATAGCGGGCATCGGCGATCAGGTCGATGGGTCGCCCGTAGAGGGCCGGGGCCATCACCGCCAGGTAGCGACCCAGCACCAGCAGGGTCAGAATCCCCGCGAGGCCAGCGATCAGGCGCCGCGACGGCCGTCGTCCGTAACCCGCGCCCAGTGCAAGAAGCAGCACCAGGCCAGCGATCTCCGGGGCCAGTTCCCAGCGCCACTCCACCCAGAGGGTCGGCCAGCGGCCATGGAAGCTGAGGGCCGCGTTGAGCAACCAGAGGGCAACGCCAAGAACCAGCCAGGGGCGCCAGGCCGTCCAGGTCAGGCTCTCGGCAAGGCCATTAGCGGCGCCAACGACCAGGGGTGCCGGCCGCCGGGCGAGCCAGACAATATCCACGGCGAAGGAGTAGCAGAGGAGCGCCAGCCCGCTAGCCGCCACCCACCCGGCCCAGGCCGCGGGCAGGATGGGCGCCAGGGCCAGAGTGAGCGTCAGAACCTGCGCCACGCAGATCGCCTGGCGGCGCCGGCTCGGCGGCAAAGGCTGACGCAGCCAGGGCCATAAATAGGCCCCGAACACAAAGACATAACGCATGGCCCCGGCGGCCAGCACCCATGGCCCGACGCGGTCCAGGTTCCAGAGCAGCAGGGCCAGCCCCGCCACCAGCAGGGCATCCACCTCCATGTCGAGGCGGGCGCCCAAGGGGCTGGCCCAGCCATACCGGCGGGCGAGGTAGCCATCGACCCCGTCCAGGGCCGTCGCCAGCAGCGCCAGGGCCAGGGCGGTCCAGGCCAGGCCCGCGCCCATCGCCTCCCCCAGCCCCGCGTCGCCCCCCTCCCCAGCCAGGGCGATCAGCAGGGCCGTCAGAACCCCGCGCGCCAGCGTGACCTGGTTGGCCGGCCCCAGCCGCGTCCGGGGCCAGTGCAGCGGCAGAAAACCCAGCAGCACCAGCAGAATCAGGCCGTAGACGGCCAGGGCCTTGGGGACATAGGCCTCCCCCAGTCCCAGGAAACCGGCGAGCCCCATACCAAGGCCCAGGGTCAAGCCGAGGCCGGCGAGGCCATTGACCCAGGCGTTGCGCCAGAGGTCCGAGGCGAACGCTCGACGTGAGGGCTGGGCGTTCTTCATCCGCTTGCATCTCCCAAAATGGGAACTAGAATATCCGGATGCGCATCATTTCGAAAAGCACGCTGAGGAAATTTTGGGAGCATCCCCCGCATGCCGATGCGCGAGGCCCCCTGGAGGCCTGGTATGAAGAGGCTGCGCAGGCCTCATGGACTTGCCCAGGGGACATCAAGAGGCTGTACCGCCATGCCAGCCTTTGTGGCAACAATCGCGTGGTATTCAATATTGCTGGCAACAAGTACCGACTGGTGGTGGAAATGCAATACCAGGCGGGGATTGCCTGGGTGAAATTTGTCGGCACCCATGCCCAATACGATCGCATTGATGTGGAAACCGTAAATGACTATTAAGCCGATCCGAAATGATGATGACCTGCGCGCCGCTTTTGGCCGCCTTGAGGCCATTTTTCAGGCGGCGCCAGGGTCGCCCGAGGCCGACGAGAGGGACGTACTGGTTACCTTGGTCGAAGCCTACGAAAACCAGCACTGGCCCATTGGCCCCGCGGACCCGGTGGAGGCCATCAAATTCCGTATGGAACAACAGGGTTTGGTGGCGAAGGATCTGGAGGCCTTCATTGGGCCGAGCGGTCGCGTCTCGGAAGTGCTGAACCGCAAACGAGGGCTCAGTCCGCGCATGGTGCAACGCCTGCATCAGGGTCTGCGGATTCCCTACGAAAGCCTGCTGTCGCGGGCGGAATAAGTCGCCTGCTGCCTGATAAATGTCCAGGGGCGAACGACGCCGGTAGCCAGCATCCCGAGCCCTCAACGGATACGGGTGAGGCTGAATGGCAAGGTCCCCTCCCCGTCCGCCGCGGCTGCCCGGGGTTCGCAATCGAAAAGGATATCCTCGCCCATGCGAAAGATCCGGCAACCGGGGCGCAGGCAATCGCCGAGGGCGGCGGGCGCCGGCAGACTCAGACCGCGCCGGCCGGTGCCGATCAGGAGGGGGGCCACCGCCACCTGCAGGCGATCCAGCAGCCCGGCGGCCAGGAAGCTGGACACAGTCAGGCCGCCACCCTCGACGAACAGCCGCCGCAGCCCGCGCCGGTGGAGCGCCGCGACCAGGGCGTCCAGCCGCGGGCGACCCTCGGGGGTGGCCGGCACCGTCAAAACCTCCGCCTGGCCCTGATGTCGGGGCCCCGCCCGCCCCTCGGCCCGGACCAGCAGGGTCGGCGCGGCCCCGTCCTGGAAGAGGTGCCGCTCCGCCGGGAGCCGCAGGCGGGGATCGAGCACCACCCGGACCGGATTGTCGCCAGGCACCAGCCGGGTGGTCAGCCGCGGGTTGTCGGCGGCCACTGTCTCGGCCCCCACCAGAACGGCATCGCAGAGGGCGCGCAGGCAATGCAGGTGCAGGATGTTTTCCGGACCGGTGACGAAGCAGGACTCCCCCTGGGTGGTGGCGATAAAGCCATCGAGGCTCTGCCCCAGGTGGCCCAGGGTCAGGGTCTCGCCAGGGTGGCGGGGCAGCAGCGGCAGGTAGAGATCAAGCAGGGCCCGCGCCTCGCCTTGGGCGGCGGGGGCTAGCCCCCAGTCCGACCCCGGGGACCAGGTGATGAGGGCCTCGGTCGCGGCCTCGGTCACGGGTTTCAGCCCCGCAACCGCATCCGCCGCGAAGGTGGTTGGGCCCTCGGGCAGAGTCCCGCGCCGGACCAGACGCTGGGTACCCAGAAGGGTGGACCAGGCCAGGCTCGCCGCTGGGCCCAGCGTCGGCAGGGGCCGGGAGGCCTTGCTCTGGGCTAATGCCACAACCCTAACCGCCGGTTCAGGAGAAGAGGCTCATACGCCTCATCACCCCGTCGCGCTTCACCAGCCAATGCATGAGCGCGGCCCCGATGTGGAGCGCCAACAAGGCGAGCAGGGTCCAGCCCAGGACGCCGTGAAGCTGAAACAGCTTCTCGCTCAGGGCCGGATCCTTGGCGATCAGCCCGGGCAAGGTCCAGGCGAACAACTGGACCGGGTAACCCCCAGCCGCTGTCGCCAGCCAGCCCACTATGGGCTGGGCCAGGAGGACCAGGTACAGCAGGGCATGAACCGCCTGGCTGGCCAGGCGCTCGAACTGGGTCAGGGTGGGGACGGGGGGCGGGGCGCCCAGGGTCAGGCGCATCACCAGACGGAAGGTCATCAGAGCCAGAATCAGCACCCCCATCGTCTTGTGCCCAGTATAGAGGGCATCAGTCACCTCACCCCCAAAGGCGTCCTTAGTGCCATCGAACCCCAGCCAGCCGAGGGTTAGACCCACCCCCAGGGCGGGAATTACCAGCAAGGCCAGGAGCCAGTGCAGCAGGCGTTGTACCAGGGTGTAGCGATCGGCCTCGGACATAGCAGTTTCCTCGTGTGACAGGCTCCCGGGATCAAGATGTCGTACCCGGCCGCCGGTCCGGCCAGGTCGCTCGCGCCAGCCGATCAGGCCGTGGCCTTGGCCGCCGCCGACTCCGCCAGGGACTTGAGTTCACCCGTGGCATGGAGTTCCAGGGTGATATCGCAGCCCCCGACCAGCTCGCCATCGATGTAGATTTGGGGAAAAGTCGGCCAGTCCGCATAACGCGGCAGGTTTTCAAAGATCTCCATATCCTGGAGGACGTTGACATGGGCGAAGGGGACGCCACACTCCTTGAGGGCGGCGGCGGCGCGCATGGAAAAGCCGCACTGGGGAAACTGGGGGGTGCCCTTCATGAAAATGACGATGGCATTACCCTTGACCTGCTGATCGATACGCTCCAGGACGTCCATTGGCTGACCTCTGTTAAGGAAAAAAATAGGGGATGGAGTGGGGCTGAGATCGGGCCGCAGGGGCCCATTTCAAGGAAGCCCAGCCACCGGGCTAGGTCCGCGCCGCGGGATTAACGGCCAACACCTCGTCAACCAGCTCGATCCAATGCCGCACGGGAATCCGGGTACCAGACTCCAGGTGCAACTGACACCCGACATTGGCGGTGGCGATGCACTCAGGGCCGCCGGCGGCCAGGCTGGCGAGCTTGTTGTCGCGCAGTTGCCGCGCCAGAACGGGTTGCAGCAGGGAATAGCTGCCGGCCGAGCCACAGCAGAGGTGGCCGTCGGCCACTGGGGTCAGCTCGTAGCCGAGCCGGGTCAGCAGGCCCTCGGCCAGACCCGGCAGCTTCTGCCCGTGCTGGAGGCTGCAGGGCGAATGAAAGGCGATTTTTCGCCCGGCCCCGGGCGGGGGCAGGGCGACCTCCGGGCGGGCCAACTCGACCGCCAGCACCTCGCTCGGATCCCGGGCCAGGCCCGCAATCCGGGCCGCCTTGGCGGCATAGACCGGGTCCTGGGCGAGCAGGACGCCATAATCCTTGACCATGGCCCCGCAACCGCTGGCAGTCACCAGGATAGCCTCGGCGCCGGCCTCGACCTGGGGCCACCAGGCGTCGATGTTGCGCCGGATCATGGTCAGGGCCTCCTCCTCCGCGCCCAGGTGGTGCGGCAGGGCCCCGCAACAACCCGCCCGCGGGATCTCGACCAGGCTTATGCCCAGGCGATCCAGGACCCGGGCGGCGGCGGCATTGGTATCGGGGGTCGCCGCCGCTTGGGCGCAGCCCGCGAGGGCCAGCAGGGTGCGGGGCCGGTGGGCGGTCGGCCAGGGTCCTGCGACCCGGCGCGGCGGCACCTTGGCCTTCAGACTCGCCGGCAGCAGGGGGCGGAACAGTTGGCCAAGACCGAGAAAGAGGCCGAAGCGCAACCGCGAGGGCACCAGCCAGCGCAGCAGGCGCCGCGCCAGCCGCTCGTCCCAGGGGCGCGGCACGGTGGCCTCGACGGCGGCACGGCCGATATCCACCAGCCGGCCATAGCGCACGCCGGAGGGGCAGGTCGTCTCGCAGGAGCGGCAGGTCAGACAGCGATCCAGGTGGAGCTGGGTCCTGCGGCTGGGGGTCTGGCCTTCCAGGACCTGCTTGATCAGATAGATGCGGCCCCGGGGTCCATCCAGTTCATCGCCCAGGAGCTGGTAAGTGGGACAGGTGGCGGTACAGAAACCGCAATGCACACAGGATCTCAGGATGGCGTCCGCCTCCTGGCCCTGGTGACTGTCACGGATGAAATCGGCCAGTTGGGTCTGCATACCTATAAATCCCGATAGAGGCGGCCAGGATTAAGGATGCCGCGCGGATCCAGGGCGGCCTTGAGGCGCTGGTGGAGGGCCAGCAGGGCGGGCGGCAGGGGCTGAAAGACCTGCCCGCCAGGCGGATCGCCAGCCTGGCCACTCACCTGAAGACCTGGCTGGCCAGCCGGCCGGCGACCGTAACAGGTGGCATGCCCCCCCGCGGCCTGAGCCACCGGCCAGAGGGGGTGCTCGCTCTGGACCCAGCGCAGGGCCCCACCCCAGTCGATGAAGTGGGGTCCCAGACTGGGATCATGGGGCGCGGTGGGCGGTAGAGACAACCGCCACAGGGGCGCCGGATTCCGGAAGAAGGCATGGCTCAATTCGCGCACGCCACGCCAGAAATCGGCCCCCGCCCCTACCGCCTCGCCCCCCAACCGGGCGCGCGCGGCCTGCACCGCCGCCTCGCTGCCGGCGAGCCGCACATAGGCTCGTTCGCCGTCATGGCAGGCCGCGCTAAGGGGCAAAGGCTGACCGGCCCAGCGGTTGAAGCGGTCGATGGCCTCCCCCGCCGTGAGTTCGAGGGCCAGGGTCAGGTCGGTGGCCGGGCGCGGCAACACCTTGAGGCTGACCTCCAGCAAGACGCCCAGGGTACCCTGGGCCCCGACCATGAGGCGCGACAGGTCATAACCGGCGACGTTTTTCATCACCTCGCCGCCAAACCGCAGCACCTCCCCACGGCCATTGATGATCCTGACCCCCAGGACGAAGTCCCGGGCGGCACCGGCATAGGGCCGGGCGGGACCCGAGAGGCCGCAGGCGATGATCCCCCCCAGGGTGGCGTCAGCGCCGGGCCGGCCATCGGGATTGGGGCGCACGTCAAAATGGGGCGGCTCGAAGGCCAGCCACTGACCGCGCTCTGCCAGGGCGACCTTGATCTCGGCCAGGGGCGTACCGGCCCGGGCGGTGATGACGAGTTCGGTGGGCTCGTAGCTGAGGATGCCGCGATGGCCGGCGACCTCCAGGGTCTCACCCTCCACGGTTCGCCCCAGCCAGGCCTTGGTGCCGCCGCCCTGGATGCGCTGCGGGCGGCCCGCGCCCTGGGCCGCGGCCACCCGCTCCGCCAACATTTGGGTAAGGTCCTGATTCATGCTTTCTGTCATCACTCAGAACCTCGGCAGGTCGGGAAACCTAAGCTGATTGGCGTGGACGTGCATGGCGCCGAACTCGGCGCAGCGATGTAGGGTGGGCACGGCCTTGGCGGGATTCAGCAGGCCCGCCGGATCGAAGGCGGCCTTGACGGCATGGAACTGGGCCAACTCCTGGGGCTGGAACTGGACGCACATCTGGTCGATCTTTTCCTTGCCGACCCCATGCTCGCCCGTAATGGTACCGCCCACCTCGACGCACAGCTCCAGGATCTTGCCGCCCAGTTCCTCCGTCCGCTCCAGCTCCCCGGGCACATTGGCATCGTAGAGGATGAGGGGGTGGAGATTGCCATCGCCGGCATGGAAGACATTGGCCACCGGCAGGCCATAGGCGGCGGACATCGCGGCGATGCGCCCCAGCACCTCGGACAGGCGCCGACGCGGTATGGTCCCATCCATGCAGTAATAATCCGGCGACAGGCGACCGACGGCGGGAAAAGCCGCCTTGCGCCCCTTCCAAAAGAGGAGCCGCTCGGCCTCGTCCCGGGCGGTGCGCACCTCGACGGCGCCGCTCTCCAGGAGGATCTGGCGCACCCGCAGGATATCCTGCGACACCTCCTCGTTGGCGCCGTCCAGCTCGCACAGCAGAATGGCCGCAGCCTCCACCGGATAGCCGGCGTGGACGAAGGCCTCGGCGGCGCGGATGGCGGGATTGTCCATCATCTCCAGGCCAGCGGGGATGATGCCCGCGGCGATGATGGCCCCCACCGCCGCGCCGGCCTGGCCGATGTCGTCATAGGCGGCGAGCAGCACCTGGGCCCGCTCCGGCAGGGGGAGGAGGCGGACGGTGATCTCGACCACCACCCCGAGCAGGCCCTCGGAGCCGGTCAGGAGGGCGAGCAGGTCATAGCCGGGGGCATCCAGGGCATCGGCGCCCAGGGTCAGGCGTTCCCCCTCCATAGTAATGACCTCCAGTTTCAGGAGGTTATGGACCGTCAGGCCGTATTTCAGGCAATGCACGCCCCCGGCATTTTCCGCCACATTACCGCCGATGGTGCAGGCGATCTGGGACGAGGGATCCGGGGCATAGTAGAGGCCATGGGGGCGCGCCGCCTCGGAGATAGCCAGGTTGCGCACCCCCGGCTGGACCCGGGCGGTGCGGGCCAGGGGATCGATATGGAGGATGGACTTGAGCCGCGCCAGGGACAGCAGCAGGCCGTCCGCGTGGGGCAAGGCCCCACCGGACAGGCCCGTGCCCGCGCCCCGGGCCACCACCGGCACCCCCAGCCGCTGGCAGAGGCGCAGGATGGCCTGGACCTCCTCGACCTGGCCAGGCAGGGCCACTGCCAGGGGCAATTGGCGGTAGGCGGAGAGGCCGTCGCACTCATAGGGGCGCAAATCCTCCGCCTCGTGCAGCACGAAGGTCTCCGGCAGAATCGCCAGCAGGCCGGCCACCAGTTCCGCTTGGCGGGCGATACGGGCCTGGGGGGTTAGCGGTGAATCGGGATGATGATCAACTGAAAGCTGGACTCCCAAGGGGGGGTTGTCCTGGCCATGATCCCCCTGTTGTTGACCTGTGCATCGTTCAGTCATCATTGAGTAAAGCCCCTTCGCTTCGTCTTGTCCGCAGCGGCAACTATACGCAAAACGGATTAAATTATGAGATTTGGTAACGATGCGGTTTACTTTTTGAATATCAACATCACCCAGTCCCTTAGTGGCCCGTGGCAAGCTAGTTCCCGAGTGGCCCGCTGCAGGCTTGCACACGAGCATCCTAAGGCGGTCTGGTACATAGGGGCCCAAGTCCGTACCGGAACACAAGGTGGCCAGATGACTGGCCCCCAGCAGATGCTGGCCTCGTCTCCAGCCGTTGTGATCGGGCCCTTTTTTGCCGGAACCATGATCCAGATTGAGAAGAAGCCCTCGCAAGGCATCGACGAGTTAAAGACAGCCGCAGCCGTGGGGTTGCGCCTGGTCCTACAACCTGTTAAGAAGAATCGACGCCGGCATCCGCGGCGAAGGACACAGGGCGAAGTGCTGGCAGGACATCCGCGGCGCCGCTAGGGGACTTGGCTGATCGAAAAATCCCGTCTAGCACCCTAGTGGCCCGCGGCGGGATAGCGCACAAATGTCCTAGTCCAGCCTAGCGCGCAACTTGGCCCGTCTCAACCTAAGAACACATTAGACATTCAAAATGCGCATCGAAGGCACTCTCTCAAAGTGGAATGACGACCGAGGATTCGGGTTCATAACGCCAACCCAAGGTGGTCAGGAGATTTTTGTCCATATCTCTGCGTTTCCGAAGGATGGAGTACGCCCGACACTCGGAGAAAGCATCACCTTTGAAATTGAAACCGACAGCACTGGGAAGAAGCGAGCGAAAAACCTTTTGTGCCCACAGCGCCCGACTGTTATGCGCCCATACCCTTCCCGCAAATCGCCATCCTATCGTCGCAAAGAGAGTCCTGGCTTTTTCGGTCGGGTCATTCCTCTGCTCCTTCTGGTGGGCTTGGGCGTATACGGTTACGGTGAGTATACCCGCCGTATAGCCCCGTTGCCCGTGATCGCCGCTGAACCAGAGATTCAGGAAACATCATCTCCCTACCGCTGCGACGGGCGCACCCATTGTTCCCAGATGACATCCTGCGCTGAAGCTACCTTTTTCCTTCGCAATTGCCCCAATACTGAGATGGACGGCAATCATGATGGTGAGCCGTGCGAGCAACAGTGGTGTACAAGTCCTTTTGCAAAATAAGCGTGCCGTCCCTCCAGCTGACTTTTCTCAATTGGCGCAATGTCTAACATTCCGCTCCAGTGGGACGCTCCGCCGGCAAGCCGGCTCCGCGCCCCAGAGCTTGCATGTTAGTGCACAAGACGACCACCATTACGGCATAGTGTATAGATGGCGCCAACAATCGTTCGTGACGGACAGTTCAGACTGTTTTTCTTCTCTCGCGAGGAGCCCCGCAGCCATGTCCACGTGGCACACCCGGATGGCGAGGCGAAATTCTGGCTGACTCCATCGGTACACTTGGCAGTGAATATTGGGCTTTCAAAGATGCAAATATGTCAAGCGCAAGCCGTGGTTGAAGCGCATATTAAGGAGATTCAAGATGCCTGGCATCGCCACTTTGACTGCTGAAGTCACCAACGTGTCTAAGCATTGCTTCTGGCTGCTGCTGGATGATGAGGAACTGGCTATACCGTTTTCGGATTTTCCGTGGTTTAAGTCGGCAACCATCGAGCAACTTTGCGAGATTGAACGTCCAACGGAAAACCATCTCTATTGGCCCGAACTGGACCTTGATCTCTCGGTTGAGTCAATTCGCAAGCCTGAAAATTTTCCTCTGATCTCGAAAATCCGGGCATGATGTGGTTGGCTCGGGTCATTTGCATATCTGTCCAGCCCCGCAAGCTGATGACACGGCTACCACCTCACCTTGCCCCTTAATCTCCAAGACTGATACCGGTTAATCGGCCATAAACGGTGGCCAAGGCCTCCTCATCCCCGACATTACCCGGGAAGATGACCACCGGGAGGTCCGGGTAACGGGGGTGATCCGCCGGGCAGCGCACCACGGAGCAGCCGGGCAGGATCTGGCCCAGGACCCGGGAGGCGCCAAGGGCCAGACCGCTGGAGAGGACGTCGTTGGAGGTGATGCCCCCCTTGCTGATCAGAAAACCCAGGTCGCGGGGCAGGCCGCGCACCACATCCATGAGGAAGGCGGAGACCTGGTCGCCAAAGGCCAGACGCGTGGCCTGGTCGGCGAAGGTGCGCTCGACCCGGCTGGTGAAGATCACCGCCGTCTGGCCCTGGTCATGCAGCGCCGCGGCCCGGGCCAGGGTCGCGTTCAGGAGGGCCGCGCCCTCGGTGGGGATGCGATCGACGTCGATCTCCACCGCCCCCACCCCAGCTTGCTGGAGGAGGCACGCCAACTGGTCGGTGGTCTTCTTGACGTGGGAGCCGACGATGACGGCACCCGGCCGGCCACCGCGCACATATTCGCGCATAGCATCCGGCGCCACCGGCTGGGCGGGCAGGCGGGCCAGGGCGGTGAGCAGGCTGGCGGCGCTGCGGAAGAGGAAGCGCTTGCCGGCGGCCACGCTGGCCAGGACATCGGCGGCGAAGCGATCCAGGTCCGCCTGGGTCTCGGCGTCCACCACGCCGCAGGCGTTGCCATGCAGGGCCAGGAGACGCTCCTGGACCCCGGCCCGGACCTCGGCCAGGAGGAAGCGCTCGACCTGGTGGGCGGGGATGCGGCCCTGGGTCTTTTCGGCAACGTAATCGGGCAGATAGCTGGTGCGGTAGCCGAAGACGGAATCCCGGGCGAACTCGGTCTCCGCGGTGGGAACGGGCTGGCCATTGACCATCAGGTAATGGATGGAATCGCGAGTGAAGCGCCCGCCCTCGAAGAAGGCCGGGGTGAGGAAGTGGGCGTCGAAGGGGCCCAGTTCCTCCGCCATGACATCGGTCTCCACCGGGTAGTGGCCGCGCAGGGTGGAGTCGGAACGGCTGACGAAGAGGGGATGCAGCGCCCGGCCCTCGCCCTCCCTGGCCAGAGCGTCGGCGGCCAGAGCCAGTTTCAGGTTATGGCAGGCCTCGCGGGTAACCGCCGCCGCCTGCTCGGCGCCCATGGCGCGGCTGTTGGTCAGGATAAAGAGGAGTGGCGAGGCATCGGCCAGGCCCTGGCGCAGGGTCTCGACATCCCAGCGGGTCAGGAGCAGGCAGCCGTGGACCGTCTGTGAACCCGTGGGGTCGTCGTCGAGGACTATGATCTTGGTTTCTGGCATCTTGTGGCTCGCGGACAGATTCAGGCCGGAGTCGGGTTAGGCTGCGCTAACCCGACCTACGGATATACCGGTTATTTTTGAACCCTGATTAGGACCGCAGGGCCTTGACCCGCGCCACCATCCGCTCGGCGGTGATGCCGTTGAAGTCCATGATCTCCGCCGGGCTGGCGGTGGTCTCGCCGCGCTTCCAGGCGAAGGTGTCGCGCTGGGCGGCGCGGCTGCGCAGCAGCACCGGCTCCAGGGCGGCGGAGGGGCCACCGCTCACGGCCAGCAGGACGTCGCCGTCGAAGAAGGCGTTGAAGTGGTCGTCGTCCATGAAGGCGTTGTCGGGCTCGGACACCGTCTCCCAGGCGACATCGCTGGGACGATAGAGGCGGCGCGGATTGACCACGGCGACGATGCGCACGGCCCAGCCTGCGGCTTCGAGCTGATCCTTGGCCTCGAACACGGGCAGGTAGACCATGTCGCCGGTGACGGCGAAGACCACCGTACCCTTGTTGTTCTTAGCGCCCTTTTTGCCCTTGCCGCCCTTCTTGCCGGACTTGCCGGGCTGGGTCTCGTAGAGGGTCGCCGCGCCCTTGGCGACGGCGTCGTCGGCCTGGGCCAGGCTCAGGTACACCGGCAGGGGCGACTTGGAGGCGATGATCACCATGCCCTTGTTGAAGCTTTGGGTGGCGTACTCGTAGGCGGCCTGGATGCTGTTGGCGTCCGGCGGAAACAGCATATAGAGGTTGCCGTTGCGCATCTGGGCGGCGAAGTAGTTTTCGATCTCCGGGCGCTGGTGGGTCCAGCCGTTGCGGCCCTGTTCCAGGGCGCCGGCGGTGAACATGCAGACGACGGACGGCGTCTTGCGGCGCAGCTCGGCCATGGCCTGGGTCACGGTCTGGACGATGGGCCAGCCGTTGATGGCAAAGCTCTCGTAGGACAGCCAGAGGGCGCGGGAGCCGAACAGGCTCAGGCCGGCGGCGAGGCCGGCGCAGGCGTCCTCGTTAAGGGGCTCGTACACCTGGCCGGTGGGCTCCTGGTTGTAGAGGGGGTCCGGGGTCGGGTGGCGGATTTTCAGGGCGTCGTTGATATTCTTCATCGCCGAGGCCTCGTTGCCGTCGGCGTTGGTGACCACGAAGCGCGGGTCCTGCTGGCCTACCCAGGCCGCCAGGGCGCCCAGGGCGGTGGCGGGCACGGCCTTGTCGCCCGGGGTGAATGCCTGGCAGGGGAAGGCGCCCAGGGGGGCCAGGTCCAGCACGAACTCCGTCACCGCCGTCTTGACGGCGGGGCCGCCACCGGCGCGGACAAAGTTCTCCCGCACCAGGGCCCAGGCGGCGGGTGGCAGAGCGCGGCGTTGCAGGCCCTCGATGATATGGGGGGCATCCAGGGTGTCGGCCGGGTAGAGATTATGGGACTTAGCGCCCAGGGTATGGACGCCGGTACCCTTCAACTGCTTGAGAATGAAGGCGGTCAGCTTGCCGGAGAAGGCGCTCGCGGCGGCCCGCTCGACACCCGCCAGTACCGCTTGGGCAAAGGCCAGGCGCTGGCCCTGCGAAAAACGGCTGGAATCGACATAGGCGGCCTCCTGACCGCTATCGTCGAAGTCCTTGGCGTCCACCAGCACCACCTCTTCGAAGCCATGGCCCCGCCAGTAGGCCAGCATCTCCTCATTGGTCAGGCGGGAGACCATGGAATGGTGCTCCTGGCTGTAACCATTCCAAATGAGGGTCGGCAGGAAGTTGGTGACCTGGGGGTAGGCGGTATGGAAATGCATCATGGCATTGAGCACATAGGGCTCGCCCATGCCACCGTCGCCGATGGTCACCGGGAAGAGCTTGTCCGGATGCAGCATGGCCCCGGCCATGGCGAAATGCTGGCCCTGACCCAGGGGACCGGCGGGGGCCAGGAGGCCCGGGATGGCGCCGGAGAGGTGGCCCAGCAGGCCATGCTTTTCGCGGAACCGCGCCATCATGTCCGTCAGGGTGCGGATGCCCATCTCCTCCAGGGAGGTGTCGAGGAACATGGCGCTGTAAAAACCCGGGGCGTGGTGGCCGACCTCGGTGACGATATTGGTGTGGCCCAGCATGACCAGGGCGGCATAGGCCTCGGCGCTGGAGGCGAAGCCACCGGGATGGCCGGAGCCCTTGGAGCCGCACACCTGCAGGGTGACATAGCGCAGGGCATCGGCCATCAGGAGGGTCTGATAGGCGGCCTCCGCGTCCACCTGGGCAATGCGGCCAGTATCCGCGCTTACCGCCGGCGCGGCGGCATGGGTCTCAAAACCCGGCCAGGGCTCGCCAAAGTGCTGCATGCCCGCGCAGAAATCTGGGGCGGCCTGGTCTGGGGTGGTCTCGGTGGCGGTAGCCTTCATGGGGGGACTCCTCGGGATGACGAATGGGCTTGATCTAACCTTACACCGGGCGCTATGATTTCACAATACGTAATCGATTTCATAATGTGAAATGAACAGCCCAACACCTCGCCAACCCAGCACCACCCCCAGCCACCGGATTCAGGTCATTGACCGCCTGGCCGCCCTCCTGAATGCCCTCGCCAGCAATGGCGGCGGCGCCAGTCTCAAGGTGCTCTCCGCCGAGACGGGCCTGCACCCCTCCACCGCCTTCCGCATCCTGGCGGCGGCGACGGAGAATGGCCTCGTCGAGCGCAACGAGACGGGCCACTATGGCTTTGGCGGCCAGCTCGCCAGCTGGGCCGCCTGTCGCCAGGGCGGCGAGGACCTCCGCGCCCTGGCCCGGCCCGTCATGGCCTGGCTGCGGGACCAGGTCGAGGAAACGGTCAACCTGACCGAGCGCGAGGGGGATGACGTCGTCTATATCGAACGGGCCACCCCCCAGCGCATGATGCGGGTCGAGCAGCTCATCGGCAGCCGGGCGCCCCTGCATGTGACGGCGGTGGGCAAGCTGATGCTGGGCAGCGCCGGCCAGGCGGCGGTCCAGGAGTATGCCACCCGCACCGGCCTGACCGCCTATACCGAGCACACCCTGACCCGCGGCGAGGACCTCTGGCGCCAGGCCAGCCAGGACCTGGCGGCCGGTTACGCCCTCGACAACGAAGAGGCCGAGATCGGCGTAGGCTGCATTGGCGTCCTGGTGCGCGACCCGGCGGGCGAGCCCCTGGCGGGGCTGTCCATCTCCGCGCCCATCGAGCGGCGCCGGGATGCCTGGATCGGCCTCATCCAGGAGGCCGCGCGCCGCATCACGGAGCGCATCGCCCAGCATCGGGGCGCGCGCTAGGCAGCGGCGCGCGAGGATGGCCCGGGCCGCCCGCTATGCCATACTGGCCGCCCCCGGGCCTCTGCACCCCACCGCCACCGGTACTCCCCATGAATTACGCCCTGCGCAAACGCATCCTCATCACCGGCGGCGCCGGCTTTCTGGGCAGCCACCTCTGCGAACGCCTCCTCGCCGACGGCCATGACGTCATCTGCGTCGATAACTTCTTCACCGGCACCAAGGACAACATCGCCCACCTGCTCGACAACCCCTACTTCGAGCTGATGCGCCACGACGTCACCTTCCCTCTCTATGTGGAAGTGGACGAGATCTACAACCTGGCCTGCCCGGCCTCGCCCATTCATTACCAGTACGACCCGGTCCAGACCACTAAGACCAGCGTCCACGGCGCCATCAACATGCTCGGCCTGGCCAAGCGGGTCAAGGCCAAGATCTTTCAGGCCTCCACCAGCGAGGTCTATGGCGACCCCGCCATCCACCCCCAGCCCGAGCACTACTGGGGCAACGTCAACCCCATTGGCCCCCGCTCCTGCTACGACGAGGGCAAACGCTGCGCCGAGACCCTCTTTTTCGACTACCGTCGCCAGCACGGCCTGCGCATCAAGGTCGCCCGCATCTTCAACACCTACGGCCCGCGAATGCACCCCAACGACGGCCGCGTCGTCTCCAACTTCATCGTCCAGGCCCTGCGCAACCAGCCCATCACCCTCTACGGGGACGGCAGCCAGACCCGCTCCTTCTGCTATGTGGACGATCTCATCGAGGGCTTCGTCCGCCTCATGAACAGCCCCGACGACCTCGCCGGCCCCATCAACCTGGGCAACCCCGGCGAATTCAGCATGATCGAGTTGGCCGAGACCATCCGCGACCTGACCGGCTCCCATTCACCCCTCATCCACGAGCCACTGCCCCAGGACGATCCCCGTCAGCGCCAGCCCGATATCACCCAGGCCAAAACCCACCTCGACTGGGCGCCCAGGATCCCCCTGCGCGAAGGGCTAAAGCCCACCATCGCCTATTTCGAGGCCTTACGGAAACGCTGAAGAATGATCTGATATCTCTCTCTTCGCCCTCGGAGAGCGTTTTTTGGCAATAATCAGATTGGCCAGGGCGAAGAGCACCTCATGCTGGGCACTGTTCTTCTTAAGCCCCTGGTAGCGCAGTTCGCGATGGTGGAAGCGGTCCTTGATGAGGTGGAAGACGTGCTCGACCCGGCTGCGGGCTTGTGCTTTGAGCCGCTCAATCCGCTTGATCAGGTCTTTCTTCTCGCCTGCGGGCAAACCGGCCACCTTGCTGCGCTTAGCGGCGATGGACCATTCCACCTTCCGGTCCCTGAGCTCCCCGCGCTTCTCGGCGCCGGTATAACCCGCATCGGCAAAAGCGGCCTCTTCCTCACCGTGCAGCAGGTTGCCCGTCTCGGCCATCTCAGCCCCGCCGAAGCCCTCGGGCAATGGCAGGAAAAGCGGCCTGAACTGTTCGTCTCAGAGGTTGACAATCTCCCGGGGCTTGGCAGTTAAGTATGGCTGATAACACCCGTGATGAAAACCAAGTTCAGGAAAATCTTATATAGCGACATCCCTTCATCTTCGGGTCAGCCCTGGCACTCCCCATCCAGGTGGCGCTGGAGCCAGAGTTCCAGCAAGGCCAGATGCCAAAGCTTATTTCCGCGGATGCGTGTGTGATGCAGATCGGGGGCGGCGAGAAGCTGATCCACATAAGCCCGTTGGTAGATGCCGCGCTCGCGGCAGGCGCGGGAATTGACCAGGTCCCGCATCATGACGAGAAAGTCGCCGCGCACGAACTTGAGGGCCGGCATGGGAAAGTAGCCCTTGGGCCGGTCGATGACGGCATCCGGCAGCAGGCCCCGGGCCAGGGCCTTGAGGGGATATTTGCCGCCCTCGCGCAGCCTGATAGCGGCGGGACAGCGGGTCGCCAACTCGACCAGTTCGTGATCGAGGAAGGGCACCCGGGCCTCCAGACCCCAGGCCATGGTCATGTTGTCCACCCGCTTGACCGGGTCATCGACGATGAGGCTGGTCACATCCAGGCGCAGGACGGCGTCGACCAGTTCCTCGGCGCCGGTCTGGTCCAGGAGATCGGCGACGAGGATGCCGGTGTGGTCCGGTCCGGCATGGGCCGGGGCCGCCAGGTGCAGAAACTCGGCGTGATCGCGATCGAAGTAGTGCCGACGGAAGGTCTCGAGCCAGGCCCCCTGGTCCGCCCCGGCCAGGCGCGGATACCAGAAATAGCCGCCGAAGACCTCGTCCGCCCCCTGGCCGGACTGGACGACCTTGATCTCCCGTGATACCTGCTCACCCAACAGATAGAAGGCGACGGCGTCCTGGCCGAACATGGGCTCGGTCATCGCGTCCACCGCCTCCGGCAGGCGGGGCAGGACCTCGGCGTTGGGGACGTGGAACTTGTGATGCCTGGTCCCGTAGCGCGCCACGACGAGGTCCGAGTACTCGAACTCGCTGCCGGCCTCCTCCGGGGTATCCTCGAAACCCACCGAGAAGGTGCGTACCTCCGCCGTCCCCAGCTCCGCCAGCAGGGCCACCAGCAGGCTCGAATCCAGGCCGCCGGAGAGCAGCACCCCCACCGGCACGTCGGCCACCTCCTCGCGGCGGCGTACGGCCTGGCGCAGGGCGGTGCCGATGGCCGCCACCCACTCGCTGGCGGTGGGGATGGGGTCCGGGCGGACGCCGGCCAGGCTCCAGTAGGGGCGCTCGGTGGTGGTGCCATCGGCGTCGATGCGTAGCCAGTGGGCCGGGGCCAGCTTGCGGATGCCGGTCAGGATAGTGCGCGGCGCCGGCACCACGGCATGGAGGGTGAAGAGGTGATGCAGGGCGATGGGGTCGATGGCGGTGTCCACCCCACCCGCCGCCAGCAGGGCCTGGGTGCTGGAGGCAAACCGGAACCGACGGGCGTCGCGGGTCCAGTAGAGGGGTTTGACGCCAAAGCGATCCCGAGCCAGGAAGAGGACGCGCCTGCCCATATCCCAGAGGGCGAAGGCAAACATGCCGTGCAGGCGCTCGACGCAGCCCTCGCCCCAGGCGTGCCAGGCCTTGAGGATGACCTCGGTGTCGCCGTCCGAAAAGAAGTGGTAGCCCTTGGCCACCAGTTCCTGGCGCAGTTCGCGATAGTTGTAGATGGCCCCGTTGAACACCAGGGCCAGGCCCAGTTCCGGGTCCACCATAGGCTGATTGGAACGGACGGAGAGGTCGATGATGGCCAGGCGGCGATGGCCGAAGCCCAGACCGCCGTCGCTCCAACTCCCGCCATGATCCGGCCCGCGCCGGCGGATGCGCGCCATCATCCGCTCCACCGCTCCCAAATCCGCCGGGGCGCCGTCGAGGCGCAATTCACCGCATATTCCGCACATCGCTGACTTTCTCCGTCTTGGACCTTGACTGCTACCCAGCTAACCCGACCCGACTATCGGCGCCCTCAAGGGGCCACCAGTTGCTCGCGATGCCGGAGATCCTGCTCGCGCTGCTTGACCCGGCGGTGGAAACTCGCCTGGTTTTTGGTACAGATGAGGGTGAAGGGACGGCCACCTTTGTTCGTGGCCAGGTCGAGATCGCACTGGATACTCTGGATGGAAACGGCGACATGCCGGCGCTCGACCTCGTTGGCCTTGAAGTGCCAGACCGGCTCCTCCGGTGATGCCAGGAAGCCGCTCAGTGCGCGGCAATGGGCGCACTTGCAGGCGATGGCCACCGGCCGGGCCCAATCCGCCGGGGGCTCCAGGGGCAGGGCGATGCGGGCCTCCAGGTGGGCCAGCACCGCCTCGCGCAGGACCTTGGCGGCTGGGGGCTCCCGCTCCCCGCCAGCGGACTTGAGCGCCAAAGCCGCCGGTACCAGTAAGCGGTCCGGGTCATAGACGGCCGGCCAGGACAGGCAGCGCGCCACCGCCTGATCGGCAAGGGCGGCATCGATCCGCCCGAGGGCACTGACCGCTTCGGCAAGCTGCGCGGCCGTCAGGGGTTCCGGCACCTGGGGATAATCGAAGGGCGTCGGGCTGACCGGCTGGCCATCGGGTAGGCCCTGCAGCAAGAGTCTGGCCGGACTGGACAAGGCGTGGAGCCAGGCCGGCGCGCCATCCGCCGCGCAACGGTTGAGCAGATTGGCGCAGGCCCCGGGCCGCCGGGCGACATGGGCGGTGATGACCTGGCCAAGCAGCTCGGTCGCGCGAGCGGGCGGCAGACGGTGGAAGAGCAGGGCCAGGGCCGGATTGTCCTCCAGACTGTAGGCGCCCCCCGCGACCAGAGCGGCGGTGAACTCAGCCCCGCCCTCCAGATCACCCAGCCGGAGCAGGGCATCGAGCAGGTCACGTGACCGCCCCTCGGTACTGGCATGGTTCCGGACCCAGGACTCCCGCGGCCACTGGGCGCTGATGGCGCCCGCCAGTCGGTGGGCCTCCCGCCAGTCGCTGTCGCCCACCCGAGCGCCCGCCGCCTCCCAGCGGCGCACCCCTTCAAGCAGGGCGGGGATGCTGACCCTGAGTCCGCCGGCGGCCAGGACGGCGCCGCGCCGGGCCACCGGCCAGAGGATGAAGGCGGCGCGCTGATAGAAACGCTCGAAAGAGGCCCCCTCGTTACCCGTGGCCTCGGAGAATTCGACCTCGGCATCCTCCAGGTCGGCCAAGGCCTCGGGGGGCGACAGCTCCTCCTCGGTGAAGGGCAAGTTGGCCATATCGCTCTGGCCGCCGTCCGCCAGACGCCAGTCATGAATGGTCCAGGCGCTGTCGGTCACCTCCCCGATCTCCAATTCCGGATTTCGCCACCCGCCGCCGCCGGTGTAGTCGGCCCAGCCGGTCTCCGCCACGCTGATCAGCGCCAGGTAAAGATCGCAGCCGGCCGCGGCCGCCGCGGAGATCAGGACCTGGGCCGCCGCCGCATCCTGGCCCTTGAGGGCCGGGAAGCCGATCTCGGCCTCGGTGTAGGCATGCTCCAGGGGATAGACCAGCTTATCGGGGGCGGCACCGGAGCGGTCCCAGTCAGCCAGCAGGCGGGCGAGGGCCGCCTGCTGGGAGCCGTAGTCCGGCGCCCGCGGCAAGGGGCCCTCGCCACGGCGGATCAAGTTGTAAATCAGCGCCAGCCGGTAACCGGAGGCGATGGGCAGGACCTCGTGCCGGCAGTCGGCATAGAAGGCGGCGAAGGCGGACTCGGAGGGTTCGTCCCGGTGCAGATCGACGCGCACCTCCTCGCCCCGGTGGCGGATGATCAGCTCGCCGCCACTGTAGTCGCAGGGCAGCACCACCACCAGGGTGCCAAACATGCCCGGGGCCTTTTCGGTGTCGCGATGGGGAACGAAAAAGCTGCCAGTATCATAGATCAGCAGCTTATAGAGCTGAGCCTCAATGGTCCCGGCTACCGCCAGACCCACCCGCACCTGCTCGACGACGCCCGCCAGGTCCTCCGACCACTTCCGGCCCGTCAGTTTCACCCGGGCGGCATCCACCTGCCAGGTACGGCGCACACCGGTGTCCACCCGGGTCTCACTCCCCCGGCCATAGGGCGCCTGCTCGGCCCCGCCCACCAGGGCCTCGGCTTGGGTGGGCAGCAGCGGCAGGGCAATGGGCCCCACCCCCTCCACCTCCAGACGCGGCGGGTGGATGTCGAAGGAGCCGGCGACGTGGAAACCACCGGGGCGCTGGACGCTGGCCAGGAGGTCGGCCAAGGCTTGGGGGTAGTCAGTCATAAGCGTAGGGTCATCGTTGATGGGATGAAATATTGGAAATCAAATTGCCAATTTGCACAAGCGTTGCTAACCTACTGAAATGATTCCACGCCAAGCCAGCCAGACTTTGCAGCGCTTGAGCCGGGGCTTCCCTGTCCTGGCCATCACGGGCCCGCGCCAGTCCGGCAAGACCACCCTGGCGCGCGCCACCTTTCCCGACAAACCCTATGTCTCGCTGGAAAATCCGGACCTTCGCGGCTTCGCCGAGTCCGACCCCCGCGCCTTTCTCGCCGGTTTTCCCGATGGCGCCATCCTGGACGAGGTCCAGCGGACCCCGGACCTCTTCTCTTACCTCCAGGGTCTGGTGGACGATGACGGGCGCATGGGACTCTTCATCCTCACGGGCTCGCAACAGTTCGACCTGCGTTCCCGCATCACCCAGTCGCTGGCCGGTCGGGTTGGCCTGGTGCATCTGCTGCCCTTCAGTCAGGTCGAGCTGTGCCAGACACCCGCGCCACCCGCCGATCTGGAAACCACCCTATACAAAGGTGCCTATCCGCCGCTTTACGTGCGGGATCTGAGGCCCCATGACTGGCTGTCCGCCTACGTGGCCACCTACCTGGAGCGCGACCTGCATCAACTCATCCAGGTCCGAGACCTGAAGACCTTTCAGGTTTTTCTGCGCATGTGCGCCGCCCGCACCGGCCAATTGCTGAACCTGTCCGCCCTCGCCAATGATTGCGGCATCACCCATCACACCGCCAAGGCCTGGCTGTCAGTCCTAGAGGCCAGTTACCTGCTGTTTCTGCTGCCTCCCCACCATCGTAACCTGGGCAAACGCCTCACCAAGTCCCCCAAGCTTTACTTCCTCGATACCGGCCTGGCCTGCTGGCTCATGGGTATCCAGAACCAGGAGCCGTTGCATTTTCATGCCCAGCGCGGTGCCCTGTTCGAAACCTGGGTCATCGCCGAATTGCTCAAGGGTCGCTTCAACCGCGGCCTGCCCTCGAACCTCTATTTTTGGCGAGACAGCGCCGGCAACGAGATCGATGTCCTCCTGGACCAGGGCGAGCGGCTGTTGCCTATCGAGATCAAGGCGGGGACTACCATCAACCCCGACTATTTTTCCGGCCTGAACAAATGGCGCGCCCTGGCAGGTGACGCCGCCCTGCGGCCCCTCCTGATCTACGCGGGCAGCGAGGCCCAGACACGCACCCAGGCCCGCATTCTGCCCTGGCATCAGGTGGGCGCCTGGGCGGAAACCACCTGATCATCCGCCCAAAGCCATTGCGGATCCCTCCGCACACCCGGTCCTTCATGCTACCGTGGGTGCCGATCTGGACCAGGATGTGAATTACTGGGGGCTGGCGCTTGAGCTTTGGCCCGGGGGGGCCTATCTTGCGCCGAGTCGATACCACTTTTCAGGAGATAACCCATGACTCACTCATTGCCCGCCCTGCCCTACGCCATGGATGCCCTGGCGCCCACCCTCTCCCAGGAGACGCTGGAGTACCACTACGGCAAGCATCACCAGACCTATGTCACCAACCTCAACAACCTGATCCCGGGCACCGAGTTTGAGGCCCTGAGCCTGGAAGACATCATCATGAAGTCCTCCGGCGGCGTCTTCAACAATTCCGCTCAGGTCTGGAATCATAGCTTTTACTGGAACTGCCTGAGCCCCACCGGCGGTGGCGCGCCCACTGGCGCCCTGGCCGCGGCCATCGATGCCAAGTTCGGCTCCTTCGAGGAGTTCAAGAAGCAGTTCAACCAGTCCGGCGCCACCAACTTCGGTTCCGGCTGGACCTGGCTGGTCAAGAATGCCGATGGCTCCCTGGAGATCTTCAATACCTCCAACGCCGGCACCCCCATGACCTCTGGCAAGCAGGCCCTCCTGACCCTGGATGTCTGGGAGCATGCCTACTACATCGACTACCGCAACGCTCGTCCCAAGTATCTGGAAACCATCTGGCATATTGTCAACTGGGACTTCGTGGCCGCCAATTTCGCCGCCTGATCGCGCCCCGGCGATGAGCCATAGAGGATCATGGCCCGGAGGCACTCCGGGCCTATCCTTGGCGGGTGCAACCTCCGCGCCTTGAGTCTCGCCTCCTCGCCGGACGCCCCGCCGCCCCTTACCCCTCTTGTCCCCGCCCATCCCCCTCTTTCACCGCGGCTACGGTGACCCAGCGTCTCCGGCCACACCCATCCTCCTGATCCATGGCCTCTTCGGCTCCGCCGTCAACTGGCACCCCATCGTCGGCCGGCTGCACTCGCTGCTGGGGGCGGACCGGCGCCTGATCGTCCCGGATCTCCGCAATCACGGCCAGTCACCCCATGACCCGATCCTGAGCTACGAGGCCATGGCCGAGGATCTTATCGGCCTGCTGGACAGCCGGGACATCGAGTACGTCAGCCTGGTCGGCCACAGCCTGGGCGGCAAGGTCGCCATGTGGCTGGCCCTGAACTGGCCGGAGCGGATCGAGGCCCTGGCGGTGGTAGACATCGCCCCGGTGACCTATGCCTCCCGCTTTCGGCGCCTGATCGCGGCCCTGGGGGCGCTCAACCTCAAGACGATCGATTCGCGCCGCGAGGCCGACGCCCGCCTCGCCGCCGCCATCCCCGACCCCATGATGCGCGGCTTCCTGCTACAGAACCTCCGCAAGAGCGAAGCGGGCTGGAGCTGGCGCATCAATCTTGCCGCCCTACCGGATGCCATGGAGGAGCTGCGGACCTTTCCCGACCCTCGGGACCGCCAGTTCCACGGCCGGACGGCCTTCATCCACGGCGCGGATTCGGACTACGTCAACACCAACCAGTTGCCAGACATCCGCGCCCTCTTCCCCCGCGCGGAACTCGTCGCCATCCCCGGCGCCGGCCATTGGGTCCATGCCGACCAGCCCGAGGCCTTCACCCAGACCCTGGTGGATTTCCTGAAGGGTTGAGCACAGGTCAATCACTTAACCAAATCCCATCAGCGCTCTGACCTTGGCCTTGATCCGGGCGAGTTCCACAGGGTGGCATGACCTTTAGGCTCGGCTTGCCGGGTCCCCCAGTCCAGGCTTTTGACCTGATCGCCTGGCGCCACCCTCCGATGAGGCCAACCACATTCCGCAAGGCCCGGCCGCCGCTATATACTGCGCCCTTTTGCGAAGTTAGGCGGGAGTCCCCCATGGCGAAGAGCGACATCAAGAAAGTGGTGCTGGCCTATTCTGGCGGCCTGGACACCTCGGTCATCCTCAAATGGCTGCAGGAGGAATACGGCTGCGAGGTGGTGACCTTCACCGCCGACATCGGCCAGGGCGAGGAACTGGAGCCGGCTCGCGCCAAGGCCCTGGCCGCCGGGGTCAAGGAGATCTACATTGACGACCTGCGCGAGGAATTCGTGCGCGACTTCGTCTTCCCCATGTTCCGGGCCAACGCCCTTTACGAGGGTGAATATCTCCTGGGCACCTCCATCGCCCGGCCCCTGATCGCCAAGCGCCTGATCGAGATCGCCGCCGCCACCGGCGCCGACGCCATCGCCCATGGCGCCACCGGCAAGGGCAACGACCAGGTGCGCTTCGAGCTGACCGCCTTCGCCCTCAACCCCGAGATCAAAATCATCGCCCCCTGGCGCGAATGGGACCTGCTGTCCCGCGAAAAGCTCATGGACTATGCCGCCAGCCGCCGCATCGCCGTGGAGATGAAGCGCGATGGCACCAAGTCGCCCTACTCCATGGACGCCAACCTGCTGCACATCTCCTACGAGGGCTATGACCTGGAAGACCCCTGGGTCGAGCCGGGGGCGGACATGTGGCGTTGGACGGTACCAGCGGAGCAGGCCCCGGACCAGCAGACCTACCTTGAGCTGACCTTCGAGAAGGGCGACCCGGTCGCCATCGATGGCCAGGTAATGAGCCCGGCCCAGCTCCTGGCGGAACTTAATCGCATTGGTGGCGCCAACGGCATCGGACGCAGCGACATCGTCGAGAACCGCTACGTGGGCATGAAGTCCCGCGGCTGCTACGAGACCCCCGGCGGCACCATCCTGCTCAAGGCCCACCGCGCCATGGAGTCCCTCACCCTGGACCGCGAGGCCGCCCACCTCAAGGACGAGCTCATGCCCCGTTACGCCAGCTTGGTCTATAACGGCTACTGGTTTGCCCCGGAGCGAGAGATGCTCCAGGCCGCCATCGACCAGACCCAGCAAGTGGTCAACGGCGTGGTGCGCCTCAAGCTCTACAAGGGCAACGTCATGGCCGTCGGCCGCAAGTCCGACACCAACAGCCTTTTCGATACCAATATCGCCACCTTCGAGGAGGATGCCGGCGCCTACAACCAGGGTGACGCCACCGGCTTTATCCGCCTCAACGCCCTGCGCCTGCGGGTGGCCGCACGCCGGCGGGGTTGAACTGGAGCGGGTTCAGAACCAGAACCGAGCATCAGGCGTAAACGCCGTGTTCGATACACCCCCAGGTTATCCATGGCGTTCTCGGTGCCGATATCCCTTTCCAGCAGACACATAAGGGGTACCACCACCCAGGGCGGCATTGGGCTGGTTGAGCCAATCGAGGGTCGCTTCCCGACCCTCGAAGGCTTCTTCGCCACGGGCGATCACCCGGGCCAATCGCAGCAATTAAGAGCTTCAGTTGGCAACGACGTCATCTGCTCCTAATCGTCGCTAGTCAGGGTGACCGTGGCGCTGCCGGGGGTGCCAACGGCGTAGCTGGTACTCGGCTTGAGGGTGACGATCACGCTCTCGGGGAGTTCCTGCAGGGGGTCTTGCAGGGGGGTGAGGGTCTTGGTGACACTGGTGGCACCGGCGGCGAAGCTGACGCTGGCGCCGAGGGACCTGTAGTCGCTACCGGACGTGGCGGTGCCACTGACTGTATAGGCGACGGTGAGGGCGGCGGCGGTGTTGCCGCTGCGGCTGAAGGTAAAGGTGCCGGTGGTGAGGCCGGCCTCGGTGGCGCTGTTATCGGTAGCGGCGACGGTGACGGTCTGGGTGACCACTTCGTCGCTGGTGAGGGTCACCGTGGCGCTACCGGGGGTGCCGACGGCATAGCTGGTACCCGGCTTGAGGGTGACGATCACGCTCTCGGGGAGTTCCTGTAGGGTGTCTTGCCGGGGGGTGAGGGTCTTGGTGACCTTGGTAACCCCAGCGCCGAAGTTGACGCTGGTGCCCAGGGACTGGTAGTCGCTACGGTGCCACTGGTGGATAGGCGACGGTGAGGGCGGCGGCGGTGTTGCCGCTGCGGCTGAAGGTAAAGGTGCCGGTGGGAGGCCGGCCTCGGTGGCGCTGTTATCGTAGCGGACGGTGACGGTCTGGGTGACCACTTCGTCGCTGGTGAGGGCACCGTGGCGCGCGGTGCCAACGGCGTAGCTGGTACCGGCTTGAGGGTGACGATCACGCTCGGGAGTTCCTGCAGGGGGTCGCAGGGGGTGAGGGGCTTGGGACGCGGTGGCGCCGGCGGCGGCTGACCGTCGCTGGTGAGGGTCACCGTGGCGCTACCGGGGGTGCCGACGGCATAGCTGGTACCCGGCTTGAGAGTGACGATCACGCTCTCGGGGAGTTCCTGTAGGGTGTCTTGCAGGGGGGTGAGGGTCTTGGTGACCTTGGTAACCCCAGCGCCGAAGTTGACGCTGGTGCCCAGGGACTGGTAGTCGCTGCCGGACGTGGCGGTGCCACTGACGGTATAGGCGACGGCGAGGGCGGCGCTGGTGCTCCCCGTGCGGCTGAAGGTGTAGGTGCCGGTGGTGAGGCCGGCCTCGCTGGCGCTGGCATCTCTGGCGGTGACGGTGACAGTAGGATTAAGGGCCTTGGTGAAGCTGGCGGTGACGTTCTGATCGATGCTCATCGTCACCTCGCAAGTACCAGTGCCGGAACAGCCGCCGCCACTCCAGCCGACGAAGGAGGAGTCGCTGGCGGGCGTGGCGGTGAGGGTGACGACGGTGCCAGTCACATACCGCTCACTGCAATCACTGCCGCAGTCGATACCGGCGGGGCTGCTGGCGACGCTGCCAGTGCCGGTGCCGTCCTTGTCGACATTGAGGCTGGAACGGGGGGAGGCAATGGTGACTTCGCCGTCGCTAAGAATGCCAGTGAGCTCGTCGATATCGCCCCGGGTTAGGTTGAGGGCAGAGCTGCTGCCAGCGGCGCCTTCAGCCCTGAGGTCAAGGGTCAACAACTCCAGTCCCACGCCAGGGGCGAGGGGTGTTGAACCGGCAAGGGAGGCGCGGACCACGCCGGGGGCCTGCAGATTGGTGGCGAGCTGCCAGCCAGCGACGGCGGCACCGGTGTTGATCTGGGTGACGCTGACTACGGC